>CAZSYS010000301.1:0-5558 GCA_964611365.1 uncultured Planctomycetales bacterium
CACCTGCGTCCGCCGCCGGCACGGCGGCTCTCCGCCGGCCTGCGGTGACTACACCCGCACGCCCGCAAACCGCCGACCGCGGCGCGACGCACGAATCCTCACGGACTCGCAAGAGGCTGTGCCCGCACGCCCGCAAGGACGCGACACCGGCCACCAAAGCCTGAATTCCACCGTCCCTGGACACCGGGCTGACGTACATTCGGTGCAGACCGCCGCGCCGCATCCGGAAAGCAGGAGCGATGCAACCGATACCGACCAGACTGTAAGGCATCCTCGCAGGTGGGTCAAGCGCCGCTGGCGGCTGAGGTTGCGTGCTGCCGGCGCGCGGACCGCGACCGCGTAACCCAGGCGGCTGCAGGGCCCCAAAAAGGCGGTGGCCGACCCATCGGCCCCCCTCCTTGACCCGTTCGACCCCCACAGTTGACCGGCGCAGCCCCCCTCCACCGACACGCTTAACCCCCTCCGATACGCCCAACCCCCTCCACCGGCATGCTTAACCCCCTCGTCCGGACCGGCGTGACCCTATTGCATCGTCTGGGGCGACGCCCGCGCCGGCAAGGGCGCAACGCCTGGGTTGTGCCGGCAATCCTGCCGGGTCGAGGCGACGCCCGTCCCCGCAAGAGCGCAAGCTCTCGCCATGGAAAAGCGCGGTTTTCCATGGACAGGCAAGACTTTACACCGACAGGCGCGACTTTCCATGGACAAGCGCAACCTCCTGTTTCCAAAGGTCTTGGCAAGAAGGCAGGACGCCCGTAAGATGGTCACCCATGCCGGAGCGAGACTCGATTCCGCGTTTCTGCAGTCCGTTCAGATCGATCAGTGCCTGTCTGGTGGTGCTGGTGCTGACCCTCGGTCTGGCCGCCTACGTTGGGCACCGGAAGAACACTGCCGACCAGATCGTCCTCTCTGAAGCCAGACTTTACCCGGAAGGGCTGGTTTCTTTTGAAGAGCCCCAGGGCTGGGACCCGGTGACGCCGGAGGACACCCCAGAGGGTCTGGTGGTCGCCCTGGTGGAGAGCGGCCGGTCCGACGGCACGGCCCGTCGGCTTTACGTCTTTCGTGCCGAGCCCAGGCCCTTGTCCATGCCCGCCGGTGCCGCTTCTGAAATGATCCCCCAGCTGGCCGGCCTGTTGGCCCCGGGCGTTCCCAAGGACATCAAATCCCTGGGCCCCGGGGCGGTCGGCCGGTTGCCGGGGTGGTCGGTAGCCCTGGCGCTGGTATCCCCCTTCCGGCCGGCGGTCGAGAGCCATTGCCTCGGACGCGTGGCCCTGGCCCCCGGCGGGCAGGCGGTCGGGGTACTGCTGATGTGCGACGCCCCTCCCAGGCGGCGCGAATTGCGGCTGCTGGACCGCGTCTGCCAGACGCTGGTGCTCCAGGACGCCCGAGTGGTCGCCGAGGCCGGTGACCTGATGTCCGCGGCGGGCATCCGCTTCGTGCCGCCGCCGGGGGCGGAGTTCGTCGCCTGCGACGCCGGGCGGGACTACATGCTCCGTATGCTCGCGCAGGACGAAACCGCCTCCTGGTTTCTGGATCTTCACCGCGTGCCTCTGCTGGAATCCAGGCGTATTGAGGATGTGGCCGGGGATCTGGCCCGCCAATACGCCCCGCGCAGCCTGGCGCCGCCGGAGGTCGAGCACTCCGACGAGAACGGCCGGTCGTTCGTCCACACCTGGGTGGAGTCGAGTTATCCGGGGGCGGTGCCGGTCCTGCTGTGCGCCGCTCAGGTCGATGCGGCGACGGCCCTGATCATGGTGGGACGATGCCCGCAGGACGGCAAGGCCGACCTGCTGGAGCGCTGCCGTTCTCTGGCCCGGATCGCGGAAGTCCGCGCCATCGGGGATCTCCTGGACGTGCCTGGTGCCCGCAAGGCCGCCGCCGGGTGGCTGGCCAGTCTGCACGCCGACGGGCTGGATCGTCGGCTGACCGATGCGCTCTGCAATGACCGCCGGTTTCTCCTGCGGTCGCCGGCGCTGATTCTGGGCATGGAGGACACCTCCTGCCGGTCGACCGCGGATACCCCTCCGGCCTACATTCTCCGTTCCCGGTCGGAGCGCAGGGCGGGCCGGGGAGCCCGGATCCGAACGACCGAGACGGTCCGGCTGAGCACCGACGCGGGCCGGCACGAAATCGCCATGCGGGTGGAGGCCGCCGGCCGGGAGTTGCTCCGGTACGAGGAGGCGCGCCGGGATCCTTCGGGCCCGGTTCATCGCCGGCTGCAGGCCGGGGTCCGCAGCCTGGAGGACGATTCGGCGGTCGATGAGACCTACGCCTGCGAGCCGGTGATTCTGCTGGCGGCGGCGGAAATGTCGGCCGATCCGGACGCGGTACCGATGGCGTTCACCTCCGTCTCGAGCCGGACGGGGGGCCCGGCGGCGTGGTTTCTGCTGCCGTGGGGCGAACAGCTGCTGCCGGGTGAGCGGTCCGGCCAGCGGCGCCGCGCGGTGCGGGTGATTCGCGATTACAATCCGGCCGCTCTGACGCTGCTGTTCGAACCCGACGGCCGCCTGGCCGCGGCAGCCCTGGACGACGGCAGCTGGCAGGAACCGGCGGATCCCGAACCGGCCGATGCGCGGCCGGAGGCACCCGGCCGGGTTCGGCGGGGGCCCGCCACCCCGGCGTCGGCGCTGCAGCACCGGGAAAACCGGGCCTCGGTGGAAGGCGCGATATGAGAGACCTGCGTCCGTCTGCAAGGCGACACGGCCTGCCGTGCTGGATGCTGGCGGCGGTCCTGGGCGGCATTGGCCCGGCCGGCGGGCAGACCACCACGGTCTCCCCGGGCGACTGGGTCGACCGGGATCTGGCTCCGGCGTACACCGACGGGAGCTTCGGCTTCTCCATCCGTCCGCCGGCCGGGTCCCGGATTCAGCGGGAGAAGCAGACGATCGACGATGCGGTGGAGGTCTGCCGGTTCACGCACCGCGGCGAGGCCGGGGATGCGTTTTCGCTGTCGGTCCAGATCCTGGCGGCCAGGCGTCCCTGGAACGCCGAGGCCATGGCCGAGGAATTGAAGTCGGCCCTGGCGGCCAGCCGGCAGAAGGTGGAGGTGCTGCGTGCGGAACCCGCCGAGGTCGAGGGTCACCAGGCCCTGCGTCACGCGGCGGTGTTCGAGTCGGACGCCGGCCGCTTTCTGCAGCAGCAGCTGGTCGTGCAGTATCTGTCGGACGAGTTGCTGCGGGTGGTCTTCCTGACGCCGGACGGGGATCGCCCGCGGCTGGTCAGCCTGTTTGATCGGGTGGCCGGGAGCCTTCGCCTGCTGCGCAGCCAGGCCCTGCAGGCCCGGGTCGAGGCCGCGCTGCTGCACACCTCGCGGCTGCTGGCCAGGGTGCGCGAGGGCGAGGTCCGTCTGGCGGACCTGGCGGCCCCGCCCGCCTGGCACCGCATTCTTCGGCAGGGCGTGGAGATCGGTTTCCTGGCCACCGAGGAGCGCCCCTTCACCATCGACGGCCACGAGGGCATCCAGATCGTGCAGCAGAGCTGGCTGTTTCCGGAGGACGGGTCGGTGAGCTTTCTCCAGCAGAACATGTTTCTGTCGCAGGACCTCGGCTACGAGCGATGGGAAAACCGCCAGGAGGTGGCCGCGCCCGCTCAGGCGGGCAGGCCTGCGTCCCCGCCGGCGGTCGAGTATGAGCAGGCCCTTCGCCGCAACGACAAGCTGGTGGTGGACTACCCCGCGAGGATCAGCTCGGCGGACGAGAAGGACCGGGTGATCCAGACCGATCGCACGTTCGGCTCGCCGATCTGGCTGCTGCTGCTGCCGCGGATGGTGAACCTCCGCGAGCCGGCCGTTTTCGCCTTCTCGTGGTACGACACCCAGCGCAAGGGGCTTTCGCTGCGGACGTTCGAGGTCGTCGGATCGCGTCAGGTGCCGCTGGGCGGCGGGCGGACCGCCGCCTTCCGCATCGAGGACAGCGAGGGGCTGGTGCCTCCGGTGAACGAGATCGACGTGGACGCCCGGGGCCAGCTGCTGCGCATGACGGCCGGCCCGCTGGAAATGGTGCTGACCGACAAGCAGCACGTGGACGACCGCTACGCCGCGCGTGTCCGCCAGGTGCGCGAGCGGTACCGTGCGGCTCCAACGCCGACGCCAGGCTCGCCGAACCCGGGCGGTCCGAACTGACCGCCCGCCCGGAGGTTTCATGCCCCAGGATCCGCATCCGCCTCAGGCCCGATCGTTTCCGCCGGCTCCCGGTCCGGGGTGTGCGTCCGACGACCCGGCCCGGATCAGGCAATACCACCGTCAGAAGCTCGCCCTCCAGCTGGCGGGCATCCCGCTGTCGCTGGCCTACTGGGCGGCCTGCTGCATCATCGCCCGCCCGGCGGCTGAACTCATCGCCGCGCTGGATCCCGGCCGCTGGGCCGGCCTGCTGCTGCTGGCGCTGCTGGTCCTGGGCGGCAGCGTGGCGGTGCATCTGCCGCTGGACTACTACGACGGTTTCGTCGTGGAACACCGCTTCGGGCTCAGCAACCAGACCTTCCGCAAGTGGCTGCGGTTCCAGGCCACCGGCTGGCTGGTGGGGGCGGTGGTCGGGACGGCGCTGCTGGTCCTGCTGTATGGCACCCTCTGGTACGGCGGACGGTTCTGGGGCGTGTGGCTGTGGGCCGGGGCATTGCTGCTGACCGTGGTGCTGGCCAGGCTCGTGCCGCTGGTGATTCTGCCCTTGTTTTATCCCTCCCGGCCGCTGGACCGCCCGGGCCTGGTGGACCGGCTCAACGCGCTGGCCGCCGGCAGCGGCATGCGGCTGGCCGGGGTCTTTGATCTGGGGCTCAGCGAGGAGACCAAGAAGGCCAACGCCATGCTTGCGGGGCTGGGCTCGACGCGCCGCGTCTACCTGTCCGACACGCTGCTGGAGAGTTTCGACGAGCGGGAGATCGGGGTGGTTTTCGCCCACGAGCTGGGGCACCACGTCCGCCGGCACGTGGCCAAGCGGATCCTTCTGGTCGCGGCGATCTCCTCGGTGCACGTGGCTCTGATCTGCTGGCTTCTGGCCCCGCACGCCGGGGGGCCGCCCGAAGCCTGGGTGTCGGCGGCGGCCGCACTGCCGGGGGTCATGCTGCTGACGACGGTCTACAACCTGCTGGTCGGACCGCTGGTCTGCGCGGTGGGCCGGCGGTTCGAGCGACAGGCCGACCGTTACGCGCTGCAGCGCACCGGCGACCCGGAGGCCTTCCGCAGCGCGTTTGAGCGGCTCAGCCGCCAGAACCTGGCCGACCCCAATCCGCCGCGCTGGGAGGAGATCCTGCTGGACGACCACCCGGCACTGTCCCGGCGGATCGCCATGGCCGAGGCTTATGCCCGCGAAGAGCGGTGAACGGACGCTTGCGACGTGCAGGCGGCCTCGCGGACCGGATGCGGCGGCACGCTTCAGGATCGCGCCGTCGTCGATGACCTCAAGGAGCCGGCAAGGAGGTAGTGTCAAATCTTGTGTAAATCGTTCCGGGGGCATCCGGCTATTCCATCGGATCACGCGACCTTCGCCTTTTTCCTGGACGAGGATGCCGGCAGCGGCACCGTCGGGCAGAGGTGGGCCGATTTCAGCCGCCGCCACCGCCGGCTGAGC
>CAZSYS010000302.1:0-5552 GCA_964611365.1 uncultured Planctomycetales bacterium
GCGCGACCCGCAGCGAGACGACCTCCGGAATCTCCACCGAGGCCGGTGCCCCGTCGATGAGCCGCACGCGGTACTCCTTGCCTTCGACAAGGAAGTCCCCCCGGTCCTGCAGGTGGGCGTCGGACAGCTCGTGCTCCTCGAAGGAGTCGCAGTCCATGAAGACCCGCAGCCGGCCCTTGGGGTACAGGTACTGCATGCGCCGCCAGGCATACTCGACCTCCTGCACCGGCTCCAGATCGCTGAGCGTCCGGTCCACCGGGTGACCGTCGCGCACGTCGCGCAGGGCCACGTGGACCGTCGGCTTCTGCTTGCCGGTGTGCCGTTCGTGGAAGTCCGAGACCTCGTAGATGTGGTTCTGGTGGCGGATCAGCATGCCGCGCTTGAGGGGAATGTTCATGACGACACCTCCCGAAATGAGATCCCCTCATTATACCCGCGGAGGACGGCGGCGGAACCCTCCCCCCGCGGGGATCCGCGGGCACGGACATTGCCTGGGCGGCGGGCGGTTCTACAATGGACGACGCGCCGCTTGGGCAGGGCTTCCAAGGCGAAAGAATCATGGATCGATCGACAGGCCAGTCCATGCCCCCGCTTCCGCCGGCCGAAGGACCGCCCTCCGCCGAGCCGTTTCCCCTGCGGCTGATGCTGGACGCGATCCCCGGGGCCATCTACCTCTGCCGCAACGACAGCCGCTACACCATGCTGTACCTCAACGACGCGATGGAGCCGCTTACCGGGTACCGCAAGGAGGAATTCCTGTCCGGACGGCTGAGCTTCGTGGACCTGTACCACCCCGACGACGTCGCCGGAGTCTTCGCCGAGGTCGATCGCGCCGTGGCCGCCGGCGAGGTCTTCGCCCTGGTCTACCGCCTGCGCCGCCGCGACGGCGAATGGCGCTGGATCGAGGAGTTCGGCCGCGCGGTGCCGCCGCCGGCCGGCGGAGAGCCGCTGCTGGTCGGGGTGCTCAACGACATCACCCGGCGACGCCGGACCGAGGAGGCCCTGCGGCTCTCCGAAGCCAACTACCGGGCCATCTTCAACGCGGTCAACGACGCCATCTTCGTGCACGAGAGCGCCTCCGGCCGCATCCTCGACGTGAACGACTCCGCCTGCCGCCTTTTCGGCTACCCGCGCGACGAGATGCTCGAACGGACCGTCGGGGATCTCAGCGCCGATGACGAGTGCTACAACCAGCAGGAGGCTCTGCGGGTCATCGCCCGAGCGGGACGCGGCGAGACCCAGCTCTTCGAGTGGCACAGCCGGGCCCGGGACGGCCGGCTCTTCTGGACCGAGGTCAACCTCAAACGCGCCGTCATCGCCGGCCGCGAGTCGGTCCTGGCCTGCGTCCGCGACATCAGCGACCGCAAGCAGACCGAGCAGGCCCTGCGCGAAAGCGAACAGCTCTACCGCGGTCTGATCGAGACCTCGCCCGACGGCATCGTGCTCACCGACCCGCAGCTGCGCATCCTGATCGCCAACCGGCAGACGGCCGTCCTCCAGGGCCGGGAACACGAGCAGGACCTCGTCGGCCGGCTTGTGCCGGAGATCGCGGTGCCCGAAGACCGCGAGCATCTCCGGGCCGCGCTGGCCGAGGCCGCCGCCAGCGGCCGGCCGCGCACCATCCAGGTCGAGCTGCTCCGCGGGGATGGCTCGCGCTTTCGCGGCGAAGTCACCGCCTCGGCCCGCCGCGACGCCGAGGACCGCCCCGCCGGCCTGCTGTGCATGGTCCGCGACATCACCGAACGCGAACGCCTGCTCCGGCAGATCGCCCAGGCCGAGCGGCTCGAGAGCATCGCCACCCTCGCCGGCGGCGTGGCTCACGACTTCAACAACCTGCTGGCCGTCATCCTCGGAAACACCACCGTGATGCTGCGCGACGCCTCGCTGCCGCCCAGGGTCCGCGAACTGCTGACCGACGTGGCCGCCGCCGCCGAACGCGGCTCCGCCATGACCCGCCAGCTGCTGGCCTGCGCCCGCACGGGACTGCAGCGCACCACCCCCACGGACCTCAACGCCCTCGTGCACCGCGTCGTCCGGATGCTGCGCCAGCCGGCCGCCGACGCCGGGGTCGCCTACATCGAAGATCTCGGGGCCGACCCGATGCTCGCCGTCGCCGATCCGACCCAGATCGAGCAGGTGGTGATGAACCTCTGCCTCAACGCCGTCCAGGCCAGCCCGAGGGGATCCAGCGTGATCATCCGGACCCGTCCCGCCGGCATCACCGAAGGGCAGGAGTCGCAGCTGCCGCCCGGAGCCTGCGTCGTACTGGAGGTCCAGGACCACGGCCACGGCATCGATCCGGCGCTGCAGAGCCGCATCTTCGATCCGTTCTTCACCACCAAGGCGACCGGCCGAGGCATGGGGCTGGCGGCCGCCCTGGGCATCGTCCGCAACCACGGCGGGCGGATCCTGGTCGACAGCACCGTCGGGCAGGGCACGACCATGTCCGTCTGGCTGCCGGCCGCCGGCGCCGAGGCCCGCCCCGTGGACGTCCAGCCCGTCCCCCGACCTCCCCCGCTGCCGCGGGGGGAGGAAACCGTCCTCCTGATCGCCGCCGCCGCCGTCGCCCGCGGCGTCGAACAGATGCTCTCCTCGCTGGGCTACTGCGCGGTCGTGCGCACCGATGCCCGCGAAGCGCTGATGTTCCTGGACACCAACGCCGAGGACGTCGATGTGATCCTGCTGGACGTGGAGGCCGCGCCCTGGCCCCTGGAGCGGATGATCCGCCAGATCGCCCGAAGATGCCGCCGGGCGCCGGTGGTGGCCCTGGGACATCCCCCCGCCGACCACCCGCCCTCCAGGCACTTCCGGAGGGTGGTCGCCGTGCTGGAGCGGCAGCCGGCCATCGAGCCCCTGGCCCATGCCGTCCGGGCAGCCCTGGACGGGGCCCGGGGGCCAAACGCCGCCCAGGGGGACTGACCTCCCGGCCGCCCCGCCGTTCCCCTGACGTCCCCGCGATTCGCCGGCGCGGCCCGGTCACCATCCGGGACGGCCGGGTCACCCTCCGGCGGGCTGGGAAACCCCCGGCCGAAACGGTATCATGACGTCTGCCAGCAGGGCAGGAAGGGGAAAACGGGAACCGGCATGCCCGGCAAACCCGCTGCGGCGAGACCGCCAGGCGTTCAGGGGGAGCAGGCGGAGTACCGTTCCGGGGACCTGTGAGATCGAGCTTGATGCAGTTCCGCAAAAGCGTCATCCTGGCCTGCGCGCTGGGGGGGGTATACGGCGCCGGCCTGCCGGCAGCCGTCGCCGGGATCAACCGCGTCCCGAATCCGAACTTCCTGGGGACCGGCGGGCTTCGCACCGGCTCGGCGACCGGCACGGTGCCCGACCAGTGGCGGACGTTCGCAGTCGGAGGCGGGGCGGCCTCGACAAGCATCGTCCCGGTGGCAGCCCACGAGCTGTTCACCGGCTCCGCGCCCACCAGCGCCGTGCGACTGAAAGTAACCGCCTTCGGCACCGACCAGGGATTCGACCACGAGCCCAGCAAGTTCCCGATCGTGCCGGGAGAGCAGTACCATCTGGAGTTCTACGCCCGCACCGGCAACGCCGACGGGTCGTCCCAGCGGTTCAAAGCCAGTTTTCCCCTCTTCGACTCGGCCGGCCGATACCTGGGCCGCGAACCCGGCACCCAGGCCGGCCTGATCGCGACCTCCGGCTGGCAGAAGTTCGTCTGTCCGGCCTTCGCGGACCCCTCGGCCACGCTGGCCCACGTGGCCTTCCGGGTGAACAACGACGGCGGCGAGAACGCCCTGATTGTGGCCTGGCCGACCGTGGGCGATCCGCCCGAACGCTTCATGCCCCCGTCCGCCGCCGACCTCGCCCGCCGGCCGACCTGGCTGCCGGAGGAGCGGCTGACGGCCACGACTTATTTCTACTGGTACCGCTGGCCCGACCTGCATTTCTTCGATGATTACCCCGCCAACACCGACGACGCGCTCACCGATCACTTCCCGTCGCCTGCCAGCGTCAGCATGATGAGCAAGGCCTGGCACAGAACTCAGCTGCTGGACATGATCGACGCCGGCATCGATATGCTCTGGCCGGTCTACTGGGCCGCCCCCGGAAACTTCGACGATGCCGCCTACAGCCTCTACGTCAAGGGGCTGGTTCCGCTCCAGCAGGCCCGCGATGAGCTGATCGCCGAGGGGAAAAACCCGCCCCGCATCGGCATGTTCTATGACACGACCTCGCTGCTCAACTCCGTCCGGCTCCAGTCGCCTCCGGACGGCAAGGCCGACCTGACCACGCCCGAGGGGAAGGAGATCTTCTACCAGACGATCCGCAGTTTCTGGGCCTCGGTCGACCCGCGGCACTGGGCCTGTCTGGACGGCCGGCCGATCACCGTCCTGTACTCCTCCGGATTTGCCGCCGCCTACGACCAGTCGTCGTTCGACTACGTGTACGCGAAGTTCGAAAGCGAATTCTCCGGCGTCCGCCCCTTCATCGTGCGGGAAAACTCCTGGTCGGTGCAGACGGATTCAGCCTACCAGTGGGGAGCGGCCCTCAGGGGGGTTCAATGGGGAGGCGTGACCGCCCTCGGGCCCGGCTACGATGACAGCGCCGTGCCGCGAAGCTCTCACAGCTACCGTTCGCGCGAAGACGGCGAGTTTTACCGTGCGGCCTGGGAGTCGGTCATCCGTTCCGCCGTCAGGTTCGTGCACATCGAGACGTGGAACGAACTGCATGAGGCCTCCGAGATCTGCGAGACCGCCGAGTACGGGCGCCAGTATATCGACCTGACCCGGCAGGCGATCGAACGCTTCCGCCGGCTGCGCCTCGTCGCCATGACCCCTCCGCCGGGAGCCGAGCTGGTGACGCGCCCCCAGGCGGTGGTCGTCGAGTTCAACCAGCGGCCGGATGCCGCCTCGTTAAGCCCGGAGTCGTTCTTCCTGGTCGGCGCCGGCCCCGACGGCCAGTTCGAGACCGGCGACGACGCGGCCGTCACCGGAACCATCGTCCAGGCCGACGGTGCACGGGCCACCCTCGACCTCTCGGCCGCCGGCCTGCCCGAACAGCGCTACCGCGTGGTCGTCCGCAGCGGCCAGGCCGGCGTCCGCGACTGCCGTGGCGGATGGCTCTACGGCGGTTTCACCGGCCGGTTTCCCACCGGTCTGGACGAGACGCCGGCCGACTTCAACGCCGAATTCCTGCTGACCCACGAATTCGCCTTCACCGACCTGGACAGGGACGATGACGTCGACCAGGCCGACTTCGGCATCCTCCAGACCTGCCTGTCCGGCGAACACATCCCTCAGCTTGATCCTGCCTGCAGCCGGGCGCGCCTGGATTGGGACGACGACGTCGATGCCGCCGACATCGCCATTCTGCTGCAGTGCACCACCGGACCCGACCGGCCGGCCGATCTGGACTGCGGACGGTAGTGCGGTATCCCCCTTTTTCATGCCGCCCCGGCGGAAAGTCGCCCGGGAACGCCGCCCGACCCGCCGCGCACCGCCTCGCCTCAGCCGCACGGCCCCGGGGACCGGCCTCCCTCAGGCCGCCAGCGCCGTCAGGGCCGTCAGACAGCCGGCCGCGGCCACGGCGGCGAC
>CAZSYS010000303.1:0-5547 GCA_964611365.1 uncultured Planctomycetales bacterium
GGCCCCCCCCCGGGCCGCCGGCGGGTGGTAGGCGGGCGGCCGCGGCGATCAGGAGGATGCGGCTCGCGACACCACGCGGCCCGTGCCCCGCCGGTCGCACTCCGCCACGAACCGGCGGCCGCCACGCGGTCAATGCTTGACCAGCTGGAAGTTCGGATAACCCTCCATGCCGTGCTCGTCCACGTCCAGGCCCCGCAGCTCCTCCTCGGGGGTCACCCGCAACCCGATGGTCGCCTTGATGATCGCGAACAACACCAGCCCCGTCGCCAGACACCAGACACCCACCGCCACCACACCGATGACCTGGACGATCAGCTGCTCCAGCCCGCCACCGTAGAACAAGCCGGGCTTGGGACCGGTGCAGCCGTACACCGGGTTGGAGAACAGACCCAGCGACAGCGTGCCCCAGATGCCGTTGGTCAGGTGCACCGAGGCGGCGCCCACCGGGTCGTCGATCTTCAGAACCTGATCGATGAAGACCACCGACAACACCACCAGGATCCCTCCGATCAGGCCGATCAGCAGAGCCGCGTTGATGCCCACGAAGGCACACGGCGCCGTGATCGCCACCAGCCCCGCCAGACACCCGTTGCCCGCCATGCTCGCGTCCCACTTGCCGAACCACAGCTTGGCCGTCAGCAGCGCCCCGATCGTGCCCGTGGCCGCCGCCGCGTTGGTGGTCACCGCGATGTGGGCGATCGCCGCCCCCTGCCCGATCGCGGCCATCGTGCTGCCGGGGTTGAAGCCGAACCAGCCCAGCCACAGAATGAACACCCCCAGAATCATCAGCGGAAAGCTGTGGCCGGGAATCGCGTTGACCTTGCCGCCGGGGCCGTATTTGCCCAGACGCGGGCCGACCATGAACGCGCCGCACAGGGCCAGCCAGCCGCCCACCGAGTGAACCACCGTGGAGCCCGCAAAGTCAAAGAAGCCCTTGCCCGCCAGCCAGCCGCCTCCCCAGATCCAGCGACCGGAAACCGGGTAGATGATCAGGGATATGACCACGCTGTAGAGCAGGTAAGACGCGAATTGGGTCCGCTCGGCCATGGCGCCCGAGACGATCGTCGCGGCCGTGCCGGCAAAGACCAGCTGGAAGATGAATTTCGCGTCCAGCCCGACCTTGGTCCAGGAAAGCGAAGCGAAGGTGCCCGACGACGACTCGTTCAGGAAGAAGCCGCTGGTGCCGATGAAACCGCTGCCGGCGCCAAACATGATCCCGAAGCCGACCATGTAGAACACAACCGATGCAAAGCAGAAGTCCAGCAGGTTCTTCATGCAGATGTTAACCGCGTTCTTCGCCCGCGTCAGACCCGTCTCCACCAGCGCAAAGCCCGCCTGCATCCAGAACACCAGAAACGCCGTGACCAGGACCCACACGGTGTCGAGGTCCACGCCGTTGGATCCGACCTTCTCCATGACCCCCTCCGCCGTCAGCGGCGCCGCTCCCGCCGCAGGGGCGTCCTGGGCCAGCACCGGCCCGGCCATCACAACCGCCAGGAGAATCGCGCCACATGCCTTCCATGCCCGGTGGATGTTCATGCAGTCAGGTGATCTCACGTTCTGTCTCCTCGATCAGCCCCGCCGGAAACCCGGCCGCGGACCCGCCCCGCGAGGTTTCGCGCCGCCGACAACCGGCGCCGCGGCTCCCCGGCCGGCCAGGTCGCCCCGGATCATGCCTCCGGCGTACAAGTGATACACACTCTTTCCAGGCATGTGCGGGAGAACGGCAGGCCTCCCGCCGTGGCCCGGAACGCCGAGACGCCGGTCAGCCAAGCGATACGCCTCAGCTCCAGACAGCGCGGACCGCGCGACATGAGCAACCGTTTGACTCCCGGCCACCCCCGAAGGGCCACGGACATCCGACCCTTCCACGGCTGCCGGCTAACGCCGCTCGGCCCACAACCCGCATGCAATTGCATGCTCCGTGCCAGCCGACGCCAGATCGTGTTTATCGGACGTCAACTGCCGCCGACATGACTGGAAATCCTGCCTCGCCCGCCCGATAACGTACCCTTGAGCCGCGCTTGAGGGCCAGACGATGTCGAAAGGGGTGGATTCCAAGAATACTTATGCCCAAAAAAGGGCAACATGCGCCAGCGCTTGCCTAGAAAATGCGCAGAAAGGCGGCGTACCAGTCCTCGCCGAATCTGCCCCGGCCGTAAAGTCCCAAAGCCGCCGCTGCCACCGCGGCCACCTGGCCGGTACCGCCAATGAAATCACAGATCTCCTGCCGGCCGGGGAAACAGGCCTCCAGGCCGGCGTGTTCCTCCTCCGGATGACCCGGGCGAAGCCGGCCTCGGATGTCTGAATAGCTGCAAGTGCATTCGCATGCGAAGATTAGCTCTGGCTGACGTGTGGTCGCCTCACGGACCATGCCCATGCATTTCAGCGACACGATCTCCGTCGGACGGATGCTCAGCTCCTCACCCAACTCGCGCCGCACCCCCCCAAAAGGGTCCATGCGCTCGTCCGGAAGTCGATCGGAAGGGTCCATCGTCCCCCCAAAAAGGTGCACCATCCCGGGGCACACGGCCAGGTGTCGGCCACGGCGGCCCAGAACCAGCCGTTGGTCGGAAGTGATAATCAAAGCACTGGTGCCCAGGGGATTGGCAAAGAGCTCCCAGCCGATGACGTCGCCCATCCTGTAGTTTAAGTGATTGGTTCCAATGTAGTTAGCATAGTCTGTGGGTCCGACCTCCAGGTGCCACCGACCATCGCGAGGCACGCAGCTCAGCAGTCGGACCATCGGCCCGTTGTAGAGCTGCTGCTGATTTCTGCGGCACTCGGCGGCAAAGGCATCCCAGGTTTCGGAAACCAGGCGGTCAAGCTGAGGGTGGGGGGGCCGAGGATCGTCGCGCCAGACGATGGTCAGATCCTCCGGGCCGAAATGACCGGCGAAATCAACGACGTAAGGTACCACCTGCAGGCTCCGTGGCGGCGGCCAAGCCGCCAATCGGGTGAACGGGTCCAGGCAGCATAGCACGGCCGTCCGGAGGCGGCGAAGCCGACGAAAACCCTGCAGGCCCATTGACTCTGTGCTGGTCAGCAACCCGTCAGCCACCCATGTCACAGTTGCCACGCAGGCCCCGTGAGCCTGCATGACGAACTGCAGTGGGGGCAGTCTCATCCACGGCCGGCCCCGGGCACGGGGGCGGTCAGCTCGGGCACGGGTGCGCCCGGCCATGGTCAACCGCAAATGCGGTCGGGGTCGAGACCTGCGGCGGGCCGGGCCGGCGCGGCGGCAAGCCGCGCGCCCTTCTGGCATCCAACAGCAACTTCAGTTAGCATAACGACTTGAACGGCGGTCCACGGGTTCGCCGGCGCGGCGGGCGGTCCGGCCGCCCGGGCACCGGCGGCGGACGGCAGGAGCATCGGACATGAGCGCGCCGACGACGATCTGCGGCGAACTGGTGGTCAAGGACCAGAAGTTCGCCATCATCGTGAGTCGCTTCAACGAGTTCATCTCCTCGCGGCTGCTTTCGGCCGCCCTGGACACGCTGCAGCGCCACGGGTGCAAGCCTTCGAACATCAAGGTGATCTGGGTTCCGGGCGCCTGGGAGTTGCCGCTGACGGCCAAGAAGGTGGCCGGCGGCGGCGGCGTGGACGCGGTGATCTGCCTGGGATGCGTGATCCGCGGAGAGACGCCGCATTTTGACTACGTCGCCGGCGAGGCGGCCAAGGGTATCGCGCAGGTGGCGCTGGACACGGGGCTGCCGGTGGTGTTCGGGGTATTGACCGCCGACTCGCTCGAGCAGGCCGTCCAGCGGGCGGGTGCCAAGTCGGGCAACAAGGGTGCCGACGCCGCGGTGACGGCCATCGAAATGACCAGCCTTTTCGCCCGGATCTGAGGCGGCCTGCAGCGGGACGGGCGCCGGGGGCGGCCCGGCCGGGGATTCGGTGTTCCTCCGGACGCGTGGATACTTCTCAGGAAAGGCGAGAACACGGAAGTGAAGGCAGCCAACCATTGCCGTCCGGCAGCCGGTCCGGGGCAGGCGGGCAGACCGCGGCACACCGCCAGGATTCTGGCACTCCAGATCCTCTACCAGATGGATATCCAGAAGCTGCCGCCGGAGGCCGACCCCGGGGCCGCCCTGGAGCCGCTGGCCGCCGAGGCGGGGGCATCCGCCGAGACCGCGGCCTATGCCCGCCGGCTGGCCGCGGGCACATGGGCAGGCTGCGCGAAGTACGACGGCATGATCCGCAGCGTGTCGGACCACTGGGAGGTCGGTCGGATGGCTGTGGTGGACCGCAACATCCTGCGGATGGCGCTGTACGAGTTGATCGAGGAGCCGGACGTGCCGGTGCGGGTCATCCTGGACGAGGCCATCGAGATCGGCCGCGAGTTCGGCTCGGAGGAGACCCCGCAGTTCATCAACGGGGTGCTTGACGCGATCTGGAAGCAGCACGAAGCCTGCCGCATCGCGCGACCGCAGGCCGGTGCCGGCGGCCGGAACACAGAGGCCCCGGCGTGAACGGGCGGCGAGGTGACGGAAGGGTGGGACCGATGCCGCCGGGGGACGGACCGGCGGATCGGCCGGCGCTCGGCGGGGCACGGCGGACGGGGGTTGTGAGCTCATGGGACTGTTTGACCGGCTGATCAAGGGCCTGACCAAGACCCGGGAGAAGATCGCCCGGAGCTTCCGCTCGATCCTCCCGTTCGGGCGCAAGATCGACGACGCGATCATCGACCAGCTGGAAGAGACCATGCTGGCCGACGACATGGGCCCGGCGGCCACCGCCCGGCTGATCGGCGAGGTCCGGGCCGCCTACAGGTCCGGCGAGATCACGGAGACGCAGGAGATCATTCCCTTTCTCAAGCGCCGGATCGTGACCTACTGGCCGGAGCCGGACCGGCAGCTGCGCACCGCGGCCGGCGGCCCGACGGTCATCCTGGTGGTGGGCATCAACGGCTCGGGCAAGACCACCAGCGTGGCCAAACTGTGCCACCACCTGGCGGCGCAGGGCCGGACCGTGATCCTGGGAGCCTGCGACACGTTCCGGGCGGCGGCGGTGGCCCAGCTCACCGAGTGGTCCGCGCGGCTCGGCGTGCAGATCGTCAGGCACGACCAGGGCGCCGACCCCGGCGCCGTGGCCTACGACGCCTGCGAGGCGGCCGTGGCCCGCAAGGTCGATTTTCTGATCATCGACACCGCCGGCCGGCTGCACACGCAGGATCACCTGATGCGCGAACTCAACAAGATCCAGCGGGTGGTGGAGAAGAAGATCCCCGGCGCCCCGCACGAGGTGCTGCTGGTCCTGGACTCGACCATCGGCCAGAACGCCATCAACCAGGCCCGGATGTTCAGCCAGCACGTCAACGTGACCGGGCTGTTCCTGGCCAAGCTCGACGGGTCGGCCAAGGGGGGGATCGTGATCGGCATCCGCGACCAGATCGACATTCCGGTCAAGTTCGTCGGCCTCGGGGAAACGCCTGCGGACATCGAGCCGTTCAACCCCGAGAGCTTCGTCGAGGCGCTGTTCTCCGAGAGCGATTGAATCCTGCGGATCGGCGTAAGCGCCCACGAGAACGAAGTGCGTAACGGGGAG
>CAZSYS010000304.1:0-504 GCA_964611365.1 uncultured Planctomycetales bacterium
CCGCCGGACCCCGGCCCGGTGGTCCCGTCGCCTCAGCCCGGGCGCGGACGCTCGGGCCTCAGGCCGTCGGTCGGGGCGCGGCGGTCTTGGCGAGAGCCGGCTTGCCCGCCGGGGAGGGGCCGGTGTGCTTGACGTGGTGCGCCTGAAGGCCCTTGTCGGACTCGACCAGGTCGAACTCCACCGTTTCCCCGTCCTTGAGGCTTCGAAAACCCTCGCCCTCGATGTTGGTGTAGTGGACGAAGATGTCCTTGCCCTCCTCCGCTCCCTGGATGAACCCGAAACCCTTCTTCTTGTCGAACCACTTGACGGTGCCGGTGCGCATGGATGATCGCCTCCGGCGCGCCCGCGCGCCGATGGGGTGGGCGCAGACGGGACGCGAGCCTGACTACCCGGGTGCCCTCGACCAGCTTATAGACCCGCCGGCCCCCGGGCAGTCCAGCCAGAGTCTGCCGGCCGCTTCGCCCGCCCGCTCGATGAGATTCTGAACCAGACCAAGTTCGTGCA
>CAZSYS010000304.1:514-5538 GCA_964611365.1 uncultured Planctomycetales bacterium
ACGACGCCAACCATGAGGTCTCGATCTCCTTCGGCGGCCAGGGCGACGCGGGCGAACCGACGCCCCTGGCATCCCGGAAACCCTGGCGGTTTCGTCGGCCGGCGCCCGGTCGAAAGGCACCCTGCCAAGACATGGTTCACGAAAAGGCCACCGGCCGACGTTTCATCACCTGCTGTTCCGCCCGGCCAGGCCGCTGCGAATGCGGCCTGCGCACCTCGGCTCGGCGCCATCGATGCAGCGCCGCGGGAGCGTCTGTCAGGCGGAACTCGAGGTCCGCTCCTCCCTCGACTGCTTGAGCAGTGCCTTGCGACTGAGCTTCACCCGGCCCTGATCGTCGATCAGGATCACCTTCACCTCCATGATATCGCCGACCTTGCATACGTCCGAGACACTCTTGACGTAGCCGTCGGACAGCTCGCTGATGTGGCACAGGCCGTCCTGGCCGGGCGCGATCTCGATGAAGGCGCCGAAATCCTTGATGCTGCAAACTCTGCCTTTATATATTTTACCGACTTTGACGCCGACGGCAACCAGTTCCACCATTTCCTGGGCCTTCTGGGCCCCTTCCATGTCCGAACAGGCGATGGTCACGGTGCCGTCGTCTTCGATATCGATCGAGGCTCCGGTCTCCGCCTCGATCCGCCGGATCCCCTTGCCGCCCGGCCCGATGAGCAGCCCGATCTTCTCGGGATCGATCCGCACGGTGATGATCCGCGGGGCGTACCGGCTGATTTCCGCCCGCGGACGGGGCAGCACCTTCAGCATCGCCCGCAGGATGTCCAGCCGGGCCTTGCGGGCCTGCTCAAAGGCCTGTTCGATGGTCTCGAAGGCGATCGTCCGCTCTTTCAAGTCCAGCTGAATTCCCGTGATCCCCCGCTGGGTTCCGGCGATCTTGAAATCCATGTCGCCGAAGTGGTCCTCCTCCCCGATGATGTCGGTGACCAGGATGCGTTTTTCGTGGTTGTGGAAGCTGCCGATCGAGATCCCGGCCACCGGCTGGGAAATCGGCACGCCTGCGTCCATCAGGGCCAGCGTGCCTCCGCAGACCGAGGCCATCGAGCTGGACCCGTTGGATTCCGTGATCTCGCTGACCAGCCGGATGGTGTAGGGGAAACTCTCGGCCGTGGGCAGCACGGCCTCGAGGGACCGCTCGGCCAGGGCTCCGTGGCCGATCTCTCTGCGGCCCGGCCCCATGATGCGGCGTGCCTCGCCCACGCAGAACGGCGGGAAGTTGTAGTGCAGCATGAACTTCTTGCTGTACTCCTCCGCGAGCCCGTCGATGATCTGCTCGTCCCGGGCGGTCCCCAGCGTGGCCACCACGATGCTCTGAGTCTCGCCGCGGCTGAACAGCGCCGAGCCGTGGGTGCGGGGAAGGAAACCGACCTCGCCGGAAATCGGACGGATATCCGTCGGGCCGCGGCCGTCCGACCTCGTCCCGCTTTCCAGCACGAGGCGGGTGACGATCTCCTCTTCCATCTCGTGCAGGGCGTTGAAGACCGCGTTGCGCGGGAACTCCGGGGCCTGGGCGTCCTTGGGCGAGAGCTGGTCCATGACCTGGTCGTACAGCTCCTTGATGGCCGTCTGACGCTCCAGCTTGCCGGTGATCTGGCGGCGTTTGACCATCTCGTCATGGGCCAGCTCGCGGACCTTGCTCAACAGGGCCTGATCGGGCTCCGGCGGGGTCCAGGCGACCGGCTTGCCGGCGGCGGTGCGCAGCTGGGCGATCAGGTCGCAGATCCGGCGGATCTCGTCGTAGCCGGCCCGGATGGCCTTAAGCATCACGTCTTCGGGCGTCTCGTGGGCTCCGACCTCGATCATGTTCACGCCGTCGGGATGCCCGGCCAGGACCATGTCGAACTCGGATGCCTCCACCTGCTCGTAGGTGGGGTTGATGATGTACTGGCCGTCGACCCGGCCCACGCGCACCGCTCCGATCGGGCCCTCGAACGGGGCGTCGCTCAGAGCCAGGGAGGCCGAGGCGGCCACGATGGCGGTGATGTCGGCGTCAAACTCCGGATCGGCCGAGAGCACGAAGGTCTGGATCTGGATCTCATCCATGAATCCCTTGGGAAACAGCGGGCGGATCGGACGGTCGATCATCCGCATGGTCAGGATTTCCTTGCTGGTCGGCCGCCCCTCGCGCTTGAAGAAGCCGCCGGGGAACTTGCCGCCGGCGTAGGCCTTCTCGCGGTAATCGACCGTCAGAGGGAAGAAGTCGATGCCCTCGCGCGGCTGGGCCCTGACGGAGGCGCCCAGCACCACGCAATCGCCGTAGGAGGCCATGACGGCCCCGCCGGCCTGCTTGCCGATCCTGCCTGTCTCGAGGGTGAGTGTCCGTCCGCCGATCTGGGTCTGAACCTTGTGCGTCTGCATGAATGAGTGGTCCTGTCCGTCCGTATCGAGTGTCACGGCCCGGGGTTTCCGCCGCGGCGTGCGGCCTTGCACGCCGCTCCATGAGCGGGCCCGCGGCTGCCTGGGGAATGACCAGCTGTCGATGCAACGGCCTTCAAGCCTGCTCCTGCGCGGCACCTCGCACACGCGGGGGGCGCGTCGCATGTCTCGGGTAGAGAGGAGTTGCCGGAGGGATCTGGCGCGGGGCCGTGCCGCCGTGCGGCCTCCGGAACGCGATTCGGCCGGCCGGCGCTACTTTCGCAGGCCCAGCCGCCGGATCACGTCCAGGTAACGCTCGCGGTCGTTGGCGGTGAGGTAGTTGAGCAGGCGTGCCCGGCGGCCAACCATCTTCAGCAGACCGCGCCGGGATGATTGGTCCTTCTTGTGGCTCTTGAGATGCTCGGTCAGCCCGTTGATCCGCTCGGTGAGGATGGCGATCTGGACCTCCGGCGAGCCGGTGTCCTTCTCGTGGTGCCTGTACTCGCCGACCAACTGTGCCTTCCGCTCGACTGCAAGCGCCATGTGTGCCTTCCGGGTGCCCGTCAACCACTGTCTCGGCCGCTGCCGCGGCATCCAGCCACGCGCTGGACCTGACCATGCCCTTACACTCTCTGTGTCTAGTCTTGAGGCAATATAGCCCCAGCCGCCCGGGGATGCAAGCCCGCCCCGCCCCCCTGCGGGCTCGGACCGCCCCGGCCTGTTTCCGGCCGGCGACCGGAGGTTTCCGGCGGGAGTGGGGCCGGGCCGACCGGGCTGAGGCGCCGACCGGGCGGGCGGGACCTTCTGAGACCGCCGGCCGGGGATTTCTGCCGCCGGACGCCTCCCCCAGGGTCCCGTAACCGCCCCCAGCCGGCCTGCCGATCGATGCGCCCCGGGGCGCCGGCCGCTTCCTCCGCCTTGCCGCCGGTGACTCTGCCCTGCCGCCGGGGACTTCGCCTTGCCGCCGGTGACAGGGACTGTAGGATACGGCCCGTATGAAACGTGCGGTCGGTCATCAGGCCCTGGGATGGGCAATGCTTGCGGCCCTGGTCGGCTGTGAGGACAAGGCCTCCAAGGAACTTCTGGAGGTATTGTCGGCATCGGACCAGGTCGCGATCGCGCCCCAGGTGGACGCCCCCGCGACCGGGCCGGTTGCAGGCCCGGCCAAGCCGGTCCGGGCCCGTCCGGGGGCCCGGCTCCTGGCGTTCCGGCGGGGCTGGGTCGAATGGCTGCACCCGGCCACGGGGGAAACGGAGATCCGCTTCCTCAATGCCGTCGGCGAACCTCTGAACGGCGTGCACCAGGCGAGCCTCTGGCTGGCGGGCCCTGACGGTCCGCGGGAGGTCGCGCTGGTCTCCGGGTCGATCGAGGGCACGATGCGGCCGGTCGAACCGGTTACCGAGGCCTTGCCTCAGGGCGTCTTGAGGTTCGCCCTGGGCGACGAGATCCACCGGGTGGCCCTGCCGATCGCGGCCGCATCGGAGCCGCCGGCCTCGGCACCGGCCAACCGGTCCTGATGCATCCGGAACCATCCATGCCGTCCCGCCCGCCGGGCCATGTCGTCACTCTGTCGCTGAATCCCACGATCGACCGCATCCTGGAGGTGCCGGGTCTCCGCGTCGGGGACCACCTGCAGGGCCGGCTGCTGGCCCGCCAGCCGGCGGGCAAGGCGGTCAACGTCTCGCGGGCCCTGGTCACGCTCTGGACCCGCAGCACGGTGGTCGGTTGGGTGGCCGCGGACACCGCCGCGCTCTTCGAGGACTTCCTGGAGGACATGGGCGTTCGGGCACGGCTGATTCCCATCGCCGGACAGGCCCGCGAGAACATCACCCTGATCGACCCGCAGGCCGGCAGCGAAACGCACATCCGCGACGTCGGACCGACGGTGACTCCACCGGACGTCTCGCGTCTGGTCGAGGTGCTGGACGAGGCGGCCGATGAGCGCTGCCTGGCCGTGGTCACCGGGTCGGCGCCGCCCGGTCTGTCGCCCGACGGCTGGGCCGGTCTGGTGGACGGGCTGCTGGCCCGGGGGGCCACCGTGGCGGTGGACGCTTCCGGCGAGCTGCTGCGGCGTGCGGCGGAACGGCCGGTATGGCTGCTGAAGCCCAATCTGCGGGAGCTGGGCGAGCTGGTCGGCCGGCGGGCCGAGTCGCAGGAGGAGATCCTGGAGATCGGCCGCCGGCTCAACCGGCGGATCGCCGTCGTGCTGGTGACGCTGGGGTCCGGCGGGGCATACGCCTTCGCCGAGGGCCGGGTCTGGCGCGGCCGGACGCACCTGCCGCAGAGCGAGGTCCGCAGCACCGTGGGCTGCGGCGACAGCTTTCTGGCCGGCTTCGTGGCGGGCTGCCTGGACGCCGGCCGTCCGATGTCCTCCTGCCTCCAGCAGGCCCTGGCGGTGGCCGCGGCCTCCGCGCTGACCGACCGGCCGGCGGTGTTCGAGCCCGACGCGGTCCGGTCCTGTCAGGAACGCACCGAAGTGATCGAGATCACCTGAGCCGCCGTCCGGAGTCGGCCCGGGCGTGACGCGTGCATTTCGTGGCTTCGCTTGCCGGGTTCGGATGACACGGGGGAGACCGCGATCGACGGCCGGCAGGGGCGCCTGGCGGCATGGCCGGTGCCCAGGCCGCCGATTCTTGCGCACGGCCGGCACGGAG
>CAZSYS010000305.1:0-5537 GCA_964611365.1 uncultured Planctomycetales bacterium
CCACAGGCCCTCGTCGTCGGGGCCCCGGTGGGCCATGGTCTTCATCATCGTCCGCAGGGCCTGCTCGGGACCGGCCGGCCCGGCGTCGCCGACGATTCCGGCGATTCCACACATGCGTCAGACTCCAAGCCGCGCGTAGAGGTCCAGCAGGCGCCGCGCCTGGCCCGGCCACGCATAATACGCGCGGGCCTCCCGCTGACAAGCCGGGTCGAACCCGCCCTGCGCGATCCGCTGGCGGCAGCGGGTCACCGCCGAGGCGATGGCGTCGGGCGTGTGCATGTCGAACACCTCGCCGATGCGGTGGCCGGTGACGATCCGGCGCAGCTCCGGCAGGTCGCTGGCGCAGATCGGTACGCCGGCCTCGATGAACTCGTAGAGCTTGTTGGGCGTGCACAGGCGGGTGTTGAGGCAGGCGGCCCGAGGGTAGGGGATGATGCCCAGGTCGGCCCGGGCGGTGTACGCCAGCAGCGCCGCCTGGGGAACGCGCCGCCCGAAGAACACCCGTCCCCCGCCTTCGCCTCCGGCCAGGGTCCGCAGGGCCGGCTCGAGCGGGCCGTCGCCCAGCAGGAACAGCCGGGCGTCGCCCTCGAGGCGTCCGAAGGCCTGCACCAGCGTCTCCAGGTTGCGGCCCGGCGAGAGGTTGCCCTGGTAGAGCACGGTGAACGCCTGGCCGCGGGCCCCGAAATGGGCGGCGAAGTCTTCGGGGGCCAGCGGCGGCGCAGCGGCCCCCACGCCGCAGCTGTTGTGCACCACCGTCGGGGCGGGCAGGCCGTAGCGCCGGGCCAGTTCGTCGGCCAGGGCGTCGTTAACCGTGACGATCGCGTCCGCGCGACGGATGCAGGCGTCCTCGACCCGCGCCCAGTAACGCTCCAGGCGGGCGTCGGCGAACTGGAACGGGAACAGCTCGTGGGCGTCGTACACCACGCGCGCCGCGGGCAGGTGTTCTCTCAGGGCCAGGGCTGCCGGAAGCGTCGGCAGGTCGTGGGCATGGATGACGTCGAATCGCTCCGCGGGCGCGTGGGCCCGGAAAAACGCCGTCCACCGGGCGATCGGCCCGGCCCCCAGCCCGTAGCACAGCAGCCGCAGGGACTCATGGATGCCCGGCGCGAGCCGGCGCAGCGACGAGCTCAGCCGTCCGCGCCCGCCGTCGCGTCCGGTCGGCGGCATGACCACCCGCACGCGGGCGTCCAGGCAGTCGCCGGGAATTTCGGCCGGCACGCTGACCAGGGTCGCGGAGCGGCCGGATTCGACCAGTGCATTGGCTTCGGCGATGATGCGCCGGTCGACACTCCCGGTGTGCTCGGAGAGCATCAGCACGCGTGACATGCCGCCGATTCCATGGAGCAGGCCTTCAGGCCCGGCGGTTCGAGCTGTGCGTAGGCTTCCAGGAGCTTGCGTCCCTCGGCCTCCCAGTGCAGCACGGCGGCCGCCTTCCGGCACGCCTCCCGCATGCCTGCCAGCCGCGCCGAGTCGTTCAGCAGGCTGCGGATGGCCTCGGCCATGCCCTCCGGCGAGCCGAGGCGGCCGACCTCCACGACCCCCCATCGGGCCTTCATCTCCTCGAAGAACGGCAGGGCCTCCGCCAGTATCGGCACGCCCGCCTGTACATACTCGAAGAACTTGTTGGGCGAGCAGAGGCGGTGGTTGAGGTCCACCGGCTGGTAGGGGATGACGCCCAGGTCCGCGCCGGCGGTCAGGGCCAGGATCTCCTCCGGCTCGACGCGGCCCAGGAACCGCACCCGGTCGGCCCAGGGCCGGCCCTCGGCCAGGCTCCTGAGATGGCTCTCATAGGCGCCGTAGCCGATCAGCACCAGCCAGGCATCCCGGGGCAGGCTCGCGGCCGCCTGGACCAGGGCCGCCAGGTTGCGTTCCGGGCTGATCCAGCCCTGGTAGAGGACCACGCGGGCCTCGGCGGGCAGGCCGGCGCGGCGCCGCAGGTCGGCCCGGCTGGAGGCATCGAAGCCGGCCGGGGGGCGGTCGGCGCAATTGAGCAGCACCATGGGCCGCCGGCCGTGCAGCCGCTGGAAGTAGTCGGCGATGGCCTCGTTGACGGTGATGAACACGTCGCAGCGGCGGACGTAGCGCCGCTCATTGCGCAGCAGCTGCCGCCGGAGCCTGGGCGTCAGGCCTTCCTGCTGGTGGTAGATCTCGTGGGAGTCGAAGACCAGGCGGGCCTTCATCTCCCGGGCGAGGATCGCCCCGTGCTTGAGCAGCGGCAGGTCGTGGACGTGCACCACGTCGGCGGGGAAGGCCCGGCCGCGCGAGATCACGAAGGCATCGAAGGGCGTGACGTGCAGACAGCGCCGCGCGACCGCCATCCACGCCCGGTTCACCAGCATGCGCAGCCGGTCGTTATCCGGCAGCCGGGCCCGCAGGCGTTTGAGGCGCTCGTCGTCCCAGTCGTAGACATGGCGGTGCACCCGCACGCCGCGCCAGTCGAAGTGCTCCTCGACGGCGCACTCGAAACCGGCCAGCAGCGTGACGGCGTGCCCGGCCTCCACCAGCGTGCGGGCCTGCTGCAGCACGCGGCGGTCGATCATCTGGCAGTCCGGCACCATCATGAGTACTTGCATCGCCATCCATCCTGTCGGAGCTGGTACGAGGCGGCATCATAGCCGCCGCCGGCCGCGCGGACCACAGCCGCATGGGAGCGGCCCGACAGACCCGGCGCTACGGCGCCGGCGGCGCGGGCAGGGTAGTCACCACGCCCCCGGCCGGCGTCAGCGGAACGCAGTTGGGCACCGCCGCGTCGGCGACGATCACCCGCACCGGCCGCGCGGCCAGGATCCGCAGGTCGAACTGGGGGAGGTCGCGGCACTGGGGGAGCACGACGGGTTCGGGGATCGGGCGGCGGCCCAGGTCGGCAATGTCGTACGCGTACAGGTAGCCGTTGGTCGGATCCAGCAACAGCGGCGTCGCGTCGTTCAGACGCGTCTGCACAAGTCCGTGGGCGGCGGTATTCTGCTGCTCGTCATAGGCGGTCAGAAAGACCAGCTGCGCCGGCAGGCCGCAGGCCGCCAGAATGCGCCGAAGTTCGTCGATCTGGCTTCCGCAATGGGAAACCGCCTCCGGCAGGTCCGCCAGAGCGAAGCGCGGGGGCGTGCCGTAGTGATAGCCCTCGTACACGGCCAGGGTCAGCAGCCCGATGGGCCGCACCTCCGGGGCCAGGCCGCTCATCGTCTCCAGCGCCTCGCGGTAGCGTGGATACCGGTCCGGGGTCAGCCGCAGCAGCACGGGCGAGCCGACCTGGCTGAGCGTGCAGGCCTCCAGGTCGATCTCGTAGGCCCGGTCGCCGGTCATCCGCACCCGCAAGTGCCCGCCCGGCGAAATTTCGACGCTCTCCACGCCGGCCAGGGCCTCCAGGCGCCGCCGGGCGTCGGCGGGCTGCACGCCCTCGTGCCGCCACTGCAGCATGTGCGTCGCCAGCCAGAGCTCCCGGGCGAGAATCGCGACTGCCTCGGAAAACCCGAACACATCGAAATCGTCGCTGACCAGGTTCCGCAGCAGGTTGGCCGCCGACGGCTGCTGACGTTCGAAGAAGGAGAAAGTGTTCAGCCATCGCCGGTCGATCACCTGCGGCAGGCGCTTGAGCCGCACATCGACCTGCAGGGCCGTGGTCCGCGGTTCGGCGCAGACGAAGGGCGGCAGGGGCCAGGGACCCCAGTCGCGGACGACTTTCTCCTCCGGCAGCAGCTCCCAGAGACGGAACTCCAGATCCTCCAGGGCCTGGTCTGCCGGGTAAAGGAGAAACTCGATCGGCGCGCCGGCCGGAAGGGCCGTGGCCGCAGGAGTGTAAAAGACCTGCTGCACCAGCGGTCCGGAGACAATGGTGAAACCGAGCCACTTGCCGACTTCGGCCTCGGACCGCCCGCGGCGGCGGATATCGACATGCAGGCTGTGCGCCCCGACGCCGGTGGGGCGAAAAACGTACGTCGCGGCGGTCGCCCAGGGCGCCGACCAGTCCCAGTCGGCCTCGTCCTGCTTGTGAAGCCAGCGGTACTCGAACGGACCCTGCACCCGGGGCTCGACGACCAGGCAGACGGCCTGGCCGACCGCAAGCTCCCCGGGAAGAGTCGGCAGGATGAAGTCCGCCTCGCTCAGCGGACGATCCGGGGGGGCGACGCCGGGGCGTTGGCAGGCCGCAACGGCGGCCAGTGCGCCCGCGAGCGAAAACACCGCGATTCCTCGGCCGGAAAGGCGGCTCACGGCACGTGCGCTCTCCCTCCGGCAAGACGGTTCCGCAGGCATCGGGCGACCTCCCGGGCCGCGCCGCGGAGCCCGTGGCAGCGCGACAGCTCGCCGGCCAGCCGGGCGCACTCCCCTTCGAGCTCCAGACAGCGGCGACCGGTCTGGACGCAGGCCGTCTGGGCGGCCGCACAGGCCCGTTCGGCCGCGTCCCGGGCCGCCTCTTTCTGCTCCAGCAGGGCCAGCAGCTCGTTCACGCGGCGGTCCAGGTCCGCACAGCGGGCCTCCAGGCGGGCACAGGCCTGTTCGGCGGCCTCGCGGCGCCTCTCGGTATCTTCGAGTCGCTCACAAAGCTCCTGACAGCGGGCCTGCAGATCGTCCGCCGCCGCACCGCCGCGTCCGGTCGTGAACCGGAAGCCATGGGGATTCAGCAGGCGGTCGATCTCCTGCCGCCGCTCCCGCAGTCTCACGCCGCGCAGCACGGACTCGCCGAAGTAGTCGGCGGTGGCCGCCAGCTTGTCCGGGTCGATCAGGTCGTGTTCGAGGCAGTGGGCGTGCAGCCGGGTGCCCGGAAAGGGGTAGAAGACCGAAACCTGGGCGTAGTCGACGCCGATCCGGCGGTTGAGTTCGACGGTGCGTTCGGTCAGGCGGTCGTCGTCGGGCACGGGGTAGCCGATCATGTTGAAGGAGGTCGCGAAGATGCCGGCGGCGCGGACCAGACGGAAGGCCCGCTCGATCTGGGCGTTGGACATCCGGCGGTTCAGCCACGTCCGGCGGAACTCCTCGTCGCCGCACTCGATGCCCATGGCGATGTAGCGGCAGCCGGTTTCGGCCAGCAGCTCGACCACGTCGGGGGAGATCGACTCCACCCGGGCCATGCAGCCGTAGGGCACCGCCAGCTCACGGCGGATCCGCCCGAACAGCTCGGCTGCGTAGGCCCGGCGGGAGAAGATCATCTCGTCGCCGAAATAGAACAGGGCCGGGTCATAGACCCGCTGGAGCGTTCGCAGCTCGCCGACCACGTCGTCCACCGGCCGGAAACGCAGATAATCTCGCCCGTAGTGTTCCAGGTAGATGCCGTTGCAGCAATAGGTGCAGTCGAAGGGGCAGCCGCGGGTGGCGTTCACGTAGAGGAAACCCTGCTCCTCCTGCACCACTGCCCGGCGGGGAAACAGATACCACGGGAACTGCGGCGCGGCGGCCAGGTCCTCGGCGGGGCGCAACGGGTTGGCGATGATCCGTTCACCGTCCCGCCGCACCTGGTTGCGGACCTGGGCCAGGCGGGGGGTCCCGAGCCTTTCGAGGAACTCGACGACCATGGACTCGCCCTCGCCGACGCAGAGGTAGTCCAG
>CAZSYS010000306.1:0-5535 GCA_964611365.1 uncultured Planctomycetales bacterium
CTGCGGTGTACTCGCCCAGCAGGCTGTCCCAGGTGCGGTGGAAGTTGCCGACCACCGGGAGCCACGACGCTCCCGAGGCACCGCCGGCCGGGGCCGGCGACGTCCAGGCCAGCCCCGCCCAGAGGCTCAGCCCCGCGGCGGCCACCGCCAGCACGCCGCAGCAGATCTCGCCGGGATACTGGTGCACGAAGGGCCTGGCCGCCAGCAGCACCGTGGCCGCGCCGGTTCCCAGGAAGCCGGCCGCCACCGCCCCGACGAGATCCGCCGGTTCGGCGGCGTGGGAAACGGTGAACAGCTGGATCGCCTCGATGCCCGCGGCCAGCAGGACCGTCCGGCTCAAAGCATGCCAGGCACAGCCGGCCTCGCGTCGGCCGGCCTCGCGGGCCGAAAGGCTCAGCAGGAAGGCCAGCAGTCCGTAAGAGGCCGCGGACATGAGCTTGTCCACCCGCTGCGTGCGGCTCAGCGCCTCGTCCGTCCACCATATGCCGCCCCAGCCCTCCGCCAGAGCCGCCTGGAAGTGCCGCGCCGCCCGCGTCGCATGGGCCGGCGTCGGGCGGATGTCGAATGGCGCCAGGGCGTGAACCCAGATGCAGATCATGACCGCCGCGGTCGCGGCCGACAGCGGGCGATCGCGCAGCGTCTGATAGAGCCAGGCGTGCAGGTTGCGCAGGCAGCGCTGCAGGGCCGGAGCCAGCAGGATGCCGATGGCGGCACCAAAGACGTTGGAGGCCGCGTCCGTCCAGCTGGGCACCCGCGAGGGCACGACGGTCTGGAGCACCTCGGTGCCGACCGCCAGCACCGCCGAGAACGTCAGCGCCGCGGTCCACTCCCACAGCCGGTGTGAGCCGCGCCGGCGCAGCATCAGCCGCAGAAAGGCGCCGATCGGAACGTAGATCAGGATATTGGCGACGAAGTCGCCCGAGGCCGGGCGGTGCACGCAGAGGTTCAGGCTCGGCGACCGCGAGGGGTCGAGGTCGAAGGGCACCAGCGTGCCGTAGAGGATGGCCAGCAGCCCCAGGGCGCACAGCAACCGGATGGTCCGTCGCCTGAGCACCGGCGGCTTGCCGGTCAGGCCGGGAGGCAGGGCGGCCGGGCCGCGACGGTCGTCGCCGCGCCCGGCGTCATCCAGCATGCCGCGAACCAGCTCCGGAAGCATCGTACCCCCGCGCAGACCCCGGCGAATCCCCTTCGTGAGAGAAGGTACGATTCCGACGCAGCCCGGGCAAACCATGGCCTGGTGCAGGTACGCATGACCGATAAGAAACGCCTTACCGTTGTAGGAATGGCGGCAGGACGGTGGGCCGCAAGCCCGGCGGCATGACCATCGCCGGCGGTCGGCCGGCCGGAAGGAATCAACCTGGTAAGGGGCCGGTCATCATCGCAGGGGACGAATCGTCGATGCGGGCGGGCGCGGCGGACCGGCGCCGTACAACGGGCGGCGCGACCGCGCCGGGAGGCGCCGCCTGGCTTCGGGCGCTGCTCAGCCGGCCGCGGCCATGGCCGAGGTTCTTGCCCTCGTCGGCCGGAAGGTCGGAACCGAGACCGCCGACGGTGCCTCGCGCCGGGCGGCGGCTGCAGGCGGACCCGAGGGGGCGTGCCACTGAGCCAGCAACCGGTACGCGGCCGCCGCGGTGGCCCGAAAGCCCGGCGGCATCGACTCGTCGCTGAGGTATAGTCGGATCATATCGATCGTGGATTCGGCCTCCTCGGGGGAGTCCTCGGGAAGGAACAGATCCACCCCGGCCCGGACCAGCGCGGTCCGCTCGATGGGCGAGGCACGCTCGCCCCACAGCACCATCAGCGCCTCAGGCTGAACCGATCGGAGGTCCAGGATCGTGTCGTAATCGCGTCGTCGGATCCGGAGAACCAGGACGTCCTGCAGGTCCATCCGGCGGGGATCGCCGAAGCCTCGCACCCTCGCCTGGGGGAACCATCGCTCCAGCAACAGTCTGCCGGTTTCCAGTCGGGCTGTATCCGTGTCGCAAAGACCGATCCGCCGCCTGACGCACATTCCCCCACCCTCGATGCAGAGCCTTTCCGTCTGAGGCGCAGTTATCCCATGACCTGGCCTGCCCGCGTGACGGAAAAACGCCAGATTCCCCACCCTGGAGGCTGCCGCCTCTGACCGTGCATCGCAAACGACCCCCTGGCGATCTCTCCTAGCCGCCTTTCGGCAGTAGGCAAGCCGGGCGTCAAGGGCAAAAACCGCGTTGCGCGGAACGGGTGTGCTTCGTGCCTATCATCGGCCATCGGCCCGCGGTCCATGCAGAAAAAAGAGGGAACATACCCCAGGCGTCTGGCCCGCGTTGCCCGTGATCCATGCCGCAACTATCATGGCGGTCACCCCCCAAAGCGGGTTCTTGCAGGGGGGGCTTCGTCGCTTGGTGGTGATCGTCGAGGGAGGATTTCCATGGCGCATCATCCGCTGGCCGGTCGGCCGGCCACGCCCGACATGCTCATCGACCCGGTGCAGCTGGAGCGGGAGTACCACCAGCAAGGCCCGGACCTCGCCGACCCGGCCCAGCTGGTCAGCTTCGGCACCAGCGGCCACCGCGGCACGCCGCTGGACGGAACGTTCACGGAGGCGCACATCCTGGCCATCACCCAGGCGATCTGCGACTACCGCCGGACGGCCGGCATCGATGGACCGGTCATCGTCGGGGGTGACACCCACGCCGTTTCCGGCCCGGCCCAGCGGACCGCCCTGGAGGTCCTGGCCGGCAACGAGGTCGAGACGCTGGTAGCGCCGGAAGGCGTGCCCGCGGCCACGCCGGTGATCTCGCGGGCGATCATCCGCCACAACCGCGGGCGCTCGACCGGCCTGGCCGACGGCATCATCATCACCCCCTCGCACAACCCGCCGCGCGACGGCGGCTTCAAGTACAACCCGCCCCACGGCGGCCCGGCCGACACCGATGCGACCGGCTGGATCCAGAACCGGGCCAATGAACTCCTGCGCCAGGGGAACCGGGACGTCCGCCGCCTGCCATACGCATCGGCGATCAAGGCTCCGACGACGCACGAGACCGACTTTGTCGGTCCGTATGTGGAAGACCTAGCCCTGGCCATCGACATGGACGTCATCCGGCAGGCCGGCGTCTGCGTGGGGGTCGATCCGCTGGGCGGGGCCTCGCTGCCCTGCTGGGAGCCGATCCGCGAACGTTACGGCATGGACCTTCAGGTGGTGAACAACCGGCTGGATCCGACCTTTTCGTTCATGACCGTCGATCACGACGGGCAGATCCGCATGGACTGTTCGAGCCCGCATGCCATGGCCGGACTCGTGGGGCTCAAGGACCGCTTCGGCGTCGCCTTCGGCAACGATCCGGACGCTGACCGCCACGGCATCGTCACCCGCTCGGCGGGACTGATGAATCCGAACCATTTCCTGGCAGTGGCCATCCGGTATCTGCTGACCCATCGCCCCGGCTGGCCGGCCTCGGCGGCCGTGGGCAAGACCCTGGTCAGCAGCGTGCTGATCGACCGAGTGGTCGAGCACCTCGGGCGGCGGCTCTGGGAGGTGCCGGTGGGGTTCAAGTGGTTCGCGCCGGGCCTGGCCGACGGATCGATCTGTTTCGGGGGCGAGGAGAGCGCCGGGGCCAGCTTCCTCCAGACCGACGGCGCGGCCTGGACCACCGACAAGGACGGCATCCTGCTGGGTCTGCTCAGCGCCGAGATCACCGCCCGTACCGGCAAGGATCCCGGCGAGCACTACCGCGAACTGACCGCCGCGTTCGGCACCCCCTGCTACACGCGGATCGACCAGCCGGCCACCCCGGCCCTCAAGAGCGCCTTCAAGCGGCTCTCGCCCGAGGCCGTCCGCGCCGACCGCCTGGCCGGCGAGCCGATCACCGCCCGGCTGACCACCGCCCCGGGGAACGGCGCGGCCATCGGAGGTCTGAAGGTCTGCACCGCAGTCGGCTGGTTCGCGGCCCGGCCTTCGGGCACCGAGAACGTCTACAAGATCTACGCCGAGAGCCTTGCCGGCCCCGGGCACCTCCAGGCCATCGTCGATGAAGCCCGCCGGATCGTCGATGAAACCCTCGGGGCCGGCGGCTCCTGAGATCCCGCGCCCCCGGCGAATCGTTCGGCGGCGGCGTCGACCTGGGTTGTCGACACCGCGCTCGCTCACTTTGGCTCCTCAAACGCAGGGCCGGCTTCGGAAGTGGGCGCACCGTGACGCCGGCGACGGCCGCGGACACCACGCGGCCGTGAGCGGACACCGGATCCGCCAGTGGAGCGCATGGCACGCCGGCGATTCTCCGCCATCCGCGGTTCTTCTGAATCGCGACAGCGCCGCGGAAGTGCGACGCACAGGCCGGTCGTTTCAACCGCCCCGCGCACCTTCACCAGATTTTTTCACACTCCACTGGCCGACCGGGGGACGGCGGCCTAAGTTTTTGGCGATCTGGGCGAGTTTGTGAATAGCGACGCGGGCAGGCGTGCCCGGCGGGAGGAGCCGTCGGGACACGCAAGCCTCGGACGGGGAAGCATTGCAGATCGACGGAAAGAGGCCCCCCAGATCCGCAACCGATGCGGAGGGGGGCGGGGAAGCTTCAGCGGTTGACGATCCGGTCCGTGGCCCAGGGCGTCTGGTAGCGCATCGCGCCATGGCCTGTGGTGCATGAAGGCCTGCGGTGCGTCAGGATCAGCGGCGCATCGCAGAGCCGTGGCGGCCCCAAGGAGGACTCAGCCGATCCGCGCGTGCGGATCGCTCGTGTGAGGAAGGTATCAGGTTTTCTTTCTTCTTATGGAGGAGCAGGAATGAGCAGACCGAGTGTTTCCCTTGCGGTTGCCCTGGGGTTTCTGGCGGCCGCGCCGGCACTGGCCGACGACTGGCAGATGGTCATCACCGTGGACAACCAGTACGACATTTATTTCGGAACCCCGCTGACCACGACGCACCATGCCGGCGGCGACAACAACTGGTCCTCGACCGAGACGTGGTACGCCTACGGTCGGGCGCCGACGGACTACCTCTACGTGGCCACGGCCTCGGACTATACCGTGGCTCAGGGCTTCATCGGGGAGTTCACCAACCTGACGCTGGGCACGTCGATCGAGACCGGCGACCAGGTCTGGGAAGTCTTTCCGGCCGGCAAGTACCTGCAGCAGATCGACCCGACCTGGCCGTCGCCCTGGCCGATCAGCCTGATGCCCACGCAATCCCAGGTGGATCAGGCGATCAGTTTTGCCACGCTCAACAACCTGTGGGTCGCGCCGACCAAGAAGCCGGGTTACGACAACGCCAGCAGCCCCTTTCCCTGGGGGATCCGGCCGGGCATCCCCGGCAGCGCGTTCTGGATCTGGTACGACAGCGGCAATGATCCTATGGTGAACCCGTACATCCCGGCGCCGTACAACGGTTTCAATCATGACGAGTTTCTGGTTTTCCGCGTGCCGGGCATCGTGCCCGAGCCCACCACGGCGCTGATGGCCGCCGGCCTGGGCGGTCTGGCCCTGGTCCGGCGCCGTCGGACCGCATAGCCGGCGATCCGACGACGAGAGCCGACGGCGCGGCCCGCCCCTGAGCGA
>CAZSYS010000307.1:0-5516 GCA_964611365.1 uncultured Planctomycetales bacterium
GACAGGCGTATCTCAGGATGGCTGGTTCTCCATTTCAGGCTGAACCAGGACAAAGGAAGGGGGCCAATGAAGGACACCCATAGAGTCTGCGAAGGGGGCCAATGAAGGACACCCATAGAGTCTGCGTGGGGGGGCGACGGCGATCCGCCCGCCGGGGCGTGGATCCTCCTTCGGCGATGGACTGAGAGACGGGCAGCCGTCTCGGGCATGCCTCGGAACACGGGCGGGTTACCGGCCAGACCTGTCCGGCGGGATGGTCTATGGGTGTCCTACAATCTTCTCTCTGTGTCTACCGGCGGCCAAGGATTTGTTCTCAGGCCACAACCGCCCATGGGCGAATTGCGATAAACCGCGTCAGAATCGCGACTTGCAGGCCCGCCGTGCGAAACGGGGACGCAGCTCGTTTTAAAACGCAGGCTGAACCAGCACACGCGGTCCGCGGCGCCAGCGCCGGGCGGCCTGGCCGCGGCGGGCGTGAAGCATCGAAGACCCGGGCGGGCGGATCGGGAATCAGCGATCGACGAATCGCAGCACCAGCCCCGGCCGCAGGGGCACGGGATGATGCAGCCGCAGCAGGTCGCCCTCGGCCGAGGCGGGGAGCGGGTCGGGGGCGACGATCCGCCGGCCTGCGGCCGGCCCGGACAGGCGGATCGAGCCGACGGCGGCGGCGTCGCGGAATGTGCGGCGGACCTCCAGGGCCACGGGCCGGCCGCCGGAGCTCACCTCCAGCAGACCCCAGAACACCGGCGTGATCACCGGCAGCCGGCCGGGAACCACCGCGGCGGCGTCGGGGCGGACGATCAGCCGGCTCTCGACCGCGTCGTACCATGTGTCCAGCAGGGCCATGTACGCCAGCCAGGAAGCCGGGGCGCTCATGTAGAACACTCCCCAGTCCAGGCGCGCGGTGATGGGGTCATAGTAAAGGCTCTGATCCCAGGGATCGGGCCCGTTGGCGGCCGTGATGTTGCGCTGCATCGCCTCCAGGAGGCTCCAGCCTTCCCGGGCCATGCCGCCCTGGAAGGCGGCGCCGCACATCAGCGCCCGGGCGTGCATCGGCCAGCTCACGGGGGCGTTGCGGTGGGCTGCGTCGCGCGGAAAAAGCGATCCGTCGGGCATGACGATCTTGGGGGGCAGGCGGAAGCGTTCGTTCCAGTGCAGGGCCAGCGTGCCGGCCAGGGCGCTGCGGCGGACGGACTCGTCGAACAGCGGCTCCAGATCCACCAGGCGGGCCCAGAACTCGCCGCCGGTCTGCGAGAAGTGGCTGGCGTCGGTGCGTTTGTCCTCCGGCGGCGGGGAGGCCCCGTAACGGAAGTACCGGCCGGTCCAGAGGTGCTCCATGACCAGGGCCCGGGCCCGGTCGAAGCGTTCGCGGCACCAGGCGGCGAAGGCCTCGTCGCCGGTTTCGGCGGCCAGGCGCATGCCCAGGCGCAGGTCGCACAGCCACAGGCCGGCGGTGTAGCTGAAGATGCGGTAGGAGTCCTCGTCGTCGAAGGTGCTGCCCCGTCCGGGCACGCCGAGCCCCTCGGGGTCCCAGGCCCCGGCCAGGCACTCGATCGCCCGGCGCACCTTCGGGCGGATCCCGTCCCAGAACGCCCGGTCGGCGGTATAGCGGTAGACCTGCCAGGACAACAGGCTGAACGCCGAGCAGAGGTCGGGCCAGTCGAAGGCCTCGAGGCGATCGGCGAACAGGCCCGCGCCCAGGTCGTGGGTGATGCCGCCGTTGGGGTTCGCAAGCTCGCCGAAGTGGCGCAGCTCGCGCATCTGCAGGGCCGGGAACAGCAGCGCCAGGTGGGCCGAGGCGTAGAGCTTCTGGTCCATGGTGCCCATGACCCCGTACATGTTGGTCGGCCCCTCGTTGACGCTGAAGCGGCCGTCGCGGGTCAGCCAGGTGCCGGTGGAGAGCACGTAGAGGTCGTTGAGCAGCATCTCGGCGAACCAGGCCGGCAGATCGCCGGCGTCGAACAGCTCGCCCAGGGCGCGGGCCTCGGCGGCCAGTCGATCGCGGTTCCGCAGGACGTAGTCGGCCACGGCCGTGGAGTCGGCCAGGCGGCGGGCGTAATAGTGCCCCAGGTCCTCGGCGCCCATCTGAAAGAAGTGGTCCATGTGCCAGGTGAAAACCACCGGGATGGTGATCCGGCCGCCGGCGGGCACCTCGGCGCGGATCGCCAGGGCGGCGCAGCCCGGCCCGCCGCGCTGCGGCCCCGGGGGAAACACGCCTTCGCGGGCGAATCCCTGCCAGGCGGGGCTTTCGGCGGCGGGATCCGCGCAGGTCGCCACGGAGACGCGGTACGGCCCGTCGGCCGGCACCGCCAGCGTGCAGTTGCCCTCGGCGTCGGGCTCCCGCTTGGGGCCGCCGTCGAAGCGCAGCCCGGCGAGGCGCTCGTGGACCAGGGCCTTCTGAGTGTTGCCGTCGTCCTCACGCACGCGCACGTAGTGGCCGGTGGCGTTCCAGAGGTTCACGGGCTGGGGCCGGCCGGTGCTGCCCAGCAGGTTTTCCCAGCTCACGGCCGCGGCGACCGGCAGCGGCCGGCCGGTCGGGTTGACGAAGGTGAACTCGAAGATCGCCACCGGCAGCGAAGAATCCTCGATGTTGCCGGGACAGATCGGCGACCAGGCACGCACCTCCACCCGCGTCGGCCAGTCCGGATCCCCGCAGCTCAACTCCGCGAAGGGGTAGCGCCCGCGGAAGCCGATGCTGCCGACCGCCGGCAGGCCCGCGACCGGGTCGTCGCGCAGCACGCGGGCGCGGCCGTCGATCCAGGCGGCCAGGAAGCAGCCCTCGGGGTGGTAGAACGGGGCGTCGATGTTGTTGTGGATGGTCAGATTGCGCAGCCGGCCGTCGCGGGCGATCTCCACCTTGCCGGCGCCGATCCCGCCCAGCGGCAGGCCGCAGCGCACCTCTTTTCCCCTCTGGAAGTCGCGGATCCACCCTTCCGCGCGGCCGTCGGTCAGATAGCGTTCGTTGGGGCTGAGGCAGACAAAGTCGAAATCCGTGCCCGGCGGCAGGCGCAGCACCAGCCGGCGGTATCCGCGGGCGAACGCTCCCCGGGCCAGCCGCACCCATCTGCGGTCCGGAGGCATACCGGCGACCTCGACGGGCTGAGGGTCGGCGGCCAGGGGCCTGCCCTGATGGTCGGTGATGGCCTGCACGCCGATCTGCTCCAGCGCCGCCGTGGCCGGGCCGCGGACGTAGATTCCCCGGGGGGTGACCGCGCCGGGGCCGACGAAGTGGACCTCGACTTCCAGGCTCCCGTCGGCCTGCGGGCGAAACGCCGGCCGCGGATGCCAGTCGTACCACTCCTCGTACATGTACCAGCGTTCGAATCCCAGGCAGGGGACGGCGCAGACCAGGGCCGCCAGCACCGTGGCCAGGCGGGAGCAGCGGGTCACGAGGCTTCCTCCGTGGATGGCCGGCGCGGCGGCGCGGCGCCGGGCAGGCGGATGGTGCGGATGATCATGCTTTCGCCGGCGGCGGACACGCCGGTGAGCTCCAGCAGCCGGCCGCAGGGGTCGATGAAGTAGACCGCGCCGCGGCCCAGCCGGCCCCGTTCATCGCGCGGCGGGGCGTCGCAGGCCACGTACCACACGCCGTTCTTGCGGGCCCGGGCATAGACGTAGTCGCGTTTGCCGGCGGTCAGCTCATCGGGGTCGGTCCCGTTGGCATAGGGTGCCAGGATGATCTCGGCGCCGGCGGCCCGCAGACGGGCGCACATCCCGGGGTGGACGGATTCATAGCAGATGGCGATGCCCAGCCGGATGCCGCGGTACTCGAACACCCGGGCATCGTCGCCGGGATCCCAGTACTGTTCCTCGCCGGGAGCCAGGCGGGTCTTGCGGTGGACGCCGATGACGCCCCGTCCGTCCAGCAGCACGTGGGCGATGTACACGCGGTCGCCGTCGCGTTCGGTCATGCCGACGGCCAGGGCCACGCGGCGCCGGCCGGCCAGTTCGATCAGCCGGCGGATCGAGGGGCCGTCGATCGTTTCGGCCCAGCGGCGGATTTCGCGGCTGGCCCACCAGCCGCTGAGGGTGGTTTCGGGAAAGAGCACCAGTTCGGCGCCTCCGTCGGCGGCCAGGCCGGTCCAGGCTTCGACGCGGGCGAGGTTGCCGGCCGGGTCGCGCAGGCGGCTTTCCATGGACACCGCGGCGATGGTGATGCTGCGTGACGTGCCCGCGGGGGTCAGGCTCGACAGGGCGGCGCATCCTCCGGCGGCCGGCAGGGCCAGGGCCGCGGCGATCCGGATGATGCGGGACGGCGTCATGGGGGCGATTATAATCCGCCTCTGGCGCGCGGCCAGGCACGCCGCCGGCCTCAGGAGAGCATCCGCGATGAATGATCTGCCGTGCACGTGGGGAGCCGGACAGCTGCTGGCCTTCAGCGGCATGGAGGGAGCGACTCAGGCGGCGTCCCCGATGGTGGCCCAGACGCTGGGCGACCGCCTGGGATTGCGCTTCCGGTTCGAACCGCCGCTGGACCTGTGGTGTCAGGCGACGCGCGACCCGGATCCGGGGCGGCGGTATCCCCGGTGCCAGCCGCGGTTCGAGATCGTCTCCGGCGACGCCATTCGTCTGACGCTGACCTTCACCGACGGCGGCACGGGAAGCATGGCGTTCGCGCCGATCGACCAGCACACCGTCGCCGGGCGGACGGTGAGGCGGGTGGCGCCGCACTGGTCGGCGGGTGCGACGGCCGGGCCCCTGGGCGCCGGGCGGCACGTGCACCGCGGACCGCAGGGGCCGGTCGTGCTGGAGGTGCGGGAATCGGCCGACGGACGGGTGCGTTTCGCGATGGCCCACGACGCGGCGTCCGAGGACCTGGCCGCGGACCGGGCGAGGCGCGGGCTGGAGGCGGACCTCGACGCGCTGATCGACCGGCGCAGGGACTGGCTGGCGGCCATCGCCCTTCCTTCCGGGCTCCCGCCGGAGCACGCCGCGACATACCGCAAGGCCGTTTCGGTCATGCGGGTCAACACCTGCGCGCCGGAGGGGCAGATGCGGCACCTCTGGACGACCCCGGACCGCTGGCCGCACCGCTGGATGTGGCTGCACGACTCGGCCTATCACGCCACCGGGCACATCTTTCACTTTCCGGCCCTGGCGATGGACATGCTGCGCGCCGTCTTCGACACCCAGGAGTCCGACGGGCGGATCGCACTGCTCATGCGCCCCGACGGCAACTTTCCGGAGATCACCCAGAGCCCGGTGCTGGCCTGGGCGGTGCGTCTGGTGGACCGCGCCGCCGGCGAAGGCGGTTTCCTGGCCGAACTGTATCCGCGGGTGCGGGCGTATCTGGAGTACTTCATCCGCTTCCGGGGATTCGGCCGGACCGGGCTGTTCCGCTGGACGCACAGCGACGAGTCCATGGACAACAACCCCCGCTTCGACGACGGGTGCGACTTCGGCGCGATCGACCTGAGTGCCCTGCTGGCCCGCGAGTTCGAGGAGGCCGCGGCCATGGCCGGGACGCTCGGGCTGGAGAGCGAGGCCACCGGCTGGCTGGAGGCCCGGCGCCGGGT
>CAZSYS010000308.1:0-5512 GCA_964611365.1 uncultured Planctomycetales bacterium
CGACGCCGCCCGGCGGCCAAGGCGGTCGTCGCTTCAGGTCCGCCAGGCACGCCTCGGCAGGGCCGGATGCCGGGGTCTCCAACTGGCGTCCACCCGGCGAAGCCTTGACTTGCGGTCCACCCGCCGGGTTCTGCCCCGCGTCGTGCCGCTCGTGGTCCAAGCCGATTTTTTCTCGTCGTCACAACCGCCGGGGCCGTCATGCGGGCAGGCGATTACGGAGCATGTGGGCGTTCGCGGCGCCGGGGGCCCTTGCGGTGCAGGGGGGCTCTAGCGGTGCTGGACGGCGCTCACGGCGCAGGCGGGCGATTGCGGCGATGGGGGCCGCTTACGGCGCAGGCGGGAACCCGCGCCGCGCCGGGCGTCCCTGGTCCGGAATCCCGCTGGTCCGGAACCTTGCCGTTGCGTGCGGTTTCGATCGTGATAAACTCACCTGATGAACTTGCCACCGCCGGATTCGGTGGTCTGGACCTGGCCACGCCTGGACGCAGGCACGACGAGGGTTTCCCCGGTCAGCGGCCCCCGGCTTGCCCGGCCGGGATGCCGGCGCCAGTCTCGTCCGTGCTTTATGTTGCCGACGGGGGAATCGTCCTGCGGACCATGGTTGATTCAAGCCTCAGTCCGGCAGGAGCGTATGACAGTTTGCCACCGTAGCTCAGCTGGCAGAGCAGCGGTTTTGTAAACCGCAGGTCGCCGGTTCGAATCCGGCCGGTGGCTGTTCCACCACACGTCGTATGACCTCGCACGATCTCGCGTTTCTCCGCGTGGGACAAAGGCTTATGCGCACCAGTCGGCATGCCGGCGGCGCTGGCAACAATGCGCGATGCCGCGCCTGGTCGCTGGCCTTCGCGCTCGTTTTGCCGGCACTTTTGCACGCGCTGTTGCTGCGCGTCCTCCGAGCCGGCAGGCAGCGGTTGGGTGTGGTCCGTGCCGGTGGCTCGCATCCGTTCTCGAGCAGGGGCTCCTCCTGTCAGGCTCGGCAGCCCGGACAGGGCCTTCGACAGATCATGGACGCCCAGTTTCGTGTAGACGCCCAACGTCAACACCGGCGTCGAGTGCCGGGCCAGTTCCTGGACCACCTTGACCGATTCGCCGCCCTTGACCAGAAGGGTGATGTACGTCACCCGGAAGGCGTGAAAATCCACCACCCGGCCGGTCGAATCGACCTCGGCCAGGAAGCCTGACGCACGTCGCGCCCGACGCTCATCGCGGTTCGTCGTCTCCCGAATCCACCGGGCTCGGGCGCGTCGCAGATCCGCGCGGACCATCTCCGCTCCCTGATCATGCCAGTGGCCCGGCCAGACGGGCTGATCGGCGGGCTTGTCCACCAACCAGCCACGCAATAGCTCGGCCAGGTCATCGCGAATTGGCTGAAGGTCGTTGCGTCGCCGTTTCGAGCTGGCTGCCTGCAATGCTATTGCTGGCGGGTCAGTATCCAAGTGGAAGCTCGATGGCGTCAGGCTCCCCAATTCGCCCACGCGGAAGCCTGTCCCGGCCGCTACGCGGTACAGCATGGCACGGTCTTGGCCGTTGAGGCTTCGTCGCCACATGGGACCGTTCTCGACCGATGCAACCAGGTAGCACAATTCGTCGGCATCCAGAGCGCGTCGCTCGTACCGGCGATCAGTGGCTGCGTTGTAGCCGGTCAGATGGGCCAGGGCATCATCACGAACACGACCATCGCGTCTCAGCCAGCGGGAGAACTGCTTGATAGCCCGCAGGTAGTGCTGGCAGGTCTGTAAGCTCTTGCCCGCCTTGTGGAACTCACCGATCGCGGCCTGGATTGCGGAGGCGGACAGGTCGCTTGGCCGCTCGGCCTTCACCTTCGTCACCAGCGTTTCGACATGTCGCGTGACGTTCTTGATCTGCTTCTCGGTTACGCCTTTGGCGGCAAGGTGGGCGCGCCAGTCGGTAATGTGCTCGGAGAGCGGTTGGCGTTCAGCCGTTGCGTACCCGTCGGCGCGGGCATCAACAACACCGTCTCGCCGCAATGCGGCATCGGCAACGCGCTTGGCCAGAATGCGTTCAGCCGCTGCGCGATCGGTCGTGCCGGTCGACCGGAGAATTCGCTTCCCTGCGTGGTCGTACCATTGCGCAACCCACGGCCCACGACCACCTCGCTTGAACAAGGTCCCCTGCCGATGGCTCCGTCGCCTGCGTCCCATACGTCACCTGCCTTTCCGCCTGCTACGCCGTCGAGGCCGAACCACAACCTCCAACCCACTACCTCAATCCTTGCCCGTCATCAACTGCTTCCGACCCCGCTTCCTGGTCCCCAAAAACGTAGGCCAAATACGCCATTCCCGCCGCGTCCCGCAAGCTGCCGGGGTCATACCAGCCCCGCCCGTCGGGCCGCGGCACCGCCACCCGCAGGAAACGGCGGATTTCCCGGTCGGCGTGTGTCTCGGACGGTTCCGCCATCGAAGACGGATTCAGCAGGGCCAACAGCTCGCCCTTGTGGGCCTTCACCCGTTCGGCCAATTCCGGCGTCATCGCCGCCACCGGCCGGAATCGCAGCCGCCCGCCTTCGGCTCGCAGCTCGATACCGCGGCCGGTCAGGTCCGCCAGCAGGTCAGCCGTCGTGCTCATAGTTCGCCCCAGTCACCGCCGCCCGCGGCAATGTCACCAGCGTCACCGGAACCAAAACCCGCCTTCTCGGTATCGTCAGCGGGGGTTTCGGTGACGGTGACACCGGTGACAAGCTCGAAACGTGGCGATGGCCGCCCACCGTTCGGGTCCGGGGCCGGGTGTACCCATTGCCCGAAGCCCGCCTTTTCCAGCCCCTCCAAGGCTTCGCGGGCCGCATCCGCCTTGCCGCGGTATTGCCGAAGCCCGTGCGTCAGCTCGCGAACGGTAACACCGCCCCCGTGCCGTTCGATCCATTCCACCAGCCGCCGCCGGTCCCGGTCTTCGTCGCTTTCCCCCAGGGCCGCGTACACCCGGCGGGCCTCATTGCCGAACCACCGCGACAGCGCCACGCCGGCCGCGATGCTCACTTCGTCCACGGCGTCCGAGCTGGCAAGCGTGGGATCCTCAGCGGCCCACCGGATGAAATGCACCACCAGCGCCAGCCGGGCCGCGTACCCTTCCAGTTTCGACCATGCCGCGGAAAGATCACCCGACAGGTCCGCGTGTTCTTCGGCATGCGCGTTGTAGAACGTAATCCACGCTTCCTTGGCCGCCGGCGTCAACGACACCACCACCGGCCGCGGCTCGCCGCTCTCCGTGTAGGTGAATTGCAGCTCCCGCAACCGCTCGAAGATCGCCAATACCGCCGCTTCGCTCAGTGGTGAAATCTCGGCTTCAGTCCATCGCTTCGGGCGCCGCGGGGGCATGGCCAGCAGCAGCCGGGCCAGCAGCCCGGATTCCCGGTGTTCGTGCCCAAGCGCCCGGTCCAATATGCCCGGTTGAATCCCGCCCGTTACACTGACCGATGCCGACGGCACGTAGATCGTCCGCGGCGTACCGGTCTTGCGGTCCACCACGATGCTCTCGCCGTTGTGCATACTCAGCCAGTGTGCCGCGTCCGCACCGCCCTTGCCACTGGCATACCGATCGAACGACCCGATCCAGCCGGCCAACTCATCGCAAGCCAGCAGAACGCCGCGGGGGTTGTTCAATAAAATCGGCGCCAGGGCTTCGGTCGTGATGTCGGATACCACCATGCGTTCGGCATGCGGCGGTTCGGGCTTGGCTGGCGGCTCGCCTCCCGTCTTGCTCCGCTTCCAGGCGGCAAGCTCTTTCTCGTAATGCAACAGCTCCGTCTCATGGGCTTGTTGCGCCAAGATGTATTCCTTCAGCGCCTTGCCTTGCAGATCCCGCACCGGTCGCAGTACCAGCTTGAAGGCTGGCGTCTTCAACGTCCCACTGTCGCCGACAATCACCGTCCAGATGATCGCGGGTTCGCACCAACCGCTCTTGAGTTCGACACGCCGGGTGTTGCCGATCGCCGCCGCCAGGGCAGACAGCAGCGGCAGGGCCACGAAGGATGAATCGCAGCCGATCGCCTTCGAGCTGTTGGCCGCAAAGCCCCGCACCGGCTCAGGCAACACGTCCACCGGAAACGGCCGGAACACGTCACGCTCGGGCGCGGGCGTACCCTTGTTCACCGCCGCCGTTGCGCTGCCGGCATGTACTTCGTGCGTCGGCCGGGGCATGCCGTTTCGCGAAGCCGAGCTGACCACTTGGGCCAACTCCGTCTCGCCCAGCGGCGGGGTGTTGCGATGGTTCCATGTCCGCATCAGGTCCAGCACTTGCGGTTCGGTCAGCCGAAGGCGCGTCGTGTCCGTCTCGAAGGCGAACAGATGCCCGGCCAAATTGAAGGCCGCGGTGTTGCGATTCCCCTCGGCCGCCGACGCGGCATGTAGAACGTACTGCGCGGCGGCCGTCATCAGCCGGGCCAGCTCATCGCCGTTGTCGTTGTGGGATACCGGCCACTCGGTCGTGGGTTGTTGCTGTTGCCCGCCGTTGTGTCGTTCGGTCAGCAGCTCCCGCAGCCAGGTCGGCAGGGGCGCGGGTTGCAGTTCATCGGGGGCGCGCCCGGGCCGCCACGCATACGCCCGGCCGCTGACATGAACCGACGGTGCGGCCACGATGTATCCGCCGTCGCCCCGCACGTCGATACCCGGCCGGATGTTCGCCCGGTTGGGCACTTCCTCGCCCGGATGCACGAAAATCAAGTGCCGCCCGCCGCCACCTGTCAGCGCTTCGACCGTTTCGGGCAGTTCGCCTTGTTGCCGGATCAGCTCAGCAAGCGATTCACCGCCGGCGTGCCGCGGGTCGATGTCCAGCACCACGATACCCGCGTGCTTGCCGGTTCTGATACCGACGTTGGCATCAGGCCACGTCCGCCACCAGCCGCTAACCTGTATGTCATTGCGGTTCGCATCCTTCAGCCCGTGCCGTGTTCGTGGATGCTTGCCGGGCGAGCTGCACCCGAATCGCTTACAGGTGCATGCGCCGTCTTCGATGCCGTGCAGCGGCACCACGGGCCAGCCGTGTTCGGCGTACCACAAAGCCGCCTCTTTCAGCGTCGAAGCGTTCACCGTCGTGCCCCCTTGGCTGCGCGTTCGGCCAGCCACCGTTCCAGTTCCGCGACGGGATACACGATCGCTTTGCCCAAGCGCAGGTGCGGAATCAGCCCCTGGTTCGTCATCGACCACAGCAACCTCTCCCCAATCCCCAGGGCTTTCGCCGCCTCTTTGGGCCGAAGGGCCAGCCGGGGCAGTTCGGGCACCGGAGCCGGGCTGGAGGTCCGCTCGTTATCCATGAGCCACCTCCTCACGCCCGTCCTGCTGTGCCCGCTGGGCCAACAGCCTCGCCACGGTGGGCACATGAATCAGGATTGCACGGCCGGCACGCAGGGCGGGCAGTCGGCCAGCGGTTACCTCGTCGCGCATCCAGGCCGCTGGTACACACAGGCAGCGGGCGGCCTTGTTCAGCGGTAACGGCTTATCGGGAAGTGTCGCCGGGCGGGTTAAAGTAGACCACTTGTGGGCGGGTTAAACTGGACCAC
>CAZSYS010000309.1:0-5478 GCA_964611365.1 uncultured Planctomycetales bacterium
GCCACAGACCGTACGCCCCAATGGCCGTGTCCGGGTTGGCGTCTGGTCGCGCGAGTTGAAACTCCAGGTCCTCGTGCAGGCCGCCTTCGTCATCCGCGGCCGCGAAGTGGAAGCCGTTTTGCGCGCCGGAGTTCGGCGTGACCAGCGCCTGGCTGGAGAACAACATCCGCGTCCACCACCGGTTCATGGACTACAAGAAGGACCAGGTGCTCGTGAACATCAATCTCGCAGGCGGCGGCATCGAGGAAACGGACGAGAACCTGGGCGTGTCCCTCGTCGCCTCGCTCGTACTCGCCGAGCCCGCGACCGGCGGGCTCAGCTCGACCAGCATCCGCGACCTGCGGCTGGGAAGGAACATCAAGCTGGGGGGCGGTGCCGAGGACGACGAGACCTTCGGCGTGCGGATCGCCGGTTCGCCCGAGGATCTCGAATTCGGCCTCCAGCTGGCCTGGGCCCTGCTGACCGACGGCAGGATCGAGGAGGCGGCCTTCCGAAACTGGCGGATCGCCACGCTCCGCGCGCTCGAGAAGAGCGGGAAAGACGTGGCAGCCAGGGCCGGTGACGCGCTCGGCGATCTGACCGGCGGCGGAGACCCCCGCCGCATGTCGATCCGGAAAAGCCACATCGAGAAGCTGAGCATCGAGCAGGGCCAGGAATGGTTCAATCGCCTCTGCCGGACGGCCCCCGTTGAGGTCGCCGTCGTCGGCGACATCCCGTGGGACCGGGTCAAACCGCTCATCGAACGGTATCTCGGCAGCCTGCCCCCGAGGAACCGGTCCGCCGCGCATCTCGATGGACTGCGGGTGCTCGGACGCAAGCAGGGGCCGCTCGAACGCCGCGTCGAAGTCGATACGGTCACGCCCGCCGGCGTGGCCTGCGCGGGCTTCATCGGCTGCGAGGGAAAGAACGTCCCTGATCGCCGGGCTCTTCAGGTGGCCGAGAAAATCCTCAGCACGCGCCTCGTCAAGCACATCCGCGAGGAGCTCGCCCTCGTCTACAGCATCGACGCGTCCCACCAGGCGGCCTGGATCTACAGGGACTCCGGCACGTTCCGGGCGGGCTCCAAATGCAAACCCGAGAACGCCCGCCGCGTGGCCGCGGAAGTTCATCGACTGTTCGGGGAATTCGCCGAAAAGGGTCCCAGCCCCGAGGAACTGGAAAACGCCAGAAAACAGCTGCTCAACAGCCTGGATGCCGGTATGAGAGAACCCCAGTACTGGATGAGCCTCCTGGAGCACATGGACCTGCGCGGCCGGTCGCTCGATGAGGCCAGGACCCACAGGCAGCACTATGAATCCATCACCGCCGGGGAGGTGCAGGCCGCCTTCAGGAAGTATTACGTTCCTGCTCGCATGTTCACGGTCACGGCGGTGCCCGCCACGGCCGCGTCCGGGCCGGCGTCCGGTCCGGTGGACGATGCCGGCGATGATGCTGCCCGGGCCGCTGCACGATGAATCGCGCCGTTGCGGCTGTGGAGGCAAATCAAGCACACTCAGGCATTGGTGTTCAGAGTCCCGGCATCTGCGCGCCGGCGACTCACGCCGCCGGGTTGACTCCCCCGGTTCCGGAAAGGTCGATTCGTTGTCGGGTGGCCACGTCTCCTCGAATCATCTCGTCTCCCGGCAATCGCAGCTTGCGCGGTCCGAAGTCCCGGGCTGGAGTCGTGCCGTAGAAGCGCCGCAACAGGCGAACGACCGGCCTGAGCACCGCCAGGTGACTCGGGGAGTAGCAGGTCAACGCCCAGTGCCAGTATTCATCGAGTACTTCGCCCGTGGTTGGCTGGCTCAAGGGCGAGGTTGGCTTCGAGACGAGGGTCGGATCGGGCCATCGGCGGCCGCGACCTTCCCATTCGGCAATCAGTCGGTGGTAGCGTTGCCGGCTGGCCAAGGACCCGTGTTCGCCAAGCCGGTAGTCCCGGCGCTGCTTGGTGACGGAGTCCTGAAGTGTCACGAGGGCCTGCGAAGCACCCTTGCGTCGACGATAGGCTGGCGGCTTTGTATTCCTGGGACGATCAGTCGGCATGGCGGCCTCCGTAAACGCCTTAGCGCGGTCAAGAAACCGCGCCAACCTACGTTCGGACCGCACTGCCGACATTCGGCAGGTCACCATAACTATTGGTGGCGGCGTGCTTTACAAGAACTGGAGCCGATGAGATTCGAACTCACGACCTCTTGCATGCCATGCAAGCGCTCTCCCAACTGAGCTACGGCCCCGGGGAAGCTATCGTGTCGCCTTTCCGGTCGGGGCGCGGCGGACCGGCGCCCACAAGGCACTATTAGACCGCCGGGGAGGCAGTCCGTCAAGAGCAGCCGTCGAGGCGGGGCTGGGCGGGCTGGTTTAACGGGCTGTTCCGGTCGCCGCGGTCGATGCCGGGATTCTCCGGACCTGAATGATGCCGGGATACTCCGGACCCGGATCGCGCCCGATCCGTCCGGAGGATGTCTTTCGACGGCCGCATGCGCGACGGGGGGGCTGTTGTCGGCCGTCCTTTTGTCGGCCGCATAGGCGGCGGGGGGTGTCCTTGTCAGCCGTCCTTGTCAGCCGCTTGTCAGCCGCATCCTTTTGTCGGCCGCACCTGCGGCCTGCCAGTCCGCTGCCCGCAGGACACGGCCCGCAAGCCACGGTCCCGGTCCGGCGGCCTGCCAGACAGAACGTGTCCTTCCGTGGGCCGGTGGAACCCGCCTGGCCGGCTTGCGTCCTGGACTGATTGCTTTCGTCCGTCCGTCCGTGGGCCGGTGGCTGTTGCGAAGGCGAATACCGGCCGGACGAGCCGTCGCTTGCGTCCGTGCGTGGGCCGGTGGCAGCCGGTGCCCGGCGGACGTCCGGGAAACCGTGCAAAAGACCGGATTACGCCGACCGCTTGCGGCCACTGCCCGGCGAACGCCCGCGGGACACCCCTTGGCCGCCTGACGATTTCACGCCGGCGTGGTCCCGGGGATCACGGGGGTCAGGTGCTCGATCGGGACGGCCTTCTGGGAAGCGGCATCCCACCCGTACATGCGTCCGTCGAACCACGACTGGTTGCCCATGCAGACCGCGGCCACGCCGTAAAGCCCCAGCTCGACCGGGCAATTCAGGGAGGCATCCCGGCGGATGGCCGCCTGGAGGTTGCGGTGGTGCAGGCCGACGTCTTCTCCGCCGGTGCGGACATGCCGCTGCACCTCGCGCCCGGCGGGGTCGAGGATCTTCCAGCCCTCGAAATCCCACCCCTGATGCGGGCTGAAGACCAGCGTGCCGTCCTGCCCGCGGATGCAGTGGTCGTAGCGGTGCTGATTGGACATCGTGCCCAGCAGGTGCACGGTGAGCCCCGGGGAGACGCCCTCGATCGGGGGATACTCCAGCAGCATCTCGAAGTTATCGGGCAGATCCCGGCCGTCGGGCCAGATGAGAATGCCGCCCATGCCGGCGACCCGTTGGGGGAAGGTGAATCCCAGGGCCTTCATCAGCCGGGTCAGCCGGTGGATGAACAGGTCCGAGGCGATTCCCCCGCTGTAGTCGCGGTAGCATCGCCAGTCCTGGTAGCGCCGCGGGTCCCATGGACGCGCAGGCGCCGGTTTCAGCCACGTTTCCCAGTCCAGGTCCGCCGGTCTGGGGCTCCGGGGGTCAATCCCGGCGCGCATGGCCCCGGGGTGCCGCTCGTAGTGGCGGGCGTACTCGATCTGGGCGGCGACCACCGGCCCGATGCGGCCGGCGCGGATGGCCTCACAGGCCCGGAGGTAGCTGTCGTCGCTCATGCCCTGCACGCCGACCTGCAGCTTCAGGCCGGTCTTACGCACGGCCTGCACGACGGCCTGGGCCTCGGCGATCGTGTGGGTCAGGGGTTTCTCGCAGTAGACGTGCTTTCCGGCCGCCAGGGCACCGAGGGTCACGAGGTGGTGATTGTGTTCCGGCGTGGCGACCACGACGTAATCCACGTCCGGCGACTCGACCAGAGCCTGGTGACTGCTGAACACCCGGGCCCGTCCGCCGGCGGCCGCCACTTTCTCGGCAAAGCGGCGTGCCCTGGTTTCGTAGACGTCGGCCACGGCGGTGACGGCAACGTTTTCCGTCGCTCCCATCTCCAGCAGGGCTCCCAGGTGTGCCTCGGCCATCCCCCCGCATCCGACGATGCCGACATGCAGCCGGTCGCCGGCACCGAGTTGCGGCGGCGTCGGGGCGGACTCCTGAGCCCGGGCGGTCCGGGCCACGGCGCCGGCTGCGCAGGCCGAGGCGGCCAGAAAACGTCTTCGCGAGACTGAACTGCCGGGCTTCATCATCGGTCCGTCCTTTCGCAGGTGTCAGGTGGCAAACAGGGGCATCACGGCCAGGTCGCGGAGGTGTCCTTCCAGCACCGACCGGGCGGCGGCGACATCGCCGGCGGCCATGGCCGAGAGGACCTGCCGGTGCTCGGAGACCGCGCGGCCGACCCGGGCGGTCCAGGCCTGCGCCCCGGTGACTTCCGTCGAGATCAGGGGCAGGGTCACGCGCAGGTACAGCATCGAGAGCCGCCGGCTGCCGGCGGCGGCGACCAGGAGATCATGAAAACGCCGGTCCACCTCGGCGGCGCCGAGTGCCAGGCGCTCGGTCAGCAGCCGCTCGAGCTGGTCGCAGGTCTGGTGCAGCTCCTGCAGATGACCGGGGGTATTGAAGCCGTGGCGGCAGATGCGCTCGACGGCCCCGCATTCGAGCATGATCCGGGTTTCCACGGTCTCCTGGAACTCCCGCTGGCCGCAGGCGGGGATGAAGTAGCCGGTGACCGGCCCCTTCTCAATGAGCCCCTCGGCCTCCAGGCGGGCGAAGGCCTCGCGCAGGGCGGTGCGGTTGACCTGCAGCCGGGCGGCCCACTCGGCTTCCCGGAGGCGCCGGCCGCCCGGGGTCTGCCGCAGGAGCAGCATGAGCCGCAGTCGTGCGTAGGCCTGCTCACGCTGGGCGGACTCGCGCGGACGGCTTTCGCTTCGGTCAGTGGGATCCGGTGTGACCTGCTGTTCCGGCATGGCCGGTGGTCTTCTCCGCGGCGGCATCACCGGCTCCGGTGGCAGCTTCTGGGCGGCCGCCCCCGTCTGAGGCCCCGGGGCATACTGCAACCCGCCGGAACGGGAAACCGGGAACCCTGCGGCCATCAGTGACCGGCTTGAGCTTCGCGGCTTTCCCTGTTCACGTCTGAGATCTCCATTCCCCGGGGGCCGGGGCAAGCATCGCCGGGGTTTCCCCACGCTCGCCGCTCCGCTCCCGGTTGCCCGGGGTTGCGCGGTGCAACGCCGGAGTTTACAATGTCGTTGCGTTCCACGGGCCTGTCAAGCGACCGGCCCGTCGAGGTCCGCGGGCGGGTCTGCGCCCCGGTCGGTGCCCGCGGGGCGTTCGCGGGCTTCCCTGCGAAAGGAGGCAGCCATCGTGTCCGACCCAAGCCATGTGTCCGATTCCGGCAGCTCGGCCGGCCGGGGCGTTCCAGGTCGCACCCGCGGCCGGCCGGAAGCGGTCCGGCGCCGCGACGTCCTGCGG
>CAZSYS010000310.1:0-5464 GCA_964611365.1 uncultured Planctomycetales bacterium
AATCCGACCGCGGCGGTGCGGGCGCTGGCGGAGCTGCCCGGCGTGCGGGTGACCGGCCGGGTTGCGGACCTGGGCCTGTGGCTGCGCCGGGCGTGTGTAGCGGCGGCGCCGATGGACTCGGGCACGGGGATGAAGAACAAGGTGCTGGAGGCCCTGGCGGCGGCCTGCCCGGTGGTGGCCACTTCGGCCGGCGCGGCCGGCCTGCCGGTTGGCGAGGATCACGGCCTGGTCGTCGAGGACGACCCGGATCGCCTGGCCCGGGCCGCGGGCCTGCTGGCGGCGGATTCCGATCGGGCGCGGCGGCTTGGCCGGGCGGGATGGCGGACGGTCCGCGACCGGTACGCGTGGGCGGACTGTGCCGGGCTGATGATCGAGACGGTCGGCGAGCTGGTGCGCCGGTGCCGGACGGCGCCTTGCCCGGCGGCCGGGCTCCGGACCGGCGAACAGGAGGCGCTGCCCCATGCCGCTTCGTAGCGTTGCGTTCCTGCTCTACTTCTTCGGCAGCTGCGGCGCCGCGTTCATCTACCCGATGGTCGGGGTGGTCTGCTACGTGGTGCTCTACCAGGTCTATCCGCAGACCACGTGGTGGGGCAAGCCGCTGGACGTCTACGGCATCCGCTACTCGTTCGTCTGCGGGCTGTGCCTGACAGTCGGCATGCTGCTGAACATCAAGCGGCTGCCGGCGGGCCGGCAGATCATGCACCCGGTGGAGATCGGCACGGTCTGCGTTTTTCTGGCGATGCTGCTGTCCTCGGTGATCGGCGTCAGCCGCAACCAGTTCACGGAGCTGTACCTGGACAAGATGGCCAAGGTGGTGGTGTTTCTGCTGGTCATGTCGCGGGTGGTGGTCACCCGGGACCGGCTGTGGATCATGGTGCTGACCTTTACGGCGATGGCCTGGTACCTGGGCCACGAGGCCACCAACGCCCCGCCGGGCGCGTTTCACCGCAACCGCGTGGACGGCATCGGCGGCCCGGACTTCCGCGAGGCCTCTTCGCTGGCGATCCACCTGAGTTCGCTGCTGCCGTTTGTGGCCATCGCGCTGAGCGACCGGCGGCTGCACGTTCGGATCTTCGCGGTCGCCGCGGCGGCTTACGCGGTGAACGGCATCCTGCTGTGCCGGGCCCGGTCGGCGTTCCTGGGGGCGGTGATCGCGGCCGGCCTGGCCCTGTTTTATGTGCCGCGCCGGTACCGCAGCCTGCTGATCGGGGCGATGATCCTGGGGGCCGCGGGCATGCTGGTGCTCAGCGACGACTGGTTCTGGAACCGCATGCTGACCATCGCCAGCCCGTCGGAGGAGCGCGACCAGTCGGCGGCGGTGCGGCTGGTGGTCTGGCGGGCGGCCTGGGACATGTTCCGCGACCACGTGATGGGCGTCGGCGTCGGGCAGTTCCAGTGGCAGATCCGGCAGTACAGCGAGGAGCTCAACTGGATCCGCCGCGACGCCCACAACACCTACATTCTCTGCGCCTGCGAGCTGGGCGTCTTCGGGCTGATGGTCTATCTGGCGACGCTGGGCGGCAGCTGGTGGACGCTCAATCACGCAATCCGGCGGGCCCGGCAGCGGCTGCCGTCGCCGGGGAGGTACGAGCTGATCATCTTCGCCTCGCGGATCAGCCTGGTGGTGTACGCGGTTTCGGGGCTGTTCGTCAGCCGTCTGTACACCGAGGGTGCCTGGTGGCTGATCATGCTTCCGGTCTGCATCCACCGGGCGGTCGAGAGCGAGATCCATGCCGAGGCCCGCGTCGAGGAGCAGGTTTACGCGCGGCTCGCGCGGTGGTTGACGAGCCCGGCGGCGCCCGGTCCGGCGCTGGCCTGTTGACACCAGGAGTCGGCGGTTGCAAGCGTCTGTCGCCACGACTGATCTCCGGAGAGTCCGCGCCGCGGCGATTCGCCGGGTGAACCGGAGCTTCCACGCCCGGGCCCAGGCCTGCTTCGACCGCGAGCACCGGCGGCGGCACAGGGCCGAGCGGGGCTTCTGGGAGCAGGTCGCCGGCCGGCTGCTGGAGGATCGGCGGGCGGGCGCGGGGTCCTGCGCCGGAGGCCTGGTGGTCGTGGACCTGGCCTGCGGCACGGGCTTTGCCGGCCGCCTGCTGGGCCGCCGGCTGGGCCCGGGCGACCGGCTGCTTTCCCTGGACCTCACCGAGGAGGCCATCCGGACGGTGCAGCACAAGTGGCGCCACGAACCGGCCCCAGGCGGTCCGCGGCTGATCGGCAGCGCCGCCGACGCGGCGGATCTGCCGCTTGCGGACGCGTCGGTGGACCTGGTGGCGATGAACGCCGCCCTGCACCACATGGCCGAACCGGCGGATGTGCTGGCCGAAATCGATCGCGTGCTGCGTCCCGGCGGGCTTTTCGCCCTGGGTTTCGAGCCGAACGCGGCGCACTTCCGGAACGCCGCGCTGCGCCGTCTCTCGGTCGGTCTGGACCGGCTGGCGTGGTACCTCGATTTCGGACAGAACCGCCGCCGCCTGCGGCAGCTGGGGCGGCGTCTGGGGCTGGCCGGTCCGGGTGACCAGGCGTGCCGGTATGACGGCACCGCCGGGGATGACGATCCGATCGGCGACCGGGACGTGGTCGAGGAGGATCTGCCGGCTGATCTGCTGGAACTGCTGGACCCTCACGCCCGGGGGGCCGGCGGCCGGGCGGGTTTCGATCCGTGCGCGCTGCTGGCCGGGTTGCCGGGCGGCTACGAGACGGTGTTCATCCGCTGGAGCGATTACCTCGGCGACGCGGCCCGGCGGCTGCCGCCGCTGCGGGGACTGGCCGACGCCGCCATGGGGGTGGTCTGGCCGGGGCAGGGTGTTCTCTTCTCCTGGCTGGTGCGCAAACCCGGGGCCATCGGGAAGGAATGCCCGGCCGGGCCGGACGCGGGCGGCCAGGCCCGGGTCTGACAGGGGGTATGGCGCGTGTGCGGGATCGCGGGACTCGTCCGGTTTGACGGGCTGACGCCGGCGGAGCGGGGTGTCGGGGCGCGCATGGCCCGGACGCTGCGGCACCGCGGACCGGACGGCCTGGGTGCTTACGAGGATGCGTGCGCGAGCCTGGGCCACACCCGGCTGAGCATCCTGGATCTTGACCACGGCCACCAGCCAATGGCCAACGAGGACGGCACGGTGTGGGTGACGTTCAACGGCGAGATCCACAACCACCTCGAGCTGGCCGAGGAGCTGCGCGCCGGCGGGCACGTGCTGCGGACCCGGTGCGACACCGAAGTCCTCGTTCATCTCTATGAAGATCACGGCGAGGCCTTCGTGGAGCGGCTCAACGGCATGTTCGCCGCGGCTCTGTGGGATGTCCGCCGGCATCGGCTGGTGCTGATCCGCGACCGGCTGGGCATCAAGCCGCTGTACTGGCACGACGACGGGCGCAGGATCGTTTTCGGTTCGGAGCTGAAGGCCCTGCTGGTTCCCGGCGACCTTTCCCGCGAGGTGTGCCCGGCCGCGCTGCAGGATTTCCTGACGTTCGGTCACGTGCAGAGTCCGCGGACGATCTACCGGGGCGTCCGGCAGCTGGAGCCGGGAGAGCTGCTCTGCCGAACTGCCGGCGGAGCCTGTCGGCGGCACTACTGGGACCTGGCGCCGGGCCAGCCGGCGTCTGAAGGCAGCGCGGCGGAGGAAAGCCGCCGGATCGACCGTTTTGGCGAGCTTCTGGAGGATGCCGTCGGGCTGCGGATGATCGCGGATGTCCCCCTGGGCGTGTTTCTCAGCGGTGGAGTGGACTCGGCCGCGGTGACCGCGGCGATGTGTCGCCGGGCGGACGGGCCGGTGCTGACGCGGACGGTCGGCTTCGACGAGACCGATCACGACGAGCGGCGGGCGGCCGCCGATCTGGCCGGCCGGCTGGGCACCGATCACCGTGAGATCGTGGTCCGGGCGGATGCCGCCGGAGCCCTGGAGGTTCTGGCCGGCTGTTTCGACGAGCCTTTTGCCGATCCCTGTGCGGTGCCCATGTATCACCTGGCCGCCGCCGCCCGGCAGAGCGTCACCGTGGCTCTCTCCGGCGACGGCGGGGACGAGCTGCTGGCGGGGTATCGCCGTTACCGCTTCGACCTGGCCGAGAGCCGCCTTCGCCGGGTGCTGCCGGGCTGGCTGCGGTCGACCGCCGGCGGCGTCGGGCGGTGCTGGCCGTCCGGCGGGCGCCTGCCGAGGGCGTTGCGCGCCGGCCGCACGCTGGAGAACCTCGCGCGGGACGACATCACCGCCCACCTGCGGAGCGCAGCGATTCTCGGCGGCATCCTGCCGGAGGCGGTGCTGCGGCCGGAGTGGCGCCGGGCGGGTGCGGCCGATCCCTGGGAGAAGGGGCGGGCCTGCTTCGGGCGTGCCGCGGGGGCCACGCTGCTCAACCGGCTATTGTATGTCGATATCAAGACACTCATGGTCGACGGCATCCTCACGAAGGTGGACCGGGCCTCGATGGCCGTCGGACTGGAGGTCCGCCCGCCGCTGCTGGACCACCGGCTGGTGGAACTCTGTGCCGGGATGCCCGACGATCTGAAGCTGCGGCGCGGCCGGGGCAAGATCTTGCTGCGCCGCCTGCTGGCCCGCTGGCTGGGCGAGTCGGTCGCGGCGCGTCCCAAGCGCGGCTTCGACGTGCCGGTCGACGCCTGGCTGCGCGGGCCGCTGCGGCCGATGGTGGGCGACCTGCTGCTGGCGGCGGACGCCCGCTGCCGGGAATGGCTGGAGCCCCGGGCGGTGGCACGGCTCGCCGGGGAGCACGCCCGCGGCCGGCGCTCGTACGGCCTGCCGCTGTGGGCGCTGCTGAACCTGGAGTTGTGGGCCCGCCGTGCCGCGAGGCGTGAGCACACCTCGGCCGGTGGTGCGACCGCAAACCGGGAAGGGAGGGAGAGTCTCGCATGCGCGTGCTGACGGCCACGCTCTGCTATCCGGCGGCGGACGCTCCCGAGGAGGGGGTTTTCGTCCAGCGAAGGCTGGCGGCCCTGGCCCGCCGTTATCCGATCGACGTGCGGGTGGTCGCCCCGCGGCTGCGATGTCCACTGCTGCGCCGGCGCCGCCCGGAGGGTCCGGCCGCAGGCCCGCTGCCGGCCTGGTATCCGCCGATGACCAGCGTGCCGCTGGTGGGCCGGCTGACCGACGGGCTGGCCTTTGCCCGCTGTCTCCGGCGTGCCGTCCGCGGGGCCGGGGACTGGAGACCGGACCTGCTGGACGCCCACTTCGAGTATCCCGACGGCGTCGGGGCCTGGCTGGCCGGCCGCCGGATGCGGATTCCGGTGGTGGTCACGGTGCGCGGCAAGATCGAAGCCCTCTCGCGGCGGACGGTCCGCCGGCTGCAGATCCGGGCGATGCTGCGGGGGGTCGACGCGGTCATTGCCGTCAGCCGGTCGCTGGCCCGGCGGGTTCACGCCGTCGCCGGCAGCGACGGGGGGCAGCAGGTCATCCCGACCGGGGTGGACACGGCGGTGTTCGCTCCATCGGACCGCGCCGGCGCGCGGGCGGCGCTGGGC
>CAZSYS010000311.1:0-5464 GCA_964611365.1 uncultured Planctomycetales bacterium
GAGAAATACTACGCCCTCAAGACGCGGATCCACCGCAAGCTGGTCGAGCAGCTCGACCTGAATGCCATGAAGGGCGACGACCCGGGAATCCGCGAGCAGGTGGGCGAGATCATTCTCGGCCTGTGCGAGCAGGAAAACACCCTGCTGAACCACGCCGAGCGGCAGAAGCTGGTCAAGGAGGTGCTGGACGAGACCTTCGGCCTGGGGCCCCTGGAGGTCATCCTCGCCGACGCCGCGGTCAGCGACATCCTGATCAACGGCCCCAAGCATGTGTATGTCGAGCGCAAGGGCAAGCTCGAGCTGACCAGCGTCACCTTCCGCGACAACGAGCACCTGCTGCACGTGATCGACAAGATCGTCAGCGCCGTGGGTCGGCGCTGCGACGAGATCTGCCCGATGGTGGACGCGCGCCTGAAGGACGGCTCGCGCTTCAACGCCATCATTCCCCCGCTGGCGATCGACGGACCGAGCGTCTCGATCCGGCGCTTCGGCAAGGACCCGATCACCTGGGACGACTACGTGGCCTTCAAGTCCTGCGCCCCGCAGATGGTGAAGTTCCTCGAGGCCTGCGTGGTGGCCCATCTGAACATCCTGATCATCGGCGGCACGGGGTCGGGCAAGACGACGCTGCTGAACAACATGTCGTCGTTCATCCCGCCCAACGAGCGCATCGTGACCATCGAGGACGCGGCCGAGCTGCGGCTGCGGCAGCCCCACGTGGTCCGGCTCGAGACGCGGCCGGCCAACATCGAAGGCAAGGGACAGATCACGATCCGCGACCTGCTGATCAACAGCCTGCGCATGCGTCCGGACCGCATCGTGGTCGGCGAGTGCCGCGGGGCCGAGACCCTGGACATGCTCCAGGCCATGAACACCGGCCACTCCGGCTCGCTGACCACCCTGCACGCCAACAGCACGCGCGACACCGTGCAGCGCGTCGAGACCATGGTGATGATGTCCGGCTTCGAGCTGCCGGTGCGGGCCATCCGCCAGCAGTTCGCCTCGGCCATCGACCTGATCGTGCAGGCCCAGCGGCTCACCGGAGGGCCGAGAAAGATCGTCAGCGTGACCGAGGTCACCGGCATGGAGGGCGACGTCGTCACCATGCAGGACATCTTCGCGTTCGAACAGATGGGCATCGATTCCCAGGGCCGGGCCTGGGGCCGCATCGTGGCCACCGGGCTGAGGCCCACGTTCATGGACCGGCTCACCGCCGCCGGGTGCGACCTGGATCCGTCGTTCTTCGAGCGCCAGGTGCTGGTGAGCGACCGCGAGGACTGACCGGGCGGGCCGGCCGGACAGCCGGAGCGGCCCGTGCCTTGTGAAGCGGGGCCTTCGCCGGGCCCCTGACCCGAGACGGGGTGTCCCATGTCAGCGTTGGGAAACATCATGTTCCTCCTCCTGCCCGTCGCCGGCTCGATGATGCTGGCCTGGGGGATCTTCCAGGTGGCCATGGACCTGCGCACCTCCAGGCAGCGCAAGGTCCTCGAGCGGCTCAGCGAGATCAAGAAGGGCACGCGCGAGCAGCGGGTCAAGGAGATGCTCCTCCGCAAACGCGTGGCCGAGCTCCAGGGCGGCTTCCTGGAAGGCTTCGTCGCCCGCCTCCAGGTCGTCACCAAGCTGCAGCGGGTCCTCGACCAGGCCGACCTGGACTGGTCCGCCTCCCGGATGCTGATCAACCTCGTCCTGGCCGGCACCGGGGTCACCGCGGCCCTGCTCATGCTCCGCATGAGCCCGGTCAGCGCCCTGGCCTCGGGGCTCGGCGTGGCCACCCTCCCGCTGCTGTGGCTGATGCGGCGGCGCAAGAAGCGGATCAAGACCCTGGTCCACCAGCTGCCCGACGTGTTCGACCTCATGGGCCAGGCGCTCCGCGCCGGCCACGCCCTGGCCAGCTCCATCCAGCTGATCAGCGAACAGATGCCCGACCCCATCGCCGGCGAGTTCGCCCGCGTCTTCCACGAGCAGAACCTCGGCATCAAGATCGAGGAGGCCCTGCTCAACATGGCCAACCGCATCGACCAGATGGACGTCCGCTTCTTCGTGACCGCGGTGCTCATCCAGCGCCAGACCGGCGGCGACCTCGCCGAAATCCTCGACAAGATCGGCAAGGTCATCCGCGACCGCATCCAGCTGCTCGGCGTGGTCCAGGCCCTGACCGCCGAGGGGCGGCTCTCCGGGTGGGTGCTGCTGGCCCTGCCCGTGCTCGTGTTCTTCGCGTGCCTGGTGGTCAACCCCGACTACGCCCGCGTGCTGCTCTACGAGCCCAACGGCAAGATGCTGCTGGGCATGGCCATCGGCATGGACCTGATGGGCCTGGCCATGATCAAGAAGATCGTGAATATCAAGGTGTGAACCCCGGGGCCCGGCGGGCCCCCGGACTGCAGGGTGTGATGCCATGAACCAGGAAATGATGATCATCGGAGCCCTCGTGGTGCTCAGCGCCGGCCTGATCGTGTACGCCCTCTGGCCGGCCCGCGACCCGCAGGAGGAAACCGTTCGCCGCCGGATGCGCGGCCAGCGGGCCGCGGCCGACCCGGCCGAAGGACGCAAGGACGGCACCCTCACCGCCGCCCGGCAGATGCTCGACAGGGTCGCGCCCTACGCCATCAAGCCGGTCATGCCGCGCAACGACCAGGAGATGTCCACCCTCCGGGACAAGCTCGCCACCGCCGGCTTCCGCGGCGAACAGGTGGTCCGCAACTTCCTCGCCAGCAAGACCATCGTCGGCGTCATCCTCGCCCTCGTGGCCCTGCTGGCCGGCTGGCAGGGCGGCCACGAGCCGATGAAGCTCTTCGGCCTGGTGGCCTTCGCCGGCGGCGTGGGCTTCATGTTCCCCAACCTCTGGCTGTGGATCGCCGTCAGCCAGCGGACCGAGAAGATCCGCAACGGGCTGCCGGACTCCCTCGACCTGCTGGTCGTCTCCGTCGAATCCGGGCTCGGCCTGGACGCCGGCATCCAGCGGGTCAGCGACGAAATGCGCAACGTGCACTCCGAACTCAGCGAGGAAATGCAGATCGCCGTCCTGGAGACCCAGATGGGCGTGCCGCGGGCCGAGGCCCTGGAAAACATGGCCCGCCGCAGCGGCGTCGAGGAGATGAAGGCCCTGGTCGCCGTGATCACCCAGGCCGAGAAGTTCGGCACCAGCGTCGCCAAGGCCCTGCGCACCCAGGCCGAGACCCTCCGCCAGAAACGCCGCCTCAAGGCCGAGGAACGCGCCCAGAAGACCACCGTCAAGCTGATGGTGCCCCTGGTGCTGTTCATCTTCCCGTCGATTTTCGTGGTGCTCGTCGGACCGGCGGCCCTGCGCATCATCGCCACCCTCGGCCAGGGCGGCCCGCTGTCCAAGTGAGCCCCGCCGCAGACGCCCGGCCCGCGGTCCGGCCCTCCCCCCGCCGGCATGGACGCCGCCGCCCGGCGGGCGTATGCTGCCGGCATGACGCCCGACCGGACCGCAACCATCCCCCCCATCGCCGGGCCCGACACCGACGGCCGGACCGGTGACGACGGCGACGCGCTGCGCGAACTCTCGGTGATCATCCCCCTGCACAACGAGGAGGACAACGTCGAACCGCTCTGGACCGAACTCCGCCAGGTGCTGGATGCGGCCGGCTGTGACTACGAGGTGATCTTCGTGGACGACGGCAGCGAGGACCGCACCCTGCCTCGCCTGCGGGCGGCCGTGGGCGGGCATCCGCGGGTTACCCTCATCGAGCTGCGCCGGAACTTCGGACAGACCGCCGCCATGGCCGCGGGATTCGACCATGCCGTCGGACGCGTCGTGGTGCCGATGGACGGCGACCTGCAGAACGACCCGCACGACATCCCCGCCCTCCTGGCCCGGCTCGACGAGCCCCCCGGCTGCGACGTGGTCAGCGGCTGGCGCCGCGACCGCAAGGACCGGGCCCTGTCCCGCCGCCTGCCCTCACGCCTGGCCAACTGGATCATCGGCTGCGCCACCGGCGTGCGGATCCACGATTACGGCTGCACCCTCAAGGCCTACCGCCGCGAGGTGCTCAGGGACGTGCACCTCTACAGCGAAATGCACCGCTTCCTCCCGGCCCTGGCCCGCTGGGAGGGCGCCCGGGTCGCCGAAATGGTCGTCCACCACCGCCCGCGCACCCGCGGACAGTCCAAGTACGGACTCAAACGCACCTTCAGCGTGCTGCTGGACCTGGTGACGGTCAAGTTCCTGGGGGGCTATGTCACCAAGCCGCTGTACTTCTTCGGCAAGCTGGCCGCCTGGTCGTTCGGGCTGGCCCTGGCCGTGCTGGCCGTCGCCCTGCTGCAGCGATTCGGCGCCTTCGGCGGCGAACCCCTGCACCTCAACCGCAACGTCCTGGTCCTCCTGGCCTCCCTGCTGGCCATCATGGGCGCCCAGATGCTGGCCGTCGGCGTGGTCGCCGATCTCATCGCCCGCACCTACTTCGAGAGCCAGCGCCGCGCCACCTACCGCGTCCGCCGCATCGAACGCTGCGGGCGCACCGTCCGCGCCGCCGAATCCGCCCGCCCGACCGGCTGACCGGCCGGCTCAGCCCCCCGCGGCCGACCCGCCGAAACTCATCCCCCGGGCCACCAGGATCACCCCCGCCAGAATCAGGGCCACGCCGGTCCACTGACCGGCCGACATGTGCTCGCCCAGCCCCGCCCAGGCGGCAATCGCGATGATCGTGAACCCCCCGCCGAACATGATCGGGTAGGCGGCGCTGATGTGAATGCCCGACAACGCGTAAAGATAGAACACCACGTTGGATGCGAACAGAACCAGGCCCAGGACCAGCACCCAGTTGCCGGCCAGATCCGCCGCCACCGGCCAGCCGCCGGCACGAAGGTCCAGGCCCTGCGGGCCGAAACGCCGCACACCCACCTTCATCATCAGATTGGCGGCCGCGTTGAGACTCAGGGCCAGAAACAGGGCGATGGCATGCTTCATCGGCTCAGACTCCGTCGCACGCCGGCCGGGGCGGCCGGAAGCGGGCTTGTCGCGATTCGGGGCGGGATTGTATAAAAAGCCTTCCTCGGCCGCACGCCGCTGCCCCGGAACAGCGTGCCGCGCCGGCAGGTCATGGAGCCGTCATGAGATACATTCACGTCGTCTGCTTCACGCTGAAGCCCGGCACGCCCGACGACCGCCTCCGGGCTCAGATCGCCGACGCCGACGCCCTGCTGGCCGGCATCCCCACCGTTCGCATGGTGCGCAGCGGCCCGCGCGACCAGACCATGCAGCGCCCGGTCAGCGTCACCGACTTCGACATCGGCCTGGTGGTCGTCTTTGACGACAAGGCCGGCTACGAAGTCTACGCCGACCACCCGCTCCACCTGGAATACGTCCAGCGGCACCGGGACGGCTGGTCCCGGGTCGCGGTCATCGATTTCCAGGCCTGAGCATCACCGACGGCTTCGCTGCGCCCGCCGCGTGCCGCCGCCCGCCGCGGCACCGACAGAGCCCCGAGGGCCGGCCGTGGCC
>CAZSYS010000312.1:0-5462 GCA_964611365.1 uncultured Planctomycetales bacterium
GTGCTGGACCGGCTGATGAACCTCGCCGGGGAGCTGGTGCTGGGCCGCAATCAGCTGCTGCAGACCATCAACGCCCGCAACCACGACGGGCTGGAATCGGTGGGAGCTCGCCTCAACCAGGTGACCAGCGAGCTGCAGGAAGCGATCATGCAGACCCGCATGCAGCCGATCGGGACGGTGTTCAACAAGTTCCCGCGGGTTGTACGGGACCTCAGCGCCAAGCTGGGCAAGCAGTGCGAGCTCGTCGTCGAGGGCAAGGACGTCGAGCTGGACAAGTCGATCATCGAGGCCATCGGCGACCCGCTGACCCACCTGGTCCGCAACGCGGTGGACCACGGCGTCGAAATGCCCGACGTGCGGCGGGCCGCGGGCAAAAACCCCGTCGGCCGGATCGTGCTGCGGGCCTTCCACCAGGCCGGCAAGGTCAACATCTCGATCAGCGACGACGGGGCCGGCATCCACTCGGCCAGGCTGCGCGAAAAGGCCGTCAGCATGGGCCTGATCTCCCGTGAGCAGGCCCGCGAAATGAGCGAACGCGAGGCCGTCCGGCTGATCATGCACCCCGGCCTTTCGACCGCCGAGAAGGTCACCGACGTCAGCGGACGCGGGGTCGGCATGGACGTGGTCAAGACCAACATCGAGCGGTTGGGCGGCACCGTGGACATCGAGACCCAGCTCGGCCAGGGGACCACGATCAGCGTCAAGCTGCCGCTGACGCTGGCGATCATTCCCTCGCTCATCGTGCGCTGCGGAGACGATCGCTACGCGATGCCCCAGGTCAGCATCAACGAGCTGGTGCGGATCAGCGCCGGCGAGGTCGCCACGCGTATCGAGAGGGTCAAGGACGCCGAGGTCATGCGGCTTCGGGGCAGCCTGCTGCCCCTGGTGCGCCTGAGCACCGCGCTGGGAATCCGCTCCAAGTACCTGGATCCCGTGCCGGCGGTGCTCGAGGACAACCAGCGGGTGAACCTCGCGGACCGCCGCGCCGGCCGGGAGCCGCCTCCGGAGATCCGGGATCGCCGCGCCGGCGACGACCGCCGGGGCGATACGGCGCCGGGCGCCCTGAACGTGATCGTGGTGGAGACCGGGCAGCTGCGCTACGGGCTGGTGGTGGACGGGCTGCATGACTCCGAGGAGATCGTGGTCAAGCCCCTGGGCCGCCATCTCAAGGGATGCCCGTGCCTGGCCGGGGCCACCATTCTGGGAGACGGGAGAGTCGCCCTGATCCTGGACGCGGCCTCGATCGCGACCCATTGCCAGCTGACGGTCCCGCAGACCGAGGAGCGCGAGGCCCAGCGACAGGGCCAGGCCGGCGGTGCCGAAACCCAGATGGCCCTGCTGTTCACCAACGACCCGTCGGAGCTGTTCGCCGTTCCGATGGGGCTGATCGCCCGGATCGAGCGGATCCGCGCCGAACAGATCGACAGCGTCGGCGGCCAGGAGGTGTTGCAGTATCGCGGAGCGTCGCTGCCGCTGATCAGCCTGCACGACCTGGTCACCGCCCGCCCGCGCCCCGGGCAGCCGCACTACTACGTCATCGTGTTCCGCGTCGGCCGTCAGAAGCAGGAGATCGGCCTGGTGGCCCCGCAGCTGGTCGACATCCGCGAGATCAGCACCGAGCTGGACACCCTCACCTTCCGCGAGGCCGGCGTGCTGGGGTCGCTGGTGCTGGACCAGAAGGCGACGCGGGTGCTCGATCTCTTCGAGCTCGCCCAGAAGGCCCACCCGGCCTGGTTCGCAGGCCCGGCGGGGGCCGCGGAGGGACCTTCGGCCTCCAGCGTCGGCGCCCGGGTGCTGTTCGCCGAGGACTCCGCCTTCTTCCGCAATCAGGTCAGCAGCTTCCTGGGCGACAGCGGCTACACCGTCGTGGCCTGCGAGGACGGGCTGGAGGCCTGGAACACGCTCCAGGCCGGCGGGCAGACGTTCGACGTGGTCGTGACCGACATCGAGATGCCGAACCTCGACGGTTACGAGCTGACCCGGCGGATCAAGCAGGATCCGCGCTTCGCCCACCTGCCGGTGATCGCGGTCACGTCGCTGGCCGGACAGGAGGACGTCCAGCGGGGCAGCCAGGCCGGCGTGGACGACTACCAGATCAAGCTTGACCGCGACCAGCTGCTGGCTTCGGTCGCGCGATACGTGAAGGCCGCCGCGGCGGCACGGACCTGAGAACCTGAACCGGCATTCCGGCGAGGAAGCAGACATGAACCAGACGATGACCGCCAGAGCGGCGGGCGCCCCGATCAGCGGCGACGAACTCGAGTACGCCACCTTCCATGTGGGCGACATCCTGCTGGGACTGGACATCCGGCAGATCGAGGAAATCAACCGGCAGCTGACCATGACTCCCGTCCCCCATGCGCCGCACTTCGTGCGCGGGGTGGTGAACCTGCGCGGCGAGGTGGCGACGGTCGTCGATCTGCGGGCCATTCTCGGCCTGCCGGCGGCGGAGATCACCGAGCAGAGCCGCAACGTGGTGGTCAACGCCCGCGGCGAACGCATCGGCCTGCTGGTCGACCGCATCGGCGATGTGGTCCGGACCTCTGCCGGCGACATCGAGCCCCCCCCGGCCAACGTGAGCGGCGTGGACGGCCGGTTCTTCAAGGGAGTCTGCAAGCTGGAGAAGGAGCTGCTGGTCATCCTCGACGTCGAGGAGGCCCTGGCCGGCAGCCCGCCGCCCCAGGAGCGGTCGGATAACTGAACGAAAGGAACCCTTGTCATCCCGGAGCCCTGACCCATGCGTCTGAACCTGAGTCTCAGAGGAAAGATCATCCTGATCGGCGGGTCGCAGCTGGTGGTGCTGAGCGTCGTGCTGTTCGCCGGCTACTGGCACCACGCCACGGCCGCCGCCCGCCAGGAGTGCGTCGCCAAGGCCCGCAGCGTGGCCCTGACCGCCGAGGCGGTCCGCGAAGAGATGGGCCGCAAGTGGGATCTGGGCCTGTTCGGCAAGGAGCAGATGGTGGCCTGGGCCCGCGACGGCCACCTGGACCGCGTGCTGGCCGCCGTGCCGGTGGTCACCGGCTGGAAAGCCGGCATGGCCAAGGCCGCCGAGGGCGGCTACACCTTCCGCGTCCCCAAGAACCACGCCCGCAATCCAAAGAACAACCCCGACGCCGTCGAGGCCGAGGCGCTCGCCCGGCTGGAGAAGGGCGACCTGCCGGAGTACCACGTGGTCGATGCCTCGCTCAACGCGGTCCGCTACTTCCGCCCCATCCGGCTGACTGAAGACTGCATGCTCTGCCACGGCGATCCGGCGACGTCGGCCGAGCTCTGGGGCAACGACCAGGGGCTCGATCCCACCGGCGCGCGCATGGAGAACTGGAAACCCGGCGAGGTGCACGGGGCCTTCGAAATCATCCAGTCGCTGGATGAGGCCGACGCACGCGTGCGGGCCTCGCTGCTGGAGGGCGGCGTCGCGGTGGTCATTCTCGTCGCGGCCGGCGGGGGCCTGCTGGCCTGGATGGCCACCCGGGCGATTGTGCGGCCCTTCCGGCGGATGGTGGCCTTCAGCCAGGCGATCGCCGACGGCGACGTCAGCGGCAGCTGCGACCTGCGAAGCCGCGACGAGACCGGCCAGCTGGCCGCCGCCCTCAACGGGATGTGCACCAGTCTCCGCACCATGCTCCGGGACATCCGGCAGCGCGCCGACACCCTCGGCCGGTCCTCCGAGCAGCTGACCGAGACCGGCGCGGAGCTGACCCGCGGCGCCGACGAAACCAAGAGCCAGTCCGCCACCGTCGCCGCCGCCGCCGAGGAAATGTCGGTCAACATGGGCAACATGGCCGCCTCGACCGGTCAGATGTCCGACAGCGTCAAGACCGTCGCGGCCGCCGCCGAGCAGATGACCGCGGCCATCTCCGAGGTCGCCCGCAGCGCCGAACAGGCCGCCGCCGTGGCCGACAACGCCGCCCGGCTGGCCGAGACCAGCAACGCCCGGGTGACCGAACTCGGCCAGGCCGCCCGCGAGGTCAGCAAGGTCACCGAACTCATCCAGGACATCGCCGAGCAGACCAACCTGCTGGCCCTCAACGCCACCATCGAGGCCGCCCGCGCCGGAGAGGCCGGCAAGGGCTTCGCGGTGGTCGCCACGGAGGTCAAGAACCTCGCCCGTCAGACGGCCGAGGCCACCGAGGACATCCGCCGGCGAATCGAGGGCATCCAGGGCTCCGCCGGCGAGACCGTGCGGGCGATCGGCGAGATCGGCCAGGTCGTGGGACAGGTTCATCAGGCATCGCGGACCATCGCCTCGGCGGTCGAGGAGCAGAGCATCACCACCCGGGAGATCTCCGAGAGCGTCTCGCGCGCCGCCGTGGCCGCGCAGGCCGTCTCCAGCAACGTCACGGAGACCGCCGCCGCCACCCGCGAGATCACCCAGAGCATCGCCCGGGTGGATGCCAACGCCCGGCGCACCTCGGAGAGCGCCGGGGCCACCCAGACCGCCGGACGCCAGCTCCACGAGCTGGCGGCCGGCCTGCGCGAGAACCTCGCGCGCTTCCGGATCGATGCGGAGCCCAGCTCCGCGGATCCGGAGTCCCGACGGACGGAGAACGCCGGCTGAGATCCGGCACACGTGGAAGGGCGCCGCGGGCGCCCGAGGGATGAACCGGACAGGTGAGCCGGCCCATGCCGGCCTGGAAGAGGCAGATTACCCGATGTTCAAAAAGCTCAAGCTGCGAACCAAGACCTGGATCGGAATCAACGCGGTGGTGCTGATGACCGCGGTCCTGAGCGTCGTGGCGGTGTGGGACATGCACACCGTCAGCGGACAGGCCTCCATCCTGGCGGACGAGAAACTGCCGGCGACCGAGACGGCCGACGGAATCTTCCGATCCTTCTCCGCGGCGCGGCTGGGCTTCGAACTGTACGCCCGCGGCGGCGAAGAGAAGAACCTTCAGGCCGCCCGGTCGGCGATGGACCAGGCCCGCAAGCACCTGGCCGCGCTGGAGCAGCTGATCGCCTCCCACGCCGGGCTGGCGGACCTCAAGGAGAACCTGACGAAGGTCACGGACAGACTTTCGGCCTACGAGACGCTCGCCCTTGCGGCTGGCGGACAGACCGGCAACACCGATTCCGCCCAGCGCGAGGCTCTGGCCGCGGAGATCGCCGATCTGCTGGACCAGACGGCCCACGACGGGTTCCAGGATGCCACGGCGGCAGCGGAGCTCTCCCACGACAGGCTGCGCTCGGCGACTGTCCGCTCGCTGGCGGGCATGGTCATCTTCCAGATCGTCGGCTGCCTCCTGGCGGCGGTCATCTCCGGCATGGCCGCCAAGCCCATCCAGCGGACCGTGGCCTTCGCCCGGCAGGTCGCCCAGGGCGACCTGACCCGCAAGCTCGAGGTGACCCGTCAGGACGAGCTGGGCATGCTGGCCGAGTCGTTCAACAGCATGGTCGACAGCCTCGGACAGGTCGTCCGAGGTATCGCCGACAACGCTGCCACGGTCAACCGGGAGGCCGGAAGT
>CAZSYS010000313.1:0-5423 GCA_964611365.1 uncultured Planctomycetales bacterium
CCCCGGGGCGATGCCGTACAAGACCGGTCGGCGGCGCATCCGGGCGGGCGCATCGCGCCTCTCCCGCGTCCGTTCCCCCCGGCGCGCGGCGGTGGAGAGGCAGCCATGAAGCGGGTGGTTCTGATCAGCGGTCACCCCCTCCGGTCGCCGCGCCGGGCGGGCTTCCACTGGCTGGCCGAGGCCTATACGCGGCTGGGGTGGGACGTGCTGTTCATCACCGCCTCGATCAGCCGGCTGTCGCGGCTGCGGCGGGACCGGCGGCTGGCCTGCCTGTCGCCCGGGGAGGCCGGCCGGCTGCGGGCCCTGCGTCCGGGACTGTGGAGCTTCGTCTGGTACACGGCCTGGCATCCGGCCAATCTCCGGCTGGGGCTGCTGAACCGCCTGACCTCCGGCTGGTTTGCCCGCTACGGGGACCTGCCGCTGGGCGAGGCCGAGCCGTGGGTGCGGCAGGCCGATCTGGTGATCTTCGAGAGCACTCCCGGCATGATGCTCCTTCCGCAGGTGCGGCGTCTAAGTCCTCAGGCCCGCTGCGTGTACCGGGTTTCCGACGACATGCGGGTGCTGCGCAACCATCCGGCGGTGCTGGAGGCCGAGGAGCGGCTGGCCGGGGCGTTCGACCTGGTCAGCGTGCCGAGCCCGGCGCTGCTGCAGCGTTTCGGCCGGCTGCCCCGCGCCGCCCTGCACCACCACGGCATCGCCCGGGAGCTCTTCGATCGCCCCCACGAGGATCCTTACGGGCCGGGACCCCGCCCGCGCTGCGTGTTCGTGGGCAGCGCGATGTTCGACCGGGATTTCCTGGCCAGGGCCTCGGCGGCGCTGCCGGAGTGGGTTTTCCATGTGATCGGTCCGGTGGGCGGGCTGCCGCGCCGGCCCAATGTCGTCGGCCACGGAGAGCGGCCGTTCGCTGAAACGGTGCCTTTTCTGCTTCACGCCGATATCGGTCTGCAGACGCTGGTCTACACACCCGGCGCCGAGTGCTTCACCGACAGCCTGAAGGTCCTGCAGTATACCTGGTGCCGGCTGCCGATCGTCGCACCGGAGTTCCTCCGCTGCGGGCGGGAACACATGTTCCACTACCGGCCCGGCGATACCGCCGGCATCGTCGCGGCCCTGCGGGCCGCGGACGCATTTGACCGCCGCCGCATTGGGCGAGACGGCATCCGCAGCTGGGAGGAACTGGCCGCGACGCTGGCGGACGAGGGCGGGTGAGCCCCGTGGGCTGCTCGGCGGCCGGACGGAGCGGGGTGGAGCCCATGCCCGGACGGATCTGCATCAACGCCAGGTTCGTGACCCAGCCGCTGACCGGCGTGCAGCGCTACGCGCTGGAGATCTGCCGCCGGCTGCCGGCCCGCGAGGTGGTGCTGCTTTCGCCGGAGCCGGCGAGGGACGAATATCGGTCTCTTTCGCTCCTTCACTCCATCGAGGCTGCCGAGGGGCGGCTGCTGGGCCGGAGGCTTCGCGGCCACACCTGGGAGCAGCTCGTTCTGCCGTCGCGGGTACGCGACGCCGGCGTGCTGTGGTCGCCGGGCGGCTCGGGGCCGTTGGGCGTCCGCCGGCAGGTCTTGACCCTTCACGATCTGGCGATGCTGGAGCACCCCGAGTGGTACAGCCGCCGGTTCGTGATGTTCTACCGCCGGCTGCTGCCGCGGCTGGCCCGGCGGGTGGCACGGATCATCACCGTCTCGGCATTCTCGCGCGACCGGATCGTCGGGCTCCTGGGCGTCGACCCCGACCGCATCCGCGTGATTCCGCTGGGAGTCGATCCGACCTTCGCCGTACCGCCGCAGGAGCGGATCGAGGCCGTGCGGGCCCGTCACCGGCTCGACCGGCCGTACGTCTTCGCCCTCGGGGCGGCCTCCAGCCGCAAGAATCACGCCACGCTGTTGCGGGCCTGGGAGCGGCTGGACCGCGGCGTCGGCGACGTCGAGCTGGTCATCGCCGGTCCCTCGGGGCTGGCGTTCTCCGATCTGCGGAATCAGCTTCCCCTGCCGGCGAATGTCCGGCACCTCGGGCCCGTGCCGGACGGGGACCTTCCGGCGCTGTATGCCGGCGCGGCGGCGTTCGCCTACCCCTCGCTGTACGAAGGTTTCGGTCTGCCGCTGCTGGAGGCCATGGCCTGCGGAACGCCGGTGCTGACCTCCGACCGCACGGCCATGCCCGAGACGGCCGGCGAGGCCGCCGTGCTGGTCGATCCGCACGACGTCGAGGCGGTGGCGGCGGGCCTGGAACGCCTGCTGACCGACGCGGAGCTGCGGACGCGTCTGCGCGCCGCGGGCCTGTCGCGTGTCGCCGGTTACACCTGGGAGCGGGCGGCCGACCTGACCTGGCAGGTGCTCGGCGAGGCGGCCGATGACCGTCCGGCCACAGGCTGCAGGGCAGGCGTTCGGACCGGGGTGTCCGGCGGGAGCCGGCCGATCGTTGTGGGCTATGTCGTGGAGGCGACCGGGGCGGGTGTGGGCCGGCATGCTCTGGACCTGGTGCGGCACCTGGATCGGACGCGTTTTGCGGCCGTGGTCTACGCCTCGCTGGACCGGCCGGACGCCCGCACGGAGGAGTACGCCGCGCTGCCGGCCGGGGGTGTCCCGCTGCGTCGGTTGCGACTGCGTCGCCGGCCGTCGCCGATGGCCGATCTGCCGGCCGCCCGGCGTCTGGCCCGGATGTGCCGGGAGGACGGCGTGGACCTGCTTCACGGTCACTCCAGCAAAGGCGGGCTGATCGCCCGGCTGGCCGCCGGCCGCCTGGGGATCCCGGTGGTGTACACCGCCAACGGGTTTGCCTTCCAGATGCACACGCCCTTGCGGCCGCTCTACGCCGCCGCCGAGCGGCTGCTGAGCCGGATGACGGACCGCATCGTGTGCGTTTCCGCCGGCGAGCGTGAGGAGGCGCTGCGCCGGGGGCTTCCTGAGGACCGCCTGGTTCTGATCCCCAACGGCGTGGACGCCGCGGACTGGCCGCTGCCTTCCGTGCAGGAGCGGGCCGCGGCCCGGCGGCGGTTCGGCGTGGGCGAATCGGAGGTGCTGATCGGGTCGGTCGGCCGGCTGACGACGGCGAAGGGCTATGAGTACCTCATCGAGGCCATGCGCCGGCTTGCGGGGCGGGAGCCGGCGGCGCGGCTGGTGATCTGGGGGGAGGGTGAGTTGCGGGACCGCCTGATCCGGCTGGCGGAGGCGCCGGAGTGTGCCGGCCGGGTGCGGCTGGGCGGATACGTGGACGATCTGCGGGCGGCGTATGCGGCGATGGACGTCTTCGTGCTGCCGTCGCTGTGGGAGGGGGCGCCGTATGTGCTGATGGAGGCGATGCTCTGCGGCCGGCCGGCGGTGGTCTCGAACGTGCCGGGCAATCGCGACATCGTGGTCCACGGTCTGCACGGGCTGCTGGTGCCGCCGTCGGATCCGCAGGTCCTGGCCGAGGCCCTGGCCGCGCTGGTGGCCGACCCGCCGCGCCGCCAGGAGATGGGCCGGCGGGCGCGCGAGCACGTGCTGGTGCAGTTTTCCATCGACCGGATGATGGCCCTGACGCAGGGGCTGTATCTGGAGGTGCTGGCGGCCCGCGGCGGCGGACCGGCGGAGTCGCCGGTCCGGTCCGGGCCGGTGGAGGAGGGGGTTCTCAGGCCGCCGGGCTCCGGTCGATGAACAGCCGGTGCCACAGCTCCAGGCAGAGGGCCCCCCAGATCGACCGGCTGAACGGTCCGGACGTCTCGATCATCCGCTCCAGGGCCCGGACGTCGAACAGGCCGCGCTGGCGGCAGGTCCTGCTCAGCAGGACGTCGGCGATCATCGGCCGCAGCTCGCCGCGGGCCCACTGGGCGAAGGGCACCGGGAAGCCCATCTTGTCGGTCCGGTTGTAGATCTCCGGGGGCACCAGGTTGCGCACCGCCCTGCGGAAGAGGTGCTTGAGCAGGCCGTTGCGGAACTTGACGACCGGGGGAACCGAGGCCATCAGCTCGACCAGCCGGTAGTCCAGCAGGGGCACGCGGGATTCCAGCCCCCAGGCCATGCTGGTGCGGTCCTCGACCTGCAGCAGCGACTGCAGATGGGTCTTGAGGTCGTAGCGCAGAATCCGGTTGATCATCGCCGCCGGGCCGGGCGTCTGGTAGACGGCCTGGAACTCCTCGAACGTGCGCTCCATGTCGAACCGCAGGTCGCCGCTGAGCATGGCCCGGCTGTCGGCGAAGCGGTTCATCAGCGCGAAGTAGCGGCGCGCCGGGGGATCGAACAGGCCGTCGCTCCAGAAGGTCTTGAGCATCGGCACGTAGGCTTCCAGCGTCGGCAGGCTGGGCACGATGGTCTCCAGCGTGGCGACGTAGTTGGCGCGGTGGGCGGTGTTTTCGATGGCCCCGCGCAGGCACTCCTCCAGGTAGGCGATCAGATAGCGGGCGTAGCCGATAAAGATCTCGTCTCCGCCCTGTCCGCCCAGGACGACCTTCACGTGTCGGGCGGCCAGCCTGGAGACGAAGAACTGCGGGAAGACGCCCGGACCGGCCGCGGGCTGGTCCATGTGCCAGATGATCCGCTCGATGGAATCCGCGAAGTCGGAGGCCCCCAGGTAGATCTCGTGATAATCGGTGCCGGCGGCGGAGGAGGCGATCCGGGCGTAGCGGGTCTCGTCGAAGGCCGGGCCGTCGCGGAAGGCGCCGGTGAAGCTTTTCAGCGGCGCGTCGCCGAGCAGCAGCCGGGCCAGGGCGGTAACGGTGGAGGAGTCCAGTCCGCCGGACAGGTGCGTTCCCAGGGGCACGTCCGACCGCAGCCGCAGGCGGACGGCGTCCTCCAGGAGGCGGGCGAGTCGCTCGACAAACCAGTCCTCGTCGCGGTCGGCCTCGATGGGGAAGGCCAGGTCCCAGAAGCAGCGGATGTGCGGCGCCTCGCCGGGGCGCAGGAGCAGACTGTGGCCCGGCGGGAGGTTCCTTACGCCCTCGAACAGGGTGCGGTCGTCGAGGCAGTACTGGAAGGTCAGGTACTGGCGCAGGCCTTCGGCGTCGATGCGCGGGGTGACGGCCCTGGCGGCGGTGAGGGCCTTGATTTCGGAGGCGAAGGTCAGGGTCCCGTGGCGCAGCACGTAGTAGAAGGGCTTGACGCCGATCCGATCGCGGGAAGCGAACAGCGTGCGGCGGCGCGCGTCCCAGATGGCGAAGGCCCACATGCCGTTGAACCGCTCGACGCAGTCCGGCCCCCACTCCTCGTAGGCGTGGATGATGGCCTCGGTGTCGCAGTGGGTGCGGAAACGGTGGCCGCGCTCGCGGAGGGTCCGCTGGATGTCCTGGTAGTTGTAGATGCAGCCATTGAACGTGATCCAGACGGAGCCGTCCTCGTTGCTCATCGGCTGGCGGCCGTTCTCGGGATCGATGATCGCCAGGCGCTTGTGGCCGAAGCCGCACCCGCCGGCCGGGTCCAGCCACCGGCCCTCGTCGTCGGGGGCCCGGTGGG
>CAZSYS010000314.1:0-5399 GCA_964611365.1 uncultured Planctomycetales bacterium
GGACAGCCTGATGCGCCTGGCGCGGCGGCTGACGGACTTCCCAGCCACGCGGGGCAACGACGTGGTGCTCTACCACGACCCCGAGTCGGTCTTTGCCGCCCTGCAGCAGGCCATCGAGTCGGCCGGGCGCTCGATCCATCTGGAGTACTACATCTTTCAGCCCGACGAGACCGGCCGGATGATCCGCGACCTGCTGATCGCCCGGGCCCGGGCCGGCGTCGAGTGCCGGCTGCTGCTGGATTACATCGGCTGCTGGCGGCTGGGGAGGTCGTTCGTCCGTCCGATGCTCGAGGCCGGGGTCAAGGTGGCCTTCGCCCTGCCGATGATTCCGCTGCGCGGCCGCTGGCGGGTCAATTACCGCAACCACCGCAAGATCGTGGTGATCGACGGCCGGACGGGCTTCACCGGCAGCAAGAACATCGGGGACGAGTACCGCGGACGGCTCGAGAAATACGGCCCGTGGCGGGACACGCACATGCGGATCACCGGTCCGGCGGTGCTGCACCTGCAGGACGTGTTCGCGGAGGACTGGCACTACACCACCGGTGAGCGGCTGCTGAGCGACCGCTACTTTCCCGAGCCACTCGCCGGCGGCGGACACGTCGTCCAGATCGTGCCCTCCGGGCCGGACCAGGACGCGCCGATCATGCATCAGATGCTGTTCGCCGCGGTCAGTGCCGCCCGGACGGAGCTGGAGATCATCACCCCCTACTTCGTCCCCGACGCGACCATGGTGCTGGCCCTGCAGTCGGCGGCCTATCGCGGGGTGCACGTCCGGCTGCTGATTCCCGCCCGCACCGACCACCGGGTGGTGCTCTGGGCGGGGCGGGGCTACTATCCCGAACTGTGCCGCGCGGGCGTGGAGATCCTCGAGCACGACCGGATCATGCTGCACTCCAAGGTGATGATCGTCGACCGGGAGTGGGCCATGGTGGGGTCGGCCAACATGGACGAGCGCAGCTTCCGGATCAACTTCGAGCTGAGCACGCTGCTGTACAGCCGGGCTCTGGCCGAGGAGCTGCACGCCGACTTCGAATCCCTGCGGGCCGGCGCCCGGCCGGTGGGGCTGCGCGACACCGCCCGGCAGCCTCCACTGGAGGGGATGCTGATGGGCCTGGCCCGCCTGGCTTCGCCGCTGTTGTGAGGCGGAGCCCGGCCCGCGGGCTTCAGCGGTCGCGGGTGATCGCCAGCACCTGCTCGAGAATCCGCCCGTTGCTGCCGATGCCCTCCTGGCTGTAGATGGTGGGCTTGCCGGTCCAGTCGGTGAACGTGCCGCCGGCCTCCTCCAGGATGGGCGGCAGGGCGGCCATGTCCCAGACGCTCAGCATCGGATCGATCATCAGCTCGGCCCGGCCGGTGGCCACCAGCAGGTAGCCGTAGCAGTCGCCCCAGCCCCGGGTCAGGCGACAGGCGGAGCGCAGCCGCTCAAACACCTCGGCCCGGCCCGCCTGGTGGAAGGCGTTGACCGAGGTCACGCAGAAGACCGATTCGGCCAGCTCGGACACCGCCGACACGCGTGCCCGAACCGGCTCGCCGTCGCCGCGGACGTGCCAGGCGCCGGAGCCCCGTGCGGCGTAGATGCACTCGTCCAGCGCCGGAATGACCATCGCTCCGATCACGCACTGCCGGCCGTACTCGACGCCGACCAGCGTGCCGTACAGCGGAACGCCCTGGACGAACGACTTGGTGCCGTCGATGGGGTCCAGGATCCAGCGGTAGCCGGAGGAGCCGGTCTTCTCAGGCATCTCCTCGCCCAGGACGCCGTCGTCGGGAAAAACGGCGCCGACCCGCTGGCGAATGTGTTCCTCGGCCCGGCGGTCGGCGACGGTCACCGGCGTCCCGTCGGATTTGCGCTCGACCTGCAGGCCCCGGCGGTTGAAGTAGTCCAGCGTGAGCAGACCGGCTTCGCGGGCGACGGCCACCGCCAGGCTCAGGCGTTCGGACAGGTCCTTCGGGGCCGGCGGGGTGTCGTCGGTCATGATCAGTCCTCCCGGAAGGTCACGATCACCGGAGCATGATCGGACGGTTTGTCTCCGCGTCGCTCGTCGCGGTCCACCTCCGCCGCGGTGCACCGGGCGGCCAGCACGCGGGTCGCGAACACGTGGTCGATCCGCAGGCCATTGTTTCTGGGGAACGCCAGCATGCGGTAGTCCCACCAGGAGTATATCCCGCCTTCGGGATGATGCCTGCGCACCACGTCCTCCAGGCCCCAGGCCAGGATTCCGGCCAGGGCCTTCCGGACGTCGGGGTGGCACAGCACGCTGTCGGCCCAGAGATCCGGGAAGGCCACGTCACGATCGTCCGGGGCCACGTTGAAATCCCCGCACAGCACCAGCGGCTCATCGGGCGAGCACCGCCGGCTGAGCCAGCCCCGCAGACATTCCATCCAGGCCAGCTTGTAGGCGTACTTCCCGGACCCGACGGACTCGCCGTTGGGGACGTAGACACTGACCACCCGCACGCCGCCGACGCGCGCGGCGATCAGGCGGGCCTGCGGGTCGTCGTCCTCGAGACCCCGGTGGACGTGGCGCGGCTCGTCGCGGCTGAGAATGGCCACGCCGTTGTAGGTCTTCTGGCCGTGGACGACGGAATGATATCCCAGTTCCCGCAGCGGGTCGGCCGGGAAGGCCTCATCGACCACCTTGAGCTCCTGGAGGCAGACCACGTCCGGCCGCCGCCGCTGGAGCCAGGACCGCAGGCGCTCCAGCCGGGCGCGCACCGAGTTGACGTTCCAGGTCGCGATGATCATGCCCGGCGCCTCCGGACGCGGATCAGTAGCTGTGCTCGCCGATCCGGACCTTGCCCCGGAAGACCCAGTAGATCACGGCGGTGTAAGCGAGCACGAACGGCATGCCGATGATCGCGATGATCAGCATGATGCCCAGGGTGCGGGCCGACGAGGCCGCGTTGTAGATCGTCAGGTTCTGGTCGTCGCCGAGGCTCGAGGTCACCAGGTTCGGGAACAGCGCGATCGAGAACAGGAACGTGAACGCCGCGATCGTCAGGCACGAGGAGATGAACGCCTGCCCCGGACGGTCCAGGTAGATCGAGCGCGGAATGTTGCCGATCGCCAGCACGCTGGTCAGCACGACCAGCCAGGCCCAGGAGTGGTGCTCGAAATTGGCCGTGGCCCGCGGCACCTTTGCCAGGGTAAAGATCGTGGTTAGCATGTAAAGCACCAGAAACAGACCGAAGCTGTGCCACATCCAGCCGCGGATCCGCTCCTGCAGCGCGCCTTCGGTCTTGAGAAACAGGTAGATCGCCCCGTGCATCGCGAACATCGCCACCGCGAACAGGCCGGTCAGCAGCGGGTAGGGCCGCAGCAGGTCCGGCAGCGTGCCCCGGAACTCCATATCCGCCCCGATGGGAATGCCGATCATCGCGTTGCCAACGGCCACGCCGAACAGGAACGTGGCCAGCGTGCTGCCGAGGAAGAAGCAGGCGTCCCACGTCCGGCGCCAGGCCGGCGATCTCCACTTGCTGCGGAACTCCATCGAGATCGCCCGGAAGATCAGGGCGAACAGCAGGGCCATGAAGGCCACGTAGAAGCCCGAGAAGATCGTGGCGTAGGCGTTGGGGAAGGCCGCGAACATCGCCCCGCCGAAGGTCACCAGCCAGACCTCGTTGCCGTCCCACAGCGGCCCGATGGAATTCATCAGGATCCGCCGCTCGCGGTCGTCGCGGGCCAGCGGATGCAGGATGCCGACGCCGAGGTCGAACCCGTCCAGAATCGCGTAGCCGGTCAGCAGCACGACCAGCAGCACGAACCAGACCAGGCAGAGCGTCTCGTGCGACAGGTCCATGGGTCAGGACTCCTCCCGGACGCCGGTCATGGAATCACCCGCGTGGTCCGCGCGCCGGGCGGCGGCATCCAGAAACCCCCCGGCCGGGCCGCCGGGCTCGACCGGCACCAGCGCGGGGCCTTCACGGATCTTGCGGTCCAGCAGGTACAGCCACAGACCGAACAACGTCGCGTAAATCAGCCCGAACATCACGATCGAGCCGAGCACCTGCCCGGCGGTGACGGACGGCGACAGGGCATCCGAGGTCCTCAGCAGACCGTAGACGATCCACGGCTGCCGGCCCACCTCGGCCGCGACCCAGCCGGCCTGGTTGGCGAGATACGGGCCGATGACCGCAAACACGAACACCCACATCAGCCACCGGGAATGAAACAGGCTCCCCCGCCACAGCCTGAACAGGGCATACAGCGTCAGCACCACGAACCCCATCCCCAGCGCGACCATCAGGTGGTAGGTCTGGAACGACAGCAGCACCGGCGGCCACTGGTCCCGCGGAAAGCGGTCCAGACCGGTCACCGGCCTGGAGGAATCCTCGAAGAGCAGGAAACTCAGCAGTCCGGGCACCGACACCGCGCCCCGGACCTCGCCGCGTCCGGCGTCCGGCCAGCCCCACAGGTGCAGCGGAGCCCCGCCCTCTCCGGTGACGAAATGCCCCTCGAAGGCCGCCAGCTTGGCCGGCTGGTGCCGGTAGACGTTCTTGGCCTGCAGATGCCCCGAAACCACCGCCGCCAGCGAGGCCGCCGCCCCCACCCAGAGCGCCGCGGCGAAACTCCGGGCGGCGAAGGCCTCGTGCCGGCGCTTCAGGATGTACCAGGCGGTGATGCTCATCACGAAGAACGCCCCCAGGATGAACGATCCGATCCAGACGTGCACCAGCCGGTGGACGGTCGACGGGTTGAACACCACCGCCCAGAAATCCGTCACCTCGGCGCGGACCTGCGGCCGGCCGTTGACCATGTTGGTCACGATGTGAAAACCCGCCGGCGTCTGCTGCCAGGAATTGGCCACGGTGATCCAGATCGACGAGAAGATCGACCCCAGCGCCACCATCACCGTCGAGAAGAAGTGCATCCGGTGCGAGACTTTGTCCCAGCCGAACACCAGCACCGCCAGGAAGCCCGACTCCAGGAAAAAGGCGAAAATGCCCTCGGCGGCCAGGGCCGAGCCGAAGACGTCCCCCACATACCGCGAATAGGACGCCCAGTTGGTCCCGAACTGGAACTCCATCACGATGCCGGTGACCACGCCCATCGCGAAGTTCAGGGCGAAGATCTTCGTCCAGAATTTCGCCCCCGCCTCGTACTCGATGCGGCCGGTCCGCAGGTACAGGCCCTCCATCACCACCAGCAGCACCCCCAGCCCGATGGTCAGCGGGGGAAACAGGTAGTGAAACATGATCGTCAGGGCGAACTGCAGACGGGACAGCAGGAGCACGTCCATGGTCGGCCACCTCGGCGGAATGCCGCGCAGACCCCTCCGCGCGGCCACCAGCATAAGCCGCCGGCGGAGGACTGCAACCCCCCTGCCGCGGCCGGTCCGCCGTCCGGCCGCGTCGATCCTCAACTCAGCGGCCGGCGCCAGGCCGGGGACTCAGCC
>CAZSYS010000315.1:0-5398 GCA_964611365.1 uncultured Planctomycetales bacterium
GGCCTGGGCGCGGCCGGCGTGCTGTGGCTGGCCCCCGGGGAGGCGGACCGTCTACGCCGCGAGCTGGACGACACCGGGCGCCAGCGCGACGCGCTGCGCCAGGCCGTCGAGCGGCTGACCGGCGAGGACCGCCTGGCCGAGGTGCACGTGGTGGACCAGTTGCCGGCCGGCGAGGCCGGCGGGACGGCCCCGGCCGGGGGAGACCGGACGGTCCTGGAGTTCGTGGAACTGGACCGCGACGGCCACCCGCTGCCCTCGCGGAGGTTCGTGGTCCCCGACCGCGTGGTCTTCTTCGACGCGCTGGTCGTGAAGTTCGACCAGCAGCACGTGATGGCCGCGGACGCCCTGCGGGGGCGGAGCCTGGCCCTGTTCCGGCGGGTGTACGGGCAGAATCAGGCGCCGGCCGAGGGGCAGCCGATCGACCCGGCGGGCGACGTGCCCGACGTATACCGGGTGCAGCCGCGTCCGAGCGAGTTCGAGCGGCGGCTGTGGACGCAATTCTGGCGGTATGTCCGTGATCCGGCGGCCGCCGCCGAGGAAGGCGTGCGTGTGATCCAGGGCGAGGCGGTGTACGTCCCGGTGCGCAAGGGGGACGTCTGGGTGCTGAGCCTGGAGCACGACGGCGGGCTGAACATCAGGCTTCGACGGACCTCGGATCCGGCCGCGCCCTGACCGGGGCAAGAGCCGGGTGCCCGCTCTGATCGCCGGTGGAAAGGGCCTGGAGGACGCACATCATGCAGACCGATCAGATCGTCAAGCTCACGCGCGAAGCCATCGGCGCGGTCCTCGGCGAGCGGCACAGGACGCAGGCGGGCGTGTACGCCGGCAAGGACCGCCGCAACCGGGCCCGCTGGCCGTTTCCGGGCACCGTACAGATCTGGCCCTGCGGGGGCGACGGTCGGCAGAACTGGTACGGCACGCTGCGCGACCTGAGCGAGGACGGCCTGGGCATGTGTTGCGACGACCCCTTCATTCCCGGGACCCGCGTCGAGATCGCCCTGCACGTGCCGGAGGCGAGTTTCTGCGGCCAGGCGATCATCCGCTACTGCCAGCCGACGGGCAGGGACTACCTGGTGGGGGTGCAGTTCCAGTTTCCGGCCTGAGGCCCCGGCGGCTCAGGGCGGCAGGGCCTCGGGCCGGGTCGCCGCCCGCGCCGGCCGGGCCAGTCGCTGTTCGGCGAAGGCCCGCATGTGATCCATCAGCCCGGGGTTGTCCCGCGGCGACCATCCGCGGGCCCGGGCCTCCCGCATGGCCGCATCCAGATCCCAGCCGCAGTGCTTCATCCGCCAGGCGGCGCAGACCGCCCCGGTCCGGTTGACGCCGCCGTGGCAGTGCACCAGCACCGGCCGCAGCGCCGGGTCGGCCAGAACATCCGCCGCCTGCTCGAGGTCCTCAAAGCTCGCGCAGCCGTCGCCCCGCATGCCGATGCGGATCAGGGTCGCGCCTTCCTCGCGGGCGATGCGTTCCTCGTGCTGCTGCCGGGGGGACTGCGGGTCGCTGTTGAGCAGCGTGAGGATCGTGCGGATCCGATGCCGGCGAAGCACGTCGCGCAGCGGGGCCGGCTCCAGCAGACCGCTGCGGTAGACCGCCCCGGGCTCGACGACGGCGAAGCGCTTGGGGAAAAAGTGGTGCCGCCCGTACTTGACCGCGGCGACTCCCACGACCGACGCGGCAAGCGCGGTGCTCCCGATCAGGAGAGCGCGGCGGGACAACCCGGTGGCGGCCGGTCGGCGCGGGCTCATGAGGCGATCCCGGCGCGGCGGGGCTGTCTCAATCGCGGCGGCCGCCGATCAGGCCGGCCCGCCACAGGTAGTACAGCAGCGTCAGCACCGCGGTGATGGTCGCGGCCACATAGGTCATGGCCGCGGCGTTGAGCACTTTGGCGACGGCGCGGTCCTCGTTCTCGGTGACCAGGCCGGTGGACAGCAGGGCCTGCCGGGCACGGGTGCTGGCGTTGAACTCCACCGGCAGGTTGACCACCTGGAAGATCACCACCATGGTGAACAGGGCCAGGCCGAGGATCGTCAGGGTCTGCAGGGCCATGCCCAGCCCGACGAAGATCAGGATCCAGGCGAAGCTGGAGCCGAACCCGGCCAGCGGCACCACACTGTTGCGGATCGTCAGCGGGGCATAGCCCCGGGCGTGCTGGATGGCGTGTCCGACCTCATGGGCGGCCACGCCGGCGGCGGCCACCGACCGGCCGGAGTAGACCTCCGGACTGAGGCGCAGCACCTTGTGCCGGGGGTCGTAATGGTCTCCGAGAAAACCCTGCACCGGTTCGATGCTCACGTCGTCGATGCCTTCGGCGTCCAGAATCGCCTGGGCGACGTCCCGGCCGGTCCAGCCGCGGCGCGTGCCGATCTGGGAGGCCCAGGCAAAGGTGGACTTGACCTTGAAGCTGGCCCAGAGGGCCAGCAGCAGCCCCGGCGCGATGAACAGGTAATACGCAGGGTCCCACATCAGCATGGTCCGACTCCTTTTGCCGCAGCCCGGGGGCCCGGCCCCCGGGTTTCACTGCTGTATCCTACGCCGGTCGGGGATGCAAGATCGGTGCCAGCGGCCCGATCGGCGGCCCGAAGGCGGCCCGGGGGCAACGGACGGCCTGGGCGGCGTCCGGGCAGGTCACGTTGGCAGTCCGCGGTGTGCCTACAGGGCCTCCAGGTCGGCCTCGCCGAGGACCTCGAACTTGTGTCGCTGGAGGGTATCGACCGCCATTTCGACGTTATCCACCGCCAGGGCGATGGCCGGCCCGCAACCGGCCGCCAGGAGAGGATAGGCGTAGGACACGTTGATTTCCGCCGTCAGCAGGGCCGACCAGATGGTCATCATCGCCCGTTTGCCCGGCGGAAGCCGCACCACCACCAGTTCCGAGACGCTGACGGGGAACTGGGCCTTGGCCAGGGCGGCCAGGGCCTGATCGGTCAGGTCAAAGATGAGGCGGATGATGGCGCAGTCGCCGGAATCGACGGCGCTGAGCGCGAGGATCTTGACGTTCTCGTGTTCCAGGCTCTGGCAAAGCTTCAGGAGCTGGCCGACGCGGTTTTCCAGGAACACCGAAACCTGTCGGACCAGCGGAAACGCCTGCCCCTCCATGGTTTCGAACGGGGGTCTTTCCATGCCATCGGCCCTCGCTTGGGTCTCGGCGGCGTCTGTCCGGGGCCTGCGATCCGGCGGTCTGGAGGGGCCGGCGGAGCGCGGGGCAAAGCCGCGATCCGGGCCCGCCGGCCGGCCGGTCCGGCTGCCCAGTGTAATGGATTCGGCGCCCGTGCCAATCTCGAAAACGCGGCGTCTGCCACTCTGGCAGTGATTCCCGGCGGTCCGCCGGGCGGCACCAGAAATGCAACTACTGAATGTAAATGATATTACAAACGATCGACTGAAGAATCGCGTCTGGCACCCGGATTGCAATCCCTGCGGATGGGGACCAGCTGCGCCCGCAGCGCGCGGATATTCCATGGGCACCAAGGAGGCGCCGAGATGTCGCGGATCATCGGAATCGACCTGGGGACGACCAACTCCGTTGTGGCGATCATGGAGGGCGACCAGCCGAAGGTTCTGACCAACGCCCAGGGCTCGCGGCTGACGCCTTCGGTGGTGGGCTTCACCGACAAGGGCGAGATCCTGGTGGGCCAGATCGCCAGGCACCAGCAGGTCACCAACCCCCAGAACACGGTCTTCTCGATCAAGCGGTTCATGGGCCGGCGGCACAACGAGGTGCACGCGGAAGAGAAGCTCGTGCCCTACACCATCGTCGGCGGCGAGAGCGACCTGGTGAAGGTCTCGGTGCGGGGCAAGGAGTACACGCCGCCGGAGATCTCGGCGATGATCCTGCGCGATCTGAAGAAGACCGCGGAGGACTACCTCGGCGAGAAGGTCGATCGGGCGGTGATCACCGTGCCGGCGTACTTCAACGACGCCCAGCGGCAGGCGACCAAGGACGCCGGCGAGATCGCCGGGCTCAAGGTCGAGCGGATCATCAATGAGCCGACGGCCGCCGCCCTGGCCTACGGGCTGGAGAAGAAGCGCAACGAGAAGATCGCGGTATTCGACCTGGGCGGAGGCACGTTCGACATCTCGATCCTGGACATCGGCGACAACGTCTTCGAGGTGCTGAGCACCAACGGGGACACTCACCTGGGCGGCGACGACTACGACGAGGAGCTGATCCACTACGTGGCCGAGGAGTTCCGCCGGAAGGAGGGCATCGACCTGCGGAAGGACCCGATGGCCCTGCAGCGGCTCAAGGAGGCCTGCGAGAAGGCCAAGTGCGAGCTGTCGACGGTCCAGGAGACGACCATCAACCTGCCGTTCATCACCGCGGATGCCGCGGGTCCGCGGCACCTCCAGCAGACCATCACCCGGGCGAAGTTCGAGCAGCTCACGGAGAAGCTGACCGAGCGCTGCCGCGGGCCGGTGCTGCGGGCGCTCAGCGACGCCAAGCTGTCGCCCAAAGACATCGACGAGGTGGTGCTGGTCGGCGGCTCGACCCGCATGCCGGCGGCCCAGAAGCTGGTCCGGGAGATCTTCGGGAAGGAGCCCAACAAGAGCATCAACCCCGACGAGGTGGTGGCGGTCGGGGCGGCCATCCAGGGAGCGGTGCTCAGCGGCGACAAGGACGACATCGTGCTGCTGGACGTCACCCCGCTGTCGCTGGGTGTCGAAACGCTCGGCGGAGTGATGACCCGGCTCATCGAGCGCAACACCACGATTCCCACGAGCAAGAAGGAGACGTTCAGCACCGCCGCCGACGGCCAGACCGAGGTGACCATCCACGTGCTCCAGGGCGAGCGCGAGATGGCGGCCGACAACCGTTCTCTGGGCAAGTTCAACCTCACCGGCATCGCCCCGGCGCCTCGCGGCGTCCCGCAGATCGAGGTCACCTTCGACATCGACGCCAACGGGATTCTCAACGTCTCGGCCAAGGACAACGCCACCGGCAGGGCCCAGTCGATCCGCATCGAGGGCTCCTCGGGACTGAACAAGGACGAGATCGAGCGGATGCGCAAGGAGGCCGAGCTGCACGCCGCGGAGGACAAGGCCCGCCGCGAACTGGTGGACCTCAAGAATCAGGCCGACAGCGAGATCTACCGGGCCGAGAAGGCGCTCAAGGAGTACGGCGACAAGGTCGGGCCGGCGGAGCGCGGCGACATCGAGTCGGCGGTCAACCAGGTCCGGGAGGCCGCCCGGGGCGACGACAAGGACGCGCTGCGCAAGAGCATGGAACGGCTGGGCGAGGCCCTGCAGGTCATCGGCCGGGTGGTCTACGAGGAGGCCGCCAGGAAGGCCGGGGCGACGTCCGCCGGAGCGACCTCCGGTCCCCAGACCGCGTCATCGACGGGCGCGGCCGGATCGGGAGCCGCCTCCCGGGACGACGACGTCATCGACGCGGAGTTCGAGG
>CAZSYS010000316.1:0-5325 GCA_964611365.1 uncultured Planctomycetales bacterium
AATGAAACAAAAGGACACCCATAGGAGCGAAAAAGGTGTCAGGATGATTTTTGGAGGTCCGGAAAATCATCCTGACACCTTTTTTGTGGTCGCCATCGCGAAGCACCGTAGCGGCCCGGCGCCCCCGCCGGCCGCCGGGGTCGGTGTGCCGGAGTCATCGGGCTGCCGGATGGCGAACCGCCATCACGCCGGAATCGTCAGGAGAGGCATGGCCACTCAGTCCGCAGCGCACGCGAACTGCTGGTAGAGGTCGGCATACCGTCCGGCCAGCTCCAGCAGCTCCCAGTGCGTGCCGCGTTCCACGATCCGGCCGGCCTCGATCACGAGGATGAGGTCCGCGCGCTGGATGGTGCTCAGCCGGTGGGCGACGACGAACGTGGTCCGGCCGCGCAGCAGCCGCTCGAGCGAGCGCTGCACCACCTGCTCGGTGGCGGTGTCGATCGCGCTGGTGGCCTCGTCCAGCAGGAAGATCCGCGGGTCGGCCACGAAGGCCCGGGTGAAACACACCAGCTGCCGCTGGCCCAGTGAGAGATTCGCCCCGCGCTCGCCGACGGGCGTGTGGAACCCCTCCTTGAGCGACATGATCGCCTCGTAGGTGCCCAGGGCCCGCGCGGCCTGGGCGATCTGCTCATCCGTGGCCTGCGGCCGGACGTAGCGGATGTTGTCCATCACCGTGCCGCTGAACAGGTAGTTGCTCTGCAGCACCAGGCCGGTCTGGCGGTGCAGGGACTCGGCGGTCACCTCGCGGATGTCGTGGCCGTCGACCAGCACCCGGCCCTGCTGGGGCTGGTAGAACCGGGCGATCAGCGAGATGATGCTGCTCTTGCCGCTGCCGGTGGGGCCGACCAGGGCGACCATCTGCCCGGGCCGGACCTCGAAGTCGATGTCGTGCAGGACCGGCCGGGCGGGGTCGTAGCCGAAGGTGACGTGCTCGAAGCGGACGTGCCCGCGGACCGGCGGCAGCGGCCGGGCGCCGGGCAGGTCGCGGACCTCCGGCTCGGTGTCCAGCAGCGAGAAGACCCGCTCGGCCCCGGCCATGGCCATCATCAGCTGGCCGTAGAAGTTGCCGAAGTTGACCACCGGCACCATGAACCAGTCCCAGTAGAGAAAGGCCGCCACCACCGAGCCGACGCCGACGGCCCGGTCGATGCGCCCCGCGGCCACCAGGTAGCCGCCGTACAGCAGGATGATCGCCCGCCCGGCAAAGCCCACCAGGCTCAGCAGCGGCTGGTAGACGCCGGTCAGCCGGGCGGCCTCGAGGTTGTTGGCGGTGTTGCGGTGCTGGAGCGTGTTGAAGGCCCCGAGGTTCCACACCTGCCGGTCGAACGCGGTCACCACCCGCACGCCGGTGATGTTCTCGGCCAGGTTGGTGCTGACCCGGGTGAAGCCCTCCCGGACCTGCTGCTGGAGCACCGCGGCCCTGCGGCGATAGGCCCGGTTGAGCACGAACAGCACCGGGGCCAGCCAGACCACCGACAGGAACAGCCGCGGCTCGGTGCGGTAGAGCATGCCCGCGGCCACCACGGTCACCAGCGCGTTCTTGAGCACCAGGTCGAGCCCCCAGACGTTGATTTCGCGCAGGCTGTTGATGTCGCTGGTGCAGCGGCTGATGATCCGGCCCAGCCGGGTGCGGTCGTAGAAACTCATGGAGAGCCGCTGGAGGTGGGCAAACAGCTCCCGCCGCAGATCGAACTGCACCCGCTCGCCGGCATCGACCATGATCCGGATGGTCCAGCGGTGAAGGACCAGAGCCGCGGCCAGGACCAGCCCCCAGAGCCCGACCAGCCCCGCGAGCCGGGCGACGGCGGCCTGCTCGGAGGGCATCGGCCGCAGCGTCCCGGCGGCGTATCCGGAGGCGAGGTTGATGATCGCCCCCATGAAGGTCGGCGAAAGCATCTCCAGGACGACCATCACCAGTCCCAGGACCAGCCCGAGGGCGTAGTGCTTCCTGTAGGGCTTCAGCCGGCCGGCCAGCCGCAGAATCATCCGCCGGTCGATGGGGCGGTAGCGCGGCTCGCCGTCCTCGGAGGTCACCGACAGCACGCCGGCGGCCAGGCGTCGCCGGCGGCCGAAAAGGCGGTCCGACCACCGCCGGGCGGCGGAAGCGGGCACGTCGGCGTCAGGGCTCATCCGGCGGGTTCTCCAGCGGCAGCGGCGCCGGACGGCGGCGACCCAGGTCGGTCATGCGGTCCATGTGCGACCGGCGATCCTCGGGCTCGTCGTCGCCGCGAAGCTGCAGGTCCACGATCCGGCGGTAGTGCCCGCCGCGGGCCAGCAGCTCGGCGTGGGTGCCGGCCTCGACGATCCGACCGGCCTCCAGCACCAGCACCAGGTCGGCGTTCCGCACCGTGCTGACCCGGTGGGCGATGACGAACGTCGTACAGTGCTCCATGACCAGCTCCAGCGCCCGGTGGATCGCATGCTCGGTCTCGGAATCCACCGCCGCGGTCGCGTCGTCCAGCACCAGGATCCGCGGGTCGGCGGCAATCGCGCGGGCAATCGCCAGCCGCTGCCGCTGTCCGCCCGACAGCGTGGTGCCGCGTTCGCCCACCGCCGTCAGGTAGCCCCGGGGGAGCGCCGCGATGAAATCATGCGCCTGGGCGAGCCGGGCGGCGGCCTCCACCGGTCCGCCCCGCACCGCCGGACGCCCGTAGGCGATGTTGGCCTCCACCGTGTCGCTGAACAGGTAGGTCTCCTGAAAGACGTAGGCCACCCGGCGCCGTAGGCTCTCGAGGGTCAGGTCGCGGATGTCCGTGCCGCCGACCAGAATACGCCCGCCCTGCGGGTCGTAGAACCGGGCCAGCAGACTCACCAGCGTGGTCTTGCCCGCCCCCGTCGGACCGACCACCGCCACCGTGGCCCCGGCCGGAACGTGAAAACTGACATCGTGCAGCACCGGCCGGGCCGGGTCATAACCGAAGGTCACATGCTCGAAACGCACGTCCGCCGGACCGTCCGGCAGCGGGCGGGCGTCCGGACGCTGCCGCACCGAGGGCGGCGCGTGCAGCACCTCGTGCAGCCGGCGCGCCGAGACGATCGCGTTCTGGTACTGGTCGTTGATCACCGAGATCTGCTGCAGCCGCGACAGGATCGCCCCCATCGCCGAACCCAGCATGAGGATGTCCCCGGCGGCGAACCGCCCCCGGATGATCAGCACGCCGGCGGCCAGGAACAGCGTCAGGTGCGAGGCCGTGGCAATGCCGCGCATCACCGGCACGAAGTCCGCGAACAGCCCCACCCGCCGCATGACCCGGGCGAAGAAATCCTCGCAGTTGCCCTCGTACTTGCGGATCTCGATCGCCTCGGTGGCGAAGGCCCGCACCACGTGCACGCCGGCGATGTTCTCGGTGATCAGGGCGAGGTCCCGGTCGCCGGCCTTCATCACCTCCTCCGAGGCCGGCTGGGCCCGCCGGCTGAACCGCAGCATGATCCACGTCCAGACCGGCAGCGGCGCCAGGGCCAGCCCCGCCACCCACGGCGAACGCGACAGCAGCAGGGCGAGGTAACCGCCCACGATCAGCACGATCTCCAGCGAAACCAGCAGCGCGGTGTTGACGAACGCCCGGACGTGCTGCAGGTCGCTCAACGCCCGGTTGATCAGCTCGCCGGTCGAAATCGCGTCGTGAAAGGCGAACCCCGCCCGCTGGAGCTTGTCATACACCGCCTCGCGGATGTGAAAAACCATGTCCATGCTGAGCCGCATGTTGGCCACCTCGCGCAGGTAGCGCAACACGCCCATCAGCACGGTGAAGCCGGCCAGCAGCAGGACCGTCGTGCGCAGCGCCGCGGCCGCCGACTCCTCCCCCACCACCCAACGCCACGCCGGCCCACCCGCCGCCGCTGCGGTCGGATGCAGCCCTTCAATGCGGTTGACCGCTTCGGCGGTCACCCGCACGGTGACGATCTCCGCGGCCGTCCACAACCCCAGGTACAGACAGGCCAGCACCGCCTCTTTCCGCACCGGCCGCAGAAAGCCCAGCGTCCAACGCAGCAACTGCCTGTTGGTCAGTGACATGACGACCGCGCACCCCGGCAGCGGACGACCGTCCCGGGCACGCCGCCGCCCGCGGCATCGGTCCGACTCCCGGCGTGGCTCCCTGAAAGCTTGTTCCCGACTGCGCGCCGGGCCGCGAGGCGAGCACCGATGAACACACCCCGGGGACGGGTGCAAGTTCGCCTCTGGGGTGAGATTCACCGGCCACGAACACTGCTTCCTCGACATCCTAACGGTCGATTCGAGACTTGTCCAGAACTCCAAGAACCGGAAAAAAACTCGTAAGCTATTATTTTAGAATGACATACAAGTAAATGAGGCAAACAATGATCTCTTAAAATACTATTTCATGAAGCTAACTATTGTCCGATCGCAAATGTCTGTTCTGACGGACAAGGCCGACCATCCGGCGGGCGCGGCTCCCGGCGGCCGGTCCGGCGAAAGCCCAGCTCCAGGAGGTGGCTCATGATCACCAGAGACATGGCTTGGACGGCGATGGGGATGCTGGCGGTTACCGCCGCGGCAATGGCCGCCTCGGCGACCGCGACATCCGTCTCCAGCAACGGCGGATCCAGCTCCGCGACCGCCTCGGCCGTCGGGAACGCCGACGCCACCGCCACGGCCGGGGCAACCAACGGCGGCCGGGCGGTGGCCGACTCGAGTGCGATCGGCCAAGCCGCCGGCTACGCGGCCAGCGACGCGGTGGCCGTCGCGGATCGCGGGCTGGCGCTGAGCACCTCGACGGCCGATGCCCGCGGGGTGTACGGCGGCACGGCCATCGCCACCAGCGAAAGCATCGCCGCGCCCTGGGCGGCCTGGCCGTCAGCCACAGCGATGCCCGGGCATGCGGGACGTTCTTCGGCGTCGCCCGCAGCCACTCCTATTCGACGGCCTTGAGCCGCTGGGGCACGGCGGTCAGTGACGGCCGGGCCCGGAGTAGCGGGGCTTTCGGCGGCCGAGCGACCAGCGTGAGCGACTCGCTGGCCGACACCTTCGGCGGAACCGCCACCAGCCGGGTCCGGGCTGAAAGCGACGCCCGGTATCGGGCCACCGCCCAGGCCAACGGTACGGGTGTCGGCATCAGCGGCCGGCGCCGGCACGCGGAGGTCAACGCCCGGGCGCAGAGCCGCTCGGCCTGGTGGGGACGCGATCGGGCCGAAGCCGTGGCGGTCGAAGTGCGGCCGTGAGCCGCGCAGACCGGCGACGGATGGTGGATAAAACGGTGGATTCGACGGAATCTCCAACGCAGGAAGGAGGACAACCATGACCGGGCTGATGAGAACACTGGCGGTAGCGGCGGTCGGCTGGACGGCCGCATGGGCGTGGGCGGG
>CAZSYS010000317.1:0-5312 GCA_964611365.1 uncultured Planctomycetales bacterium
GCCGTGACCTGCCCGCGCGCGGCTGCATCCGTCCGGCAAGGCCCGGCGGCCTGCGGCCACCGCCCCGCCAGCCAGGCGGAGGGCATGGGGGCATGTGTGTTACGTCATCGTCTGACCGCCGATGGCAGGCGTACCCGTCGCCTGGTATGATCCCCCCAAGTCGGCCGCCTGACAGACAGGCAAGACCTGGGGTTCAACGGCATTCAGCGGCCAAAATGCCTGAGGCTCATGCACACAATCTGCCGCCGGGGCTTTACGAGAGGCTGCTGGCCAAGGCGGAACCCGACCAGCTGGAACGGCGCGCTGATCCACGGCTGTACGCGCTTGCCGAGGTTGATCCGGGGGACGCCCACAGCGCCGTAGCCCAGTATCTTGAGCACCTGCTGGCTGAGTCCCTGGCGCTGTTTCGCGGCAAGGACAAGGCCCAGCGGCAGCGCCGGTTGGTCGACCGCGTCATCGCAACGCTGATCGAGGAATTGGGTGCGGACTGGGCGGGCCGGATCAGCCTGACCGACCTGCTTCGACGATTGCTGGCCGTCCACGCACAGGCACTCGACGCCGCACCAGACCGGCCGGATACGCCGCTCAGCCGCAGCGCCTTGCTGACCAGCACCCGGCTGGACCCGTCGCTGGCTTCGCAGCTGCGTAAAGAGATCGCCAGCGCGGACCGGGTGGATATCCTGTGCTCGTTCGTCCGGTAGAGCGGCTTGCGGCTGATCCTTGGTGAACTGCGCACGCTGGCCGCACGCGCTCCCGAAGAGGGCTCCCCCCGCATACGCCTGATCACCACCAGCTACATGGGGGCCACAGACCCGAAGGCGTTTGAAACCCTCAGCGAGTTGCCTCACACGCAGGTGCGGATCAGTTACGACAACCACGCGAACGCGCCTGCACGCGAAGGCATACCTGATTCACCGCGCCAGCGGGTTCAGCTGCGCCTACATCGGTTCGGCAAACCTCTCGCGCGCCGCCCTGAGCGAGGGGCTGGAATGGACGTCGAAAATCAGCCAATACGAGCTGCCGCACTTGTGGGCAAAGATCTCAGGTACCTTCGAGACGTACTGGAACGACGACGAGTTCGAGCCGTTCACTGCGCAAGCGAGGCCGAAGCTGCGGCAGGCGATCCAGCGCGAGCGGAGCGGCGGTTTGCGCGACTCTGACCAGCCGATCGCGCAGTTCGATCTCCATCCCTACCCGTATCAGGAGGAGATCCTCAATGTCTTTGCCGCCGAGCGCGAGGTCCAGGGCAAGTACCGCCACCTGCTTGTTGCCGCCACGGGCACGGGCAAGACGATGATCGCGGCCTTCGACTAGTCGCGATGGAGCGCCTCCCAGGCCGGCGGCCATCGTCCGACGCTGCTTTTTGTCGCCCACCGCGAAGAGATCCTCAAGCAGGCACTGGGCACCTTCCGCGCCGTTCTCCGCGACCAGAATTTCGGGGACCTGCTGGTCGGCGTGAGAGAGCCGGACCAGCGGACGCACCTGTTTTGTTCCATCCAGAGTTACAACAGCCGTCATCTCGACGAACTGCCGCCGGGCCACTTTGACTACGTGGTCATCGACGAGTTCCATCACGCCGAGGCGCCGAGCTACCTCCGGCTCCTGAATCACGTGCGCCCCAAGGTGCTTCTCGGCATGACGGCCACACCGGAACGTGCCGACGGCCTGGACGTGTTTCGCTGGTTCGACGGGCAGGCCAGCGCCGAGATCCGGCTGCCCGATGCCATCAACCGTCGGCTGCTCTGCCCGTTTCAGTACTTCGGCATCAGCGACAGCGTGGATCTCGATGGCCTGACGTGGCAGCGCGGCGGCTACGATGTTAACCAGCTTGACCGCCTGTACACCGGCAACGACGCGCGTGCCGGCCTCGTGCTCGACAAGGTGCGGGAGCTGCTGCTCGACCCGCATCAGGCCCGCGGACTTGGCTTCTGCGTCAGTGTGGCGCATGCGAAGTTCATGGCACGATTCTTCACCGAGCACGGCTTGCCGGCCATGGCCTTAACCGCCGAAAGCGACGACCCAGAGCGTCGCTCTGCTCAGCAGAAGCTCGAACGTCGGGAAGTGAACTTTCTGTTCGTGGTGGACCTGTACAACGAGGGCGTGGACATCCCCGTGACCGACACGGTGCTGCTGCTCAGGCCCACCGAGAGCCTCACCGTGTACCTCCAGCAGATCGGGCGTGGACTGCGCCTGCATGAAGACAAGGAGTGCCTGACCGTCCTGGATTTCATCGGGGCGCAGCACCGGAAGTTCCGCTTCGCGTCCCGGCTGCGGGCGCTGAGCAGCGAGCCTGCCGCGCAACTGGAGCGGGAGGTCGAGCAGTGCTTCCCGCATCTTCCGGCCGGCTGCTCGATCCGGCTGGAGCGCGTGGCGCAGCGGCGCGTCCTGGAGAACATCCGTCAATCCCTGCAACTGCGCCGCCCGCAGATGGTCAGCGAGTTGAAGGAGTTAGGCCGACATCTGGGCCGGCCGCCCACCCTTCGGGAAGCTTTGGAGTACCTGAATACGGACCTGGATGAGCTGCTCCAGCGCGGGCTCTGGTCGAGGCTTCTGGCGGAGGCCGAGCTCGTCGAAGCACCTCAAGACAGGGAGGAACAGCTGCTGGCCAACGGCATCCGTCGGCTGGCCCATATCGACGACGCGTGTCAGATCCGGTTTCTGTTGGGATGGCTGCGCGATGGCGTCGACCCGACGGCCGAGCCGCTTGCCGAACGCCGGATGACCATGCTCTTCGTCACGATCTTCGGGGAAGACAGCAACGGCTGGTCTGCGGAACGGGCGTCCCAGCGGCTTCGGGAAAACGCTGCGGCGTGCCGTGACCTGGTCGCCGTGCTCGAATATCGGTTGCAAGCCACACGCACCCGTGTCGAATCGATCGAGCCTCAGCTGGCAGGCCCCTTGGCCCTGCACGCATCCTATACGCGGGATGAAATCCTGGCCGGGCTGGGCCACTGGACCCTGGACCGTCGCCCCGATCTCCGCGAGGGCGTGCTCCACATGTCAGCGGCGAAAGTTGATGCCTTCTTCATCACCCTGCACAAGACCGAGGATGCCTACTCACCGACGACGATGTACGAGGACTACGCCATCAGCGACCGGTTGTTCCACTGGCAATCGCAGAGCACAACGTCCGTCGACTCACCGACGGGGCAGCGGTACATCCACCACCGAAGCATGGGCTACACGCCGCTGCTGTTTGTCCGCGAATCCAAGTGGTTGGCCAACGGCCTGGCCTCGCCGTACTGTTATCTGGGGCCGGCGGATTACGTTTCGCATCAGGGCAGCCGGCCCGTCAGCATTGTCTGGAGGCTTCGAAACCGGATGCCTGCCCGGCTGCTGCGCGTTACGGCCAGACAGGCAACCGCATGAGATGAGGGGAGGGATGACAAAAGCTCATCCCCCGCCCGAGCCTCGGCCAGCTGAGCGGCGAGGGGAACCGCGGCCCTTTCCCGCCGGCTGAGAGGGGGGCTGAGGGGGGGGGGCATGGGTCGCCGGCGGCTTCAGCCGCTCCGGCAGCCGCTTTCGCCGGGGCGGGGGGCGGCCAAGGCGTCGATTTCCGGCCGGCGGGCCCGGCTGCCGGTCGCGCGGGGCGGGGGCGGTCGGCCGAAAACGGTCACTGCAGGCCGTATTCCCGCAGCTTGCGGTACAGGGTCCGGGCGCCGATGCCCAGCATCTTGGCGGTCTTCTCGCGGTTGCCGCCGGTGAGCTTGAGCGTGCTGGCGATGTGCAGCTTCTCCAGCTGCTCCATGGTCAGACCCGCGGTGCTGAACGGCGTCACCGGAACGATATCCGTGGTCGCCCGGATGCTGTCGGGGAGGTCCTCCACGTCCAGCGACTCGCCCTCGGCCAGCACCACCATCTGCTCGACGACGCTGCGCAGCTCGCGGACGTTGCCCGGCCACGGCTGGGCGGTCAGCCGCCGCACCGCCTCGGGGGCGATCGAGGTCACCTTCTTGCCGTGAAGCTCGCAGGCCCGCTCGATGAAATGCTGCACCAGCAGCGGGATGTCCTCGCGCCGCTCGCGCAGCGGCGGCAGCCGCAGCGTCACCTGGTTGAGGCGGTAGTACAGGTCGTCGCGGAAGGTACCCTTCTCGACCATCGCCCGGACATCCTGCCGGGTCGCGGCCACGATGCGGACGTCCACGCGGCGGGTTTCGCTGGCCCCCACCGGCTGGATCTCGCCGTTCTCCAGCGTGCGCAGCAGCTTGGCCTGCATCGGCATCGGCATGTCCCCGACCTCGTCGAGAAACAGCGTGCCGCCGTCGGCCACCTCGAACAGCCCCTTGCGGTCGGCCACCGCCCCGGTGAAGGCCCCCTTGACGTGCCCGAAAAGCTCGCTCTCCAGCAGGTTTTCGTTGAGCCCGGCGCAGTTGATCGCCCGGTACGGCCTTTGCCGGCGCGGGGAGTGGCGGTGCAGCGCCCGGGCGACCAGCTCCTTGCCGGTGCCGGATTCGCCCATGATCAGCACGGTGAGCTTGCTGTCGCCGATCCGCTGGATCCGCCGGGTGACGCGGATCATCGCCGGGTTGGTGGTCAGAATGCCCTCGAAGTCGATGCACCGCTGAGCCTGCTCGGCCAGGGCCCGGCTGCTGCGGTTGCGCTTGGCCTGCTCGGCGGCGGCGGCCACCGCGGCGCAGAGGGCATCCGTCGAGGCCGGAGCCTGCATGCGCCGCCAGGCTCTTCCAGCGGCTCCGCTCTCGCCGGGCCGGTCGGGCGAGCCGTCGACAATGATCACCTCGGCATCCGGGGCCAGGGCCCCGAAATCCCTGAGCAGCTCCGCCCGCCGGTCGGGCGGGCAGAAGCCGCCGTCCACGACGATCACGTCCGGACGGACGGCGCGGATGCTGTCCAGGGCCTCCTCCGGCGTCTGAACCAGCCGGCAGGCGTGCCCATCCCGTCGCAGGGCCTCCATGGCCCGCTCGGCCTGGTCAACCTCCCCGCCGGCCAGAAGAATGAAGGCGGTTTCGCTCATCGATGGTCGTGATGACTCCACTGCCCGGGCTTACAGGCGGCGGCGCAGCCGAAGCGTGCCGCGGAGGCCTTGCCCGCAGGAATGCCCGTCCGTCGATCGCGCGGATTATAACCTCACCGGCGAGGATCCGCCCGGCCGCCCCGGGACGCGGGGAAGTCAGGTCCTGCGGGCCGATGGGTGTCCGGATCACAGGGCGGCCGTCCCGGGACTCAGGGCAATACGCCTGCAGGCCGACCCCGGGCGCCCGAAACCCGGCCAGGACCCGCCTGGGGGGCGGTGCAGCCCGATCGGGGTGCCGCCGGCGCGGGCCATCGGCGAACGGGCACCCCCGACCGGGACC
>CAZSYS010000318.1:0-5303 GCA_964611365.1 uncultured Planctomycetales bacterium
GCGCCGGCCTGCCGGACCGTCGCAGGGTCGGGCGCCGGGCTGACCGGGCGGCGGCGGCGGCGATAGAATAGCCCGGGAATCGCCCGGAAAACGGTCGGCCGCTCCGGGTTGTGCCGGGGAGAGCCGTCGGGCCGGAGGACGGCTGGGGATGGGCGGACGGAAGCATCAGGAGCAGAGCCCGCCGCTGACGCCGGAGCTGCTGGTGCGCGCCTACGCGGCCGGGGCGTTTCCGATGGACGTGGAGGGCAGGATCCACTGGTTCAGCCCCGATCCGCGGGCGATCATTCCGCTGGACGGTTTTCACGCCTCCCGCACGCTCATGCAGCTGTACCGCTCCGGTCGCTTCGAGATCCGGATGAACACGGCTTTCCGGGAAGTCATCGAGGCCTGCGCGGACCGTCCCGAGGGCACCTGGATCTCGTCGGAGATCATCTCGGCCTACGTCGAGCTGCACCGCCTGGGGCTGGCGCATTCGCTGGAGGCCTGGCGCGACGGCGAGCTGGCCGGCGGGCTGTACGGCGTGGCCCTGCGCGGGGCGTTCTTCGGCGAGTCGATGTTTCACCGCCGGACCGACGCCTCCAAGGTCGCCCTGGTGGCCCTGGTCGAGCGGATGCGGCGTCGCGGACTGACGCTCCTGGATGTACAATTCCTCACGCCGCACCTGCAGCGGTTCGGGGCCCGGGAGATTCCGCGGGCCGCCTACCTCCGCCGGCTCCGGGCCGCCCTGCGGCAGGAAGTCGACCTGGCCGGCGGGTAGGGCCGCCGGAGCGGGCATGATCGAGGCAGACGTGCAGTCCGCCGACCGGAACCTGCGCAGCGACGCCTGCTACGCACGCAACATGGCCGCCCTGTTCCGCGCCGACCCGCGGCTGGCCCAGCGGCTGGACGAGCTGGAGCCCGACGGCTCGGTGCTGCTGGAGCCCGGTCGGCACGGCGGGGTCACCGCGGCCGTCCGCGCTCCGGGGGCCGGGCGTCCCATCCAGGTCCACAGCCGGGTGGACCCCGAGGCCGAGGCGGGCCGCTTTGCCGAAAGCGTCGAGGTGGGCACGAATCTGTGCTTCGTCGTCCACGGTTTCGGGCTGGGCTATCACGTCCGGGCTCTGTACCGGCGGCTCAAGGGCGAGGAGATCCTGGTGGTCGCCGAGCCCGACCTGCAGCTGCTCAAGGCCGCCATGGAGACCGTGGACCTGGCCGAGGTCTTCGCCGACCGCCGCTGCGTGATCCTGACCTCCGAGGACCGGGGCGACATCCAGACCCGCCTGGAGCCCTACGGCACGCAGATGATGCTCGGCACGCGCTTCGTGTCCCACCCGCCCTCCGAGCGGCTCAACGGCCCGTTTCACGCCGGCATCCGCCGGATGCTGGCCGAGCACATGACCGCCAACCGCATGGCCCTGGTCACGCTGGTGGCCAACTCGCGCATCACCTGCCGCAACATCATCAACAACCTGGCGACCTACGTGGCCGCGCCGTCGATCGACATCCTCCGCGACCGCTTCAAGGGCTTCCCGGGGGTGGTGGTCTCGGCCGGTCCGTCGCTGCGGCGGAACATCGACCTGCTGGGGCGGCTCAAGGGGCGCGCCCCCATCATCGCCGTCCAGACGACGTTCAAGACGCTGCTGGACCGCGGGCTGGTGCCGGACTTCGTGACCTCCCTGGACTTCCACGAGATCTCCCGGCGCTTCTTCGAGGACGTGGCCGACTTCGGCGGCACCCACCTGGTGGCCGAACCCAAGGTGACCTGGCACGTGGTCGATGCCTACCGCGGGCCGGTCTCGCTGATCGGCAACGACTTCGCCCGCCAGCTCCTCGGCGACGCCCTGGGCTTCCGGCCGGGGCTCAAGGCCGGGGCGACCGTGGCCCATCTGGCGTTCTACCTGGCGGTCTACATGGGCTGCGACCCGGTGGTGTTCGTCGGCCAGGACCTGGGCTACTCGAATCACGTCTATTACGTCCCCGGCGTGCCGTTCCACGACATCTGGCGGCCGGATCTGAACCGCTTCTGCACCATCGAGATGAAGGAGTGGGAGCGGATCGCCCGCCACCGCCGGCTGCTGATGAAGGTCAAGGACATCCACGGCCACGACATCTACACCGACGAGCAGCTGTTCACCTACCTCCAGCAGTTCGAGGGCGACTTCGCGGCCCTGCCCGGGCGGGTGATCGACGCGACCGAGGGCGGCGTGCGCAAGGCCCACACGCAGGTCATGCCCCTGGCCGAGGTCATCGAGCGTCACGCGACCCGCGACATCCCGCCGGAGCGGTTCGCCTACCTCCGGCAGACCCGCTGGTGGGACCCGTCGCGGCTGGGCCCGGCGCGTGACGCCCTGGACCGGCGGATCGACAGCCTTCAGGAAGTGGCCGACATCTGCCGCCGGATGCTCGAGGTGCTGCGCGAGCTGCAGGGGCTGATCGACGAGCCCCGCCGCTTCAACCGCCGGCTGGCCGAGGTCGACCGGCTCCGCCGCGACGTGCGGGCCCGGGCGGACATGTACCGGCTGGTCAGCTCGGTGGCCCAGCAGGCCGAGCTGCAGCGCTTCTCCGCCGATCGCCGGCTCGCCCTGGCCGACGTGGACAGCAAGGACCGGGCCCGCCGGCAGCTGGACCGCGACATCCGCTTTGTCGATGCCATGCTCGAGGGCGCCGGCGTGCTGGGCGAGATGCTTGCCGAGGGGCGCGACCGCCTGACCGCGGCCATGGAAAAAACGGAGAGCAGCCGGCCATGAAGGTCCTGGCCGCCGTCGTCGCGGACTTCCAGACGGGCAACGTGGCTGCCCGTTCGCGCCTGGGGGACGATCTGCGCGGCGAACCGGTGGTCCGGCGCACCCTGCGGCGCGTGCTGGCCTGCGGCCGGTTCGCCGGCGTGCACCTGCTGGTGGATCCGTCGCAGGAGGCCCAGGCCCGCCGGGCCGCCGAGGGGCTGGAGGTGGCCGTGGAGACCCATGCGGCCGGGCGGGTGCCCTGGCGGGGGTACATGGCCGCGGCCCGCAAGTGGGCACTGGACGGCTGGCGCGGCGGGCTGCTGGGGGCGACGGTCTTCGACGAGTCCTGCCATCCCTGGGTCCTGGAGGCCCTGGCCCGTCGCGAGCAGGCCGACGCGGTCGCGGACATCCACCCGGCCGCGGCGCTGCTGGACCCCGGGCTCACCGCGGCCGTGGTCGATCACTATGCCGGCATCGCCGAGGACGCGCGCCTGGCCTTCACCCAGGCTCCGCCGGGCCTGGCGCCGGCGGTGTACGCCTCCGGGCTGGTGGCCGACATGGCCCGGCAGGTGCAGCCGCTGTGCCGCACGCTGGCCTACCGCCCCGCCGGGCCGCAGAAGGACATGATGATGCAGCCCTGCCACTTCGCCTGCGACGCACGCATCGCCCATGCCTGGGGCCGGTGCCTGGCCGACACCGACACGGGGTTCCGGCGCCTGGAGGCGATTCTGGAGAGCGCCGGGGCCGTTGAGCCGGATGCCGCCGGAATCGCGGAGTTTCTGCGGGCCCGGCGCTATACGCCCACCGGCGTTCTGCCGGCCGAGGTCGAGATCGAGCTGACCACGGAAGACCCGCTGGCGGAATCGACCCTCCGTCCGCGCGGCCGGGCGGTGGGGAAGCGCGGACCGATGCCGCCGGCGATGTTCGGGCGGCTGATCGAGGAACTGGCCTCGCGCGGCGATGTCCGCGTGGTGCTGGGCGGATTCGGCGACCCGCTGCGGCATCCCGAGTGGCCGGAGCTGCTGCGGGCCTGCCGGGCGGCGGACATCTTCGCCCTGGCGGTGCGGACGCCGGGGCTGGATCTGGACCGGCAGGCCAGCGCCGTGCTGCACGAGCACGCGGTGGACGTGCTCAACGTGCTGCTGGACGCCAACTTCCCGGAGACCTATCGTCGACTGCACGGCGTGGACGGCTTCGAGCAGGTGACGGCCCGTCTGGAGGACTTCTTTGCCGTTCAGGCCGGGCTTCAGCGTCCGGTGCCGCTGGTCGTGCCGGAAATGATCAAGACGCATGCCACGCTGGATGAGATGGAGGCCTTCTACGACCGCTGGGTGAACCGCTGCGGTTCGGCGGTGATCGTCGGCCCCTCGCGTTACGGGGGACGGTGGCCGGACCTGGCGGTCATGGACATGAGCCCGCCGACGCGGCAGCCCTGCGCCAGGGTCTTCGACCGGCTGATGGTGCTGGCCGACGGGCGGGTCACGGCCTGCGACCAGGACTTCACCGGCGAGCACGCGATCGGTTCGATCCGCCAGGATTCGCTGGCGGCGATCTGGTCCGGCCCGGCCATGACCGCCCTGCGCCGCTCGCACCTGGAAAGGCGGTTCGACGGCCTGCCGCTGTGCCCGGCGTGCAGCGAATGGCACCGCCCGTGAGCCGGTCTCGGGCCCGGACGGACGTGATGATGACGCTTGCCGAGGTCGAACAGCTGTTGCGGAGTTCTCAGCCGGCCTCCGGGCCCTGGCGGGGGGCGACCGTCGCCCTGCTGGGGCTGTCGATGCTGCTGGGGGCTCTGCTGGCCGACCCGGCGCTGGTGCCGGTCGCCCCGGAATACCGTTGGCTCGTGCCCCATCTGGTCCTGGCCTGCATGGCCGCGGTGGTGCTGATCCGGCTGGCCCGTCAGCGGCGCCTGGCCGGGCGGCTGCGCCGCGCGTTCGAGGCCGTCCAGCTCGAGGACTGGCCCGCCGGCGAGGCCGAGCTCCGCAGGGCCCTGAACGCGCCGGTCGGTCCGCCGGCCGTCCGCACCGAGGCCCTGCTGGCCCTGGCGGCGGTGGCCGAGGCCGGTCGGCGGCCGGAGATCGCCGCCCGTCTGTACGAGGTCGTGCTCGAGCAGCGCTGCGGCGAGCCGCTGCAGCTCCACGCGGCCCGCGTCGCCCTGGCGCCGATCCTCCTGCGGCAGGGGCAGATCACGGACGCGGTGAACATGATCGACCGCCTGGACCGCAGCGACCTGCCCGAGGCGCTGCGCGCCGGCGTGGAGATGCTCGTCCTGCTCCGCGAACTGACCCTGGGGCACAGCGGCGAGGCCCTGGACCGGGCCCCGCGGCGCCGGGCGCTGTTCCGCCGCCACCTGGGCACGCGGGCCGGCTACGGCTACGCGCTGCTGGCCGCGGCTTTCGACCGTGCCGGCCGGGAGGACGAGGCCCGGCGGTTCTGGCACGACGCGACGATGCTTCTGCGGCCCGCGGCCCTGACCGCGCGCTTCGAGGAGCTTGCCGCCCTCGCCCGGCGATACCCCGCCGCGGAGCGGCCGCTATGAGCCGCGCCGCGCCGCAGCGCGCTCCGATCGCCGCCCAGCTGCGCCGGCAGCTGATCCTCGCC
>CAZSYS010000319.1:0-5266 GCA_964611365.1 uncultured Planctomycetales bacterium
AAGGGGTTGGGCAGGCTCGCCCAGGCGGAGCTGTCGGCTGCGGCCAGGGCCGGACCGCCGCCGCCGTCGCAGACGCTGCCGCCGCGGATGAGGACGTCGAAGTCTTCGGGCATGTCGCGCCCCCCGGCCGGCGGCTCATCCTCGCGACTCAGGCGATCTCGACCCATCGTCCGGAGCGGGCGCTGTCCAGCACCGCGTCGCAGACCTTCTGGGTTTCCAGGGCCTCGCGGAAGGTGGGCGCCGCCGGCCGGCCGGTTTCGAGCCCTTCCAGGAAGTCGGCCACCTGGTGCACGAACGTGTGTTCGTAGCCGATCTGCAGCCCCGGCACCCACCAGTGCTTCATGTAGGGCATGTCCCCGTCGGTCACATGGATGCTGCGCCAGCCGCGCACAATGGATTCGTCGCGGTGATCGAACCAGCTGAGGCGGTGGAGGTCGTGGAGGTCCCAGGCGATGGAGGCCTTTTCGCCGTTGATCTCGAAGGTGTAGAGGGCCTTGTGGCCGCGGGCGTAGCGGGTGGACTCGAAGACCGCGAGCGATCCGTTGGCGAAGCGGGCCAGAAAGGCGCAGGCGTCGTCGATGCCGACCTCCTCGACCTTGCCGGTGAGGTTATGCCTGCGCTGCCGGATGAAGGTCTCGGTCATGGCCGAGACGCTGCGGATCGGGCCGTTGAGCCACAGCGCGGTGTCGATGCAGTGAGCCAGCAGGTCGCCGGTCACGCCGGACCCGGCGGCCTTGACGTCCAGGCGCCAGAGGGCATCCCCGCCCTGGGGCAGATCGGCGGAGATGGTCCAGTCCTGCAAGAAGACCGCCCGGTAGTGGAAGATCCGCCCCAGGCGGCCGTCGTCGATGAGCTTGCGGGCCAGGGTGACCGCCGGCACGCGGCGGTAGTTGAATGAGACCATGTTGGGCACGCCGGCCTTCTCGACGGCCTCGACCATCTGGCGGCCTTCGGCGGCGTTCATCGCCAGGGGTTTCTCGCAGAGGATCATCTTGCCGGCCTGCGCGGCGGCGACGGCGATCTCCCGGTGGAGGTTGTTGGGGACGCAGATATCGACCAGGTCGATGTCCTTGCGCTCCAGCAGGCGGCGCCAGTCGGTCTCGACCGACTCGTAGCCCCAGGTCTCGGCGAAGGCGCCGGCCTTGGCCGCGTTGTTGTCGCAGATGGCCTTGAGCACCGGCCGGCGCCCGGGCTGGAAGAAGTTCCAGACCTTGCGGTAGGCGTTGGAGTGCGTGCGTCCCATGAATCCGCAGCCGATCAGGCCGACATTCAGGGTACTGGACATGGCTGGCGGGCTCCTTTTCCGACGAGGGTGAACGACCTGCGGGGGAGCGATCCGGCGTCCGCCCGCGGGCTGCGCATGCTAGCCGGGCGGCTCGCGGGCGGTCAAGCGTGCCGGCGGCGGTCGCGCCTGCGGGCGGCAGGACTCATGCCCCCGGTCCGGGGGGCTGTCGCGAGCCCTGCAGCAGGGCGGCGAGGATCTTCAGGTAGCGACGCTCATTGCGGAAGGCCGCGAACGCCAGGACCAGCGCCGCCAGGGTGATCGCCAGGCACATCAGCATGACGACCGGCAGCATGGCGGCCATGAGTTCCAGGGTGCGCGGATCCATCCGGCCGTCGCGGAGGCGGGCGGTGACGGCCAGGGGGTTGAACAGCAGCGGAGCGGTTCTCGCGGCCAGCGCGGCCGCCCCGAGCAGCAGGAGGACCAGCAGGACGCCCACGGGGGTCCAGGCGCGGGTCAGCCGGCGGCGCCTCTCGAGCCAGGTGCGGTCGACATCGGTCAGCATGGGTTTCTCCCGGCGACCGTCGGAGCCGGCGTTGCAGGGCTCTGGGCGCGGGACCCGGGCCGCCGCGTCTCAGAGTCCGGGCCGTCGCGCATGTCGCCCACAAGAGGCCATCCGGAACGGGTGGGGCGGGTTACGCCTTTTCACTTCTTTCCGGAGGTTTTCCGGCCTGTTGCCCGGTGTTGTCGCTTCAGGCGCCTCCGCAAAGAGCGCAGTTCCCAGCGGAACTGCTCGCCGGCCCGGCCGAAGTACTCGACTTCCTGCTGGTGCGAGAGTCCGCGGGTTTCCTCATAGACCTCCCGCTGGGCCTGGCGTTTCATCTCCAGGCAGTCAAAGGTCTTGAGCTTGCTGCGCATTGTGCCACAACCTCCCGAGGGCTGAGGATCGTCATGAGGGGGCGGCCCAACGAAAGATTGACCGAGTCGAACGCCCTGATCCTGTCCCACTTGACGATGTGCCTGAAGTTCCAGGATACGACCAGATCGGCCCGGGCCACGGTGGCCGCCGCCACATGGGCCGCATCATCGCTCCATCGCCGGCTGACAACTCCGGCTGCAGGGTACGCGTCTCGCAGGGCCGCCATTTCCTCAGTGAAGGGCAGTTGCCGCAGGCACTCCTCGGGCAGGCCGGCGACGAACTCCCGGACTTCGATCGAGGCGGACGCAGCTCACGGGCCGTGACTCCCGACAACCAGAGGACATGCCTGCCGGTGCGGACTTCGCGAAAGAACAGCTTGCTGATCTCGCGGAACTCGTCGTCGAAGACTCCGCCAAAGACCGGCGTATCGGGATATACGCGGTTGGGCCTCATCGCCGGCTGCCGTGAAGTTCGGGCTGCGTCTTCGCGTTCCATCCGTGGGCCGCGCGGACGGAGGCCATGGCGGCCAGGATGCCGTTCCAGGTCTGCGGCTTCATCATCACCGCGTTGGGGAACATGCATCCGTCCCAGCAGATGTGGTTCAGGACCGTCGTCGGCCGGCCGTCTTCATCGCGGAGCCAGCAGCCGGCCTCGCGGACGATGTCGAGCCTGCCGTGGGGATCATCCGGGAGGCAGTGGCGGCCGGTCTTGTCGTGGGAGCCGGAACCCTTGACGGTCGCGTCGTTCTGGGCGACGTGGAAATCGATGGTCCAGGGCCGCAGGGCGGCGGTCAGGCGGCGATAGGCTTCGGTGAAGGCGGCGGTGTCGCTCCAGTCGAAGTCCGCCGGCAGGATGCGGTCCTCGGGGGCGTTGGTGCCCAGCAGGTAATGCAGCGTGTGGGCCATATCCGCCTGGAAGCCGAGGGTTCCGGGGCGGTTGACGCCTTCCAGCACCGCCAGCATGGTCCTGCAGCTGTGCATGCCGCCCCAGCAGATCTCGCCCTCGGCGGCCAGGCGTTCGCCGTGGTCCTCGGCCACCCGGCAGGCCTCGGTGAACGTTTCGATGATCCGGCGGGTGTTGCCGGCGGGGTCGGCGTACCAGTCCCCGGGCGAGCAGGCCGAGTCGATACGGACGATGCCGTACGGGCGGGCCCCGCGTTCGCGCCAGAAACGGGCGATGCGGCAGGCCTTGCGGACCTGCACGCAGAACTGCCGCCGCTGGGCGGCGTCGCCGATGGCCGAACCGCCGCCGGTGGGCGGCCAGACCGGCGCGACCACGGATCCGATGACCAGTCCGCGGCGCCGGACGCCGTCGGCGATGCGGGCCAGTTCATCGTCGGAGGCGTCGATGTCGACGTGCGGCGCGTACAGGAACAGATCGACGCCCTCGAACCGCGCTCCGTCGGCCCGGGCGGCGGCGGTGAGGTCGAGCATGGTGTCCAGATCGATGGCCGGCTCCTCGGCGCCGGGTCCCTTGCCGACCACGCCGGGCCAGGCGGCGTTGTGGAGGCGGGGCAGGATATGGGGGGCGATGTTCATGGTCTGCTCCTGGTCTCAGGCATTGGGGCGCGCCGCCGGGTTGGGCGAAGAGCCGTCGCCCGGTCCGCATGCCCGCTTTGAGGAACCGGCGGGGTTCATGCCGGGGGTTTGAGATTCGACTTCATGCCCGGTCCGAAGTACCGCAGGCCGACCAGCGGCTCGGCGCCGGTGTTTTCGACCTCCACGCCGGCCACGGCGGCCTCGTGGGTGATGAAGACCTCGTCGTCGGGTTCCTCGCCGTAGCGGATCATGGCCGGGGTCTGCAGCTTGAGCCGGCCGATGCGTCCGCTGCCCTGCACGGTGATCCAGCCGCTGGCGGCGCCGTCCCTGAGCACGCAGCGGGCTCCGGGCTCGACGGTGAGTTCCTTGGCGCTGAACAGTTCCTCGCCCTGGGCGCTGGTGTTGCCGTAGCTGATCCAGCGGTCGGTGAAGCCGGGCCCGCTGGCGGCCTGGTCGATCACCGCGGCCCGGAAGTTGTGTTCATAGAACAACGGATCGGTGTTCTTTTCCCAGTCGAGCTGGTCGATGATGTAGTCCAGGTCGTTTTTGCGGTCCGGCGGCACGTCCTTGACCAGCAGGTCCCAGGGCACCACGCGTCCCTCGACGATCGACTGGAACATGCCGAACACGTCGCTGCCCCACTGGGGTTCGTAGGTCAGCAGCGAGCCGGGGGCGTGAAGCACGCCGGCGGGGATGCTCCAGCCGCTTCCGCGCTGCAGGCGATAGGCCCGGGAGAGGTACAGGATGCCGTTGTCGCCCTTGCTCCAGTCCTCCAGGCAGCGGCGCAGCCGGGCCTTGGTCGTTCCGGGATTCAGGCCCATGAAGGTGTAGGCGAAGTTGTTGTCCACGTTATTGAGCTGGGGCGGGAAGTAGTAGGACTCGGGCTTGCCCTCCTGGCCGGTCAGGGCGGCGTGCTCGTGGTCCTGGTGCATGTGGTGGGGAATCGGCCCCATGTTGTCGAAGAACTTGGAGTAGACCGGCCAGCGCTTGTAGCGATCGTAGATCGCCTTTCCGACCAGGCGGGCCCCGGCGGCAGCCACCGCGTCGCGCAGCAGGAAGCGCTTGCCCTCGAAACGCACGTAACTCAGCCCCTCGTCGGGGGCTCGGTTGTCATTCATCGCCTCGGTGGTGCTGGCGAACCACCGCTCGTCGATGCCGCCGCGGTGTCCGCCCAGGGCGTAGTAGTCGTCGGGGTGAAGTTTGAGCCGCTTGCCCGGGTGCAGAAAGCTGCGCGGCACCCAGTTGGGCACCAGGCGCAGGACGCCTTCGCCGGCATCCAGGGCGGTGCTGAGAACCGAATCGATGTTCTTGCTCACGACCGTGCTCGGGTTGGCCATAACCGGTTCACCTCCATTGCGGAATCCGCCTCGGACAGGTGTTCGCCCCGCGCCGGGGCCCGGCTCGAGAGTGGCCGGAACGTCTGGCCCGCAGCCCGATGGGCGCCCCGGCAATGTATCCCAGTTGGCCGCGAGGGACAAGCCGGTTTCAGGCCTGCGGTCGGGTCCGCGACCGCCGGGCGGGCCGGGGCCGCGGACGGCTGCGTGCACGGCCGTGCCGACCTCGGCCGGACCGGTCGGGCCTGCGGCC
>CAZSYS010000320.1:0-5252 GCA_964611365.1 uncultured Planctomycetales bacterium
CGCCTGACCGCGGCGGCGCCGGAGGCCGTCCGCCGCGGCCGCGGGTCACCGCGCCGGCGGCGTTTCGCCCGGCCGGAGAAACTCGATTTCCCAGCGGCTTTCGCCGGCGACGAAAAGCCTCGCCCTTCGGCCGGCCAGCCTGTCGGTTTCCCGCGCGGCGGCGTCCAGCCCGAAGACCTGAGGATACCACTTCGAGCGCGGCAGTGGCTCGCTGTCGAGGATCTTGACCGGCGGTGTCCAGCCCTGCGGATCGGCGATGTCGGGGTTGTAGCTGATGTAGATGCCTTCCTGGGCCCAGCTCTTGTCGATGGCCCGGTTCAGCAGCATCACGTAGCATTTCAGGTGCGTGTTCCAGTGCACCGACGGTCCCCAGAAGACGTCGGGGTTTTCGCAGTGCCAGCTCGCCGATGCCCGCAGGATCGGCGTCACCCGTCCGCGCAGCCCCGGTTCGCTCCAGGCCTGCCTGTGCCATTTGAAGACCTTGCCGCGAGGATCGGCCAGATCGGCAACGCGCATGCGGGCGATCGAGACGCCCTGTTCCTCGATGTCGCGGTGGTAGGTGCCCATCAGGAAATACAGGTAGCGGCCCTGGCGGTCCGGGATTACGCAGAAGTCGCCGTTGCCGCCGGCGAAGTAGGTGTTGACCGACGCGCAATCACAGGAGTCCGGCGGGGCTTCGAGGATCAGCCCCTGGTCGGTCCAGTTCAGGCCGTTGTCGGTGGAGACCATCTGGCCGATACGCGGGGCGGTGATGCCCTGGCGGCAGCAGATGCAGTCGGGCTCGTTGTGGTACCACGCATACAGCTTTCCGTCGGCCGCCTTGTGCGTGGCCTCGATCCAGCGGCAGCCCTGCGCGTTGGAACGCCAGGCCTGGTGATTGTCGATGGCGACGCGGACGGACGGACGGCTGAGGTGGAAGATGTCCGGGCCTTCGCTGCGCCAGGGATGGCCCGCGGAGAAGAACACGTACAGCCGCCCGTGGTCCCAGTGCGCCGGGCTGTTGCAGTCCACGTCCCCTTCCGAGAGGTGATCGGCGTCCTCCTGACGGACCACTCCCGGCACGCCCATCGGCTCGACCTCCCGGACAACGGCGGAGGGCACAGCCTTCATGGCCGCGGGGGATACGGCCTTTTCCACGCAGCCGGCCGCACCGAATACCGCCACCAGCGGGCCGCAGAACGCAACGTGACGCATGGCCGGCACTCCTGTTTCCAACGGTGGCACGTTTTTCCCGCCCGGCGCCGCCGATCCGCGACGGCCGCCGCCCCCCCGCCGCCCGCGGCGGATTCTAACCGGCTCCGGGCGTGATACAATCCTGAGCACGCGGGTCCATGGCGGAGGCATACGCTTCCGCGGCGGGCGCGGGCCGGCGGATGGACCGGCAGGCGGGTATCGACGGCAGGATTCCGCCGCGCCGCCCCGGTATGTGGGGCCCGCGCCCGGGGGGAAGACCGGTTCACAGTGACCTGGACGTGCTCCGCCAGGTGTGTCGGGCCGGCATCCCGGGGGGAGACCAGAGCCGTGTACGGGTTAACCGCGTTCATGAATCCGTTCTCGAACACCGCGCCTGGCCGGTACGGCGCCCGGCGCACGACCGCCTGCCTGCTGGTCGTTTGCCTGAATGCACTGGTTCCGACGGCCGCGCTGGGCTGGGGAGAGGCCGGCCACCGCATCATCTCGCGGCTGGCGACGGCGCGGCTCAGCCCGGAAACGCGCCGGGCAGTCGAATCGCTGCTGGACGGCCGGTCCATCGAGAACGTGAGCCTCTGGGCCGACGAAGTGCGCCGTCTGCCGCAGTATCAGTGGTCGGCGCCCCTGCACTACGTCAACGTCCCGCCGGAGGCGACGGGCTTCGACATGGCCCGCGACTGCCCGCCGGAAGGCTGCGTGGTCTCGGCGATCCTGCGCTTCCAGGCCGAGCTGCGCGATCCGGCCGCCGACCGCCCCCGGCGCCGCGAGGCGCTGCAGTTCCTGGTGCATTTCGTGATGGACGTCCACCAGCCGCTCCACGTGGGGCGCAGGTCCGATCGCGGCGGCAATGACATCAGGGTCCGGTTCGAGGGACGGCAGATCGATTTGCATGCCCTCTGGGACACTGGGCTCATCGAATACGCCGGCCTGGGGATCAGCGAACACGTCCGGCGGATCGAGCAGCTGATCACCCCCGAGGCGTCCGAAACCTGGGCCGGGTGCCTGGACCCCGCCGCCTGGGCGACCGAGTCGTTCCTGCTGGCCCGCGACTGGGCCTACCGGATTACGCCCGACGAGCCGGCAGGCTCGGAATACCGCGAACGGGGGCTGGACATCTGCTACCGCCGCATGGCCCAGGCCGGGGTGCGGCTGGCGGCGCTGCTGGAGAAGCTTTTCGCCGATCCCGCGCCGACATCCGCCCCTGTTGCCGCCTCGATGCCGGCTTCGGCCCCGGCCGCCGTGCCGGCCGGTGCGGCCTGGGACGCTGCCGTCGGTGCCGGTGTTCCGCAGGCCCGCTGAAACTTGAACGGCCGGCGCGTTGCAGGAATAATGGCCCTGTTGCGGGGTGCTGCGCGGCGGTCGCCGGCGGCGGTTCGAAAGGAGAAGCTCTTTGGCGGCGGACCGGGAGCCGGCGGCCGGGGGGATCGCGGGCCCGGCGGGCGATCCGCGGCTGCGGCGGATCCTGCTGATGGCCTTCGGCCTGGCGCTGGCCGTTCGCGTCGGCTGGGTGCTCCTCCGTCACGGCGGAGCGGACTCTCCGGAGCCGTACCCCGACGAGGCGGCCTACTGGCTTTCGGCGCGTTCGCTGGCCGGCGGGCAGGGTTTGCGGGACGAGTTCGGCTTCCGTGCCACCTACATGCCCGCCTATCCGGCTTTTCTGAGCCTTTTCGTGCCTCTTGAACGTGCCGCCCTGTGGGCCGGACTGGTGCAGGCCGTCCTGGCGGCGGGCCTGGCCCCGGCCACGGCGGTGCTGGCGGTGCGCTTCCTGGCCTGGTCGGACCGTCCGGCGGCCGATGCCGGCGAAAGCCGCCGCTCCGCGCCGGCGGCCGCGGCGGCAGGCATGGCCGCGGCGCTGGACCCCTTCCTGGTGTACTTCTCGGGGCTCTTCCTGACCGAGGCGGTCTTCGCGTCGGCCCTGGTGGCGGCCTGGGCGGTGCTGTCGGGCCCTTCGACCGGATCCGGCGCAAGGCCCATACGCGACGGCCTGGTGGCCGGTTTGCTGCTGCTGGCCTGCGTGATGCTGCGGCCGTCGGGGCTCTTTCTCGCGGCCGTCGGGGCCTGGGTGCTGATATTAAGGCACGGTTTGCGCCGTGGCTCCGGCGGCGCGGCGGCCCTGACCGCGGTCGTGGCGGCCGGCCTGCTGCCCTGGGCGCTGCGCAACCAGCAGGTCGTCGGGCAGCCGGTGTGGTTGACCACCCGCGGGGGCATCTCGCTGTACGACGGCTTCCGCCCCGGGGCGGACGGCAGCAGCGACCTGGCGCACACCAAGCGGATGCCCGAGGTGCAGGGGCTCAGCGAGCGGGCCTGGGACGGGTTCTTCCGCCGTCGCGCCGCGGAGGCCGTGAAGGAGGATCCCGGCCGGGCGGTCCGGCTGGCCGGCGCGAAGTTTCTGCGGACCTGGAGCCTGCGGCCGAATGTGGAAACCCACCGCGGGGGGACGGCCGGCATGGCGGCCGCCGGCTGGACGGTGCTGGTGCTTTCGGCGGCGGCGGTCGGCGTGATCCGGCGTCGCGGGGCCGTCGGCGCATGGGTTTCGCTTGCGGCCCCGGTGGTTGTCGTGACCCTGCTGCACATGGTCTTCGTGGGCAGCGTGCGCTACCGGGTGCCGGTGATGCCCATGCTGGTGGCCCTGGGCGCCTCGTGCATGGTTAGCCCCCCGGGTCGGCCCGCGCACGAGACCGCCGGGCCGGCGCGGCCTGGAGGGACGGGTTCGTGAGTCCCGGCGCGGGCGGACGGCATTCGGCGCGGCACAGCCGCAGGCCGGTGGGGCGCTGGCGCCGCGCGGCCGGCGTGGCTTTCGTCCTGCTGGTCGGCCTGACGATCCTGGCCTGGTATCACGTGACCGATGAGGACCGGCTGCGCAAGTACGCCCAGCGGTGGCTCGAGGAGTTCGCCGGCGGGGAGGCCCGGGTGGAGCGCGTCCGCCTGGACCTGTTCAGTGGGCTGCACCTGGTGGGGGTGAGGCTGCTGGTGCCCGCCGGGTCGGGATTCGACCCCTCGGACGAGACGCCGGAAGGCCGGACGGTCTTTGAGTCGGCGACGCTGTTTCTGCGCCTCCGGCCGCTGAGTCTGGTGACCGGCGACCTGGTGGTTCCGGAGATCGTGGCGGTCCACCCGCAGCTGACGCTGGCCCAGCGGTCCTCCGACGGTCTGGGCAACTGGGAGGTGATGCTCTCCGGTCGCAGGACGCGGCCGGCGGGGGCCTCCGGCGGGGTCATGCGGCTGCCGGAGATCCGGCTGCGTCACGTGCAGGTGCGGCAGTACCGGATCGACGAGCGCGGGCGGACGGGGGGATTCCCGCAGGTTTTCTATGCCGACGCCCGCCCGCTGGAGGACCGCCCGGGCGTCTATGACCTCTCGGTGACCAAGCTGCTGACCGGCGAGGGCGGGCAGGCCTCCGGCGAAAGCAGCCGGCTGACCATCGACATGTCGACGCTGGCGGTTGCCGGTTCGCTGCCGTCGCTTTCCCTCGAGGAACTGCTGTTTGCCGCTCCGGTGGAGCTGCGCCGCTGGCTGGACATGCTCAACCTCCGGGGCTACGTGCGGGCCGACACGTTCCAGTTTGATCCGCGGCGGGGCGGCGAGGCGGAGCTGAAGCTGCGCGACGCGGGGCTCTCGGTGCCGCTGGACATCCGCGAGCGGACGCTGCCGGAAGGACAGCGCTATATCCGCTTCTCGGGCGTCTCCGGCACGATCCGGTTCGACGGCCGGGAGGCGGGCGTCGAGCTGCAGGGCCGGTTTCGCGACAGCCCCGTCCGGCTGCAAGGGCGGCTCACGATGCCCGAAAGCGGGTTGCCCAGCCTGGAGGCGATCGCCTTCGAGCTGGAGGTCCGGGCCGAGAGCGTGCCTCTGCCGCGCTTCGACCCGGACAGGGATCCGGCCGAACGGCGGTTTGTGAAGCGATGGTCGAAGCTCCGCGAGTTTGTCGAGGACTTTGACGGCCGGGGACCGGTCGACCTGTCGCTGAAGCTCCGCAAGGCCCCCGGCGCCGGCGCGGGCATCGAACTGGTGGAAGGAGTGATGACCGCCCAGCGGTGTTCCGGGGCCTACCTGGCTTTCCC
>CAZSYS010000321.1:0-5247 GCA_964611365.1 uncultured Planctomycetales bacterium
GGCCGCCGCCGGTGGGATCGTCAACGCGCCGGGGGACTGGCAGGCGGGGACGCCGACGACCGCGCGGGTGCTGGCCGAACGCCGTCCGGACCGCGGACCCGGCGGCCCCGGGCTGCCCGCGGCGACCGTCAACCCGTGCGGTCGGGGACAGGTCGCGGCGGTCTACGGACCGGTGGCCGGCTACTTCGCCGGCGGCCACCATCCCGGGCTCCGGGCGTTCATCGGGCAGGTGATGCACGAGGTGTTCCCCGAACCCATGGTGAAGCTCGACGGCCCGCCGACGGTGGACCTGGCCCTGCGTCGCGCGGCCGACGGCCGGCTGTGCATGCACCTGCTGAATCGCAACAACGCCCCGCTGTCCAGCAACACCCATACGGTCATCGATCACGTGGCCCCGACCGGTCGGCTGACACTGCGGATGCGATTGCCCGACAGGCCGGCGGCGGTCACGTGGATGCCGGAGGGTCGCAAGCTGGAGTGGACCTGGGCCGACGGAGAGCTGGTCGCGACCCTCGACGGGCTGGAGATCCACGGCGCGGTGGTGATCGATTGAGCTTTGCCGGTCCGGCCGACCGGGTCAACGCGACCAGGCCCGCTCGATCTGCTCGAGGCTGCGGCCCCTGGTTTCGGGCACGAAGGCCAGCACGAACGCGCACATCAGCCCGGCCAGCACAGCGTAGATGAAGAACACGCGCTCGCCGAGGAGTTCCTGCAGCACCGGGAAGGTCTGGGCGACGGCCAGGCATGCGCCCCACACCGCGACGGTCGCGATGGCCACGCCCCGGCCGCGGACCCTGTTGGGGAAGATCTCGGAGATCACCACCCACACGACGCCCCCGACGCCCAGGCCGAAGCTGGCGACGTACAGCAGGATGATCGCCACCTTGGCCGCCGGGTGGAGCGCGTCGGAGCCCATCCGCAGGCCCGCCAGGACCATGGAGGCGGCCATGCCGGCGGTGCCGACCGCCAGCAGCGGCCTGCGGCCGATGCGGTCGATGACCGCCAGCGAGATCACGGTCACGATCATGTTGGTGACGCCGATGGGCACGGTGGCCCAGACCGAGTCGGCCTTCTGGACGAAGCCGGCCTGCTGGAAGATGCGCGGGCCGTAGTAGATCACGGCGTTGATCCCGCTGATCTGGCCGAGCACCGCCAGGACCACCGCGATCAGCAGCGCCAGGCGGAGCCCGGGGCCGAACAGATCCCGCAGGCTTCCGGCCTCCCGGGTCAGCGAGTCGCGGATCTCGGCCAGTTCGGTCTCGGCGTGGGCGGCACCGCCGACGCGGGCCAGCACCTCGAACGCGGGCTGCCAAAGGCCCTGTTTGGCCAGCCAGCGGGGGCTCTCCGGTACGTAAGTCAGGGCGATGAAGAGCCCGAAGGCGGGCACGGCCGCCGAGGCGAACATCCACCGCCAGTTGTCCCGTCCGGCCTCCACGAGCAGTCCGCAGGCCAGGTAGGCCAGCAGGATGCCGGTGACGATGGCCATCTGGTTGAGGGTGACCAGCGCGCCGCGGATCCGGGCCGGAGCGATCTCGGCGATGTATGTGGGGGAAACCATCGAGGACACGCCGACGGCCAGGCCGCCGACGAAGCGGGCCAGGACCAGTTCTGTCAGCGTGCGCGGCAGGCCGGCCAGCACCGCCGAGACGACGTAGAGCACGGCGGCGGCCAGGAGCACCCGCTTGCGGCCCAGGCGGTCGCTGATCGTGCCGGCGGCCCCGGCGCCGATCATGCAGCCGACGAGCAGGCTGCTGACCATGAAGCCCTCCGCGGCCGCGTCGAGGCGGAAGTGGTCCTTGACGTAGGTGCCGGCTCCGGAGATGACCGCGGTATCGTAGCCGAACAGCAGCCCGCCGACCGCAGCCACGGCGGAAACGAGGTAGAGGTAGAGGCGGCTGCCCTGTGCGGCGGAGGCGTCCGGGGCACGGTGCGGGTCGGGCATGTTCGGGTCCCTCGGGTCCAGGCCGGCAGTCATGTTCCCTGCATGAGAGCCGGCGATCATAACGGCGCGCGGCCGGACCACAAGGATCGCCCGGCGCGACGGGTCTCGGTCGGCCCCGGGCGGCGAAGCCGGGCGGACGGCCGCGCGGGGCTTTGGCCGGGGCGGGGCCATGGCGTATGATGAAGGGCTCCGGCCCGCCGCGCGGGAGCCCGGCTCCGGCGTCGCGGCGCGTCCGGGGCCTTATGCGCCTCCGGTGGGGCGGGGCCCGCGCCCTCCGACCACGGAACCGCTCATGGAGCAACTGCTCGACTATCTTCGCAGCCTGACGCACCCGGAGGCCTATCCGCCGGGCAAGGTGCTGCTGGAGATGGTGATGATCGGCGCGGTGGTCTACACCGTGCTGCGTTTTCTGCACGGCACGCGGGGGGCGCGGCTGCTCCAGGGTCTGGTAAGCCTGCTGGTGGCGAGCCTGCTGGTCCTGCGGGTCGCGGCCGAGAGGCTGTCGCTGGAACGCATCGCGGTGCTGATGCAGCCGTTTATCTGGATGATCCTGCTGACCACGCTGGTGGTTTTTCAGCCGGAGCTGCGCCGTGGACTGATGCGGCTGGGCGAGACCCGCTGGCGGCGCACGCGGCGGTCGGATGTCGACCGGCTGGTCCGGCCGGTGGCGGCGGCCTGCGCCGAACTGGCCAAGACCAAGATCGGGGCGCTGATCGCGATCGAGCGGGACATCGGGCTGTCGGGTCTGACCGACCAGGGCGTGAAACTGGACGCCCGGCTTTCGTCGGAGCTGCTGATGACATTGTTCTGGCCGGGGACCGCGCTGCACGACCTCGGGGTGATCATCCAGCGAGGCCGGGTGGCGGCCGCGGGCTGCCCGTTTCCGCTGGCCGACGAGCACGTGCTGGACCGCACGCTGGGCAGCCGGCACCGTGCGGCCCTGGGACTGAGCCTGGATTCCGACGCGGTGGTGGTGGTGGTCAGCGAGGAGACCGGGGCCGTTTCCATCGCCGAAGGCGGCCGGCTGGAGCGGCACATCCCGCCGGACCGGCTGGCCGGGGTGCTGCGGAACTACCTGCTGCGGATACCGCCGTCGGGCCCGGATCCGGCCGAGTCGAAGGAAGAAGAGCCGGAGGGTGAACCCGCCAGGCCCCTGGGCCTGAAAGCGGCCGCGGCGGTGGGGTCGACCGGCAAAGGCGGCGGGCTCGAGCCGGCCGGCGCGGCGGGATCGGACGGCGTCTCCCCGGAAGGGCGGGCGGGGGCGAAGACGACATGAGAACGCAGCTTCAGCTGATCGCTGCCAGCGCGGCTCTGACCGTGCTGATCTGGGTGTACGCGGACCGCCTCGGCCACGCGGTGGCGGAGCTGCGGGTGGAGGTTTCGGTCAACGCTCCGCCGGACGTGATTCCCCGGATCGTCGGGGCGTCGGAGGACAAGCCGCAGAGTCTGTTCGTGCGGGTTCAGTGCCGGGGGACGAATGCGGCCATTCAGCGGGTCGAGCGGTCGCTGCTGCCGGGCAACGTCGCGTTCCAGGTGCAGGTGCCCACCCCGGAGGACCTCCAGGGGCCCGGCCCGCACGAGATCGGCATCCGCAAGGAGATCGCCCGGGCGCTGCGCGACCGCGGGCTGGAGCTGATTGACCCGGGCCGGGCGGCGCTGCAGGTGACGCTGGACCGCCTTGTGGCCGTGCCGGCGGAGGTGGAGATCGACGCGGGGACGTACACCGAGGCCCTGAACGGCAAGCCCCTGGTCCAGCCGAAAACCGTGACCATGCGGATGCTCGAGAGCGATCGCGCTCAGCTGCCGGCATCCGCCGGGCGGCTGATCGTCCCGGTGGCCGACCAGCTGGCCAAGTTCGAGGATACCCTGGAAAACACCTTCCGCGTGCCGCTGAGCTCGCCCTGGCCGGGGATCAAGGTCGCGTTCGATCCGCCGGAAGTGGCGGTGACCGCCCGGCTCAAGGAGTCCTATGAGACGGTGTCGCTTTCGCTGATTCCGGTGGGCAAGCTGCTGCCCTGGGACTGGCCCGCCGACAGGTACGATATCGAGTTCAAGGAGGAGGCGGACCGGCTGCAGCGCATCGACATCCGGGTGGCGATCGGCAAATCGGCGGTCCCCACGCCTTCGGACGTGACCGCCTACATTGCGATCGACGACCGGGACCTGCCGCCGGAGTCGGCCGGCACGCAGCCGGCGGGGGCGGAGGACAGCTGGCGTGAGCGGGAGGTCCGCTTTCATTTTCTGGGCGAGTTCAGCGACGTGAAGATCGAGGGGCCGCCCCGGCTGATCCGTTTCCGGGTGAAGCGTCGTCCTGCGGGGCTCGGCCCGGTCCCGGCGGCACCGTCGGCGGCCCTGCCGGCGCCCTGAGTCCGCCCGGCCGGTAGAATGCCCGGGATGAGCACCATGAACCTCGAGGAATATGCGGTTTCTCTGGGACAGGCGGCCCGGCGTGCCGGGCGGATGCTGGCCCTGACCACCGGGGCCCGGCGTCACGCGGCGCTGCAGGCCATGGCCGCGGCCCTGCGCGAGCAGTCCGGCCGGCTGGTGTCTGAAAACGCCAGGGACATGGCCGCCGGGCAGGCTGCGGGGCTTTCGGCGGCCATGCTGGACCGGCTGCGGCTGGACGAGGCCCGGATCGCCCGGATGGCCGCGGCCGTGGAGGAGATCGCGGCCCAGCCCGATCCGGTCGGGCAGGTGATCGAGGGCTGGGTGCGGCCCAACGGCCTGCGGATCGAGAAGCGGCGGGTGCCGCTGGGCGTGGTGCTGATCATGTACGAGGCCCGGCCGAACGTGACCACCGACGCCGCGGCGCTGTGCATCAAGAGCGGCAACGCCTGCATCCTGCGGGGCGGCAAGGAGTCGCACCACTCGAACGCGGCGCTGGGCGAGGCCATCGGCGAGGGCCTGCGGCGCGCAGGGCTGCCGGCCGAGGCCGTGCAGGTGGTCGGGACGACGGACCGGGCCCTGGTGCCGCTGCTGCTGCATCAGGAGGAGTCCATCGACCTGGTGATCCCCCGCGGAGGCGAGTCGCTGATCCGGGCGGTGGTGTCGCAGTCGCGGATCCCGGTGATCAAGCACTACACGGGCAACTGCCACGTCTACGTCGATGCCGGCTGCCCGGCGGAGCTGGCCGAGCCGGTGGTGATGAACGCCAAGACCCAGCGGCCGGGGGTGTGCAACGCCGCCGAGTCGCTGCTGTTCCACCGCGAGTCGGCCGACCGGCTGCTGGCGTCGGTGTGCGGCCGGCTGGCGGCGGCGGGGGTCGAGATCCGGGGCTGCCCGCGCACGCGGGCGCTGTTCCCGGC
>CAZSYS010000322.1:0-5239 GCA_964611365.1 uncultured Planctomycetales bacterium
GCCTGCTGGGAGGCCAACCCGCGCCGCCCATCCCGGACGGCGCGCCGCCGCCCGGCGTGGCGGGGGCTCAAGGCCGGGCCGGCGGGGATGTCTTCGCCGAACTGCAGGGCCGGTTGTTGAGGCCGACCATCCCCGTGCCCGACGAACAGACTGCCGGCCCGGGTGCCGCCGAACCGGCCGGCGTCGCCGCGCCTCAGGCGCCGGCCGGCATGCTGGCCGCCGCCGGTGAGCAGCCCCTGCGAACCTTCGTGGGCACCGAGCGATCGGCGGTCAACGGCTATCTCGCCCAGGCCGAGGAGCACCTCAGGAGCGGGCAGTACTACAACGCCGCGACCGCCTACGGCATGGCCCACGCCATCGACCCGAGGAACCCCCTTCCGCTGATCGGCCGGGCCATGGCCCTGCTGGCCGCGGGCGACTACGTCAGCAGCGTGACCGACCTGTTCCAGGGCATCGCGGTGTTCGAATCCCTGGCCATGATCCGCATCGATCTGGCCGCCTTTGTTCCGGATCTCAAAATCCTCGACCGGCGGCGCGCGGACCTGGAGCGCCGGCTGGCGAACTTCGACGATTACCGCCTGCGATTCCTGCTGGGCTTCGCGGAGTATTCCAGCGGCCTGACGGAGGCAGGGGTCGCCAACATCCGCAAGGCCGCCGAATCCCTGCCGGAAGGCATGGACGCCGTGCGCCGGTTCGCCGCCGCCCTCGGCAGCTCCCCGGGCCAGGCCGGGTCCGCCGCGCCGGCAACCCGGCCGCAGTGACCCGGCGCTGGGACACGTCGGCACCGCCGTCGCCGGCACGGCCGCAGCGCCCATCGACCGGCGGCACGATGGCGCGAAGCCGGCACGCACCGCCGCACACCGCGAGCGTCCCGCCGGTGATCGGGTCCCCCCGGATTCAGCGGGTCCCCTCGGATATGGGCGCGAGCCTCTCCGCACGATCATGGGCGCGTGCCTGTCGGGGCTCCCCTGTCGTATAATAACGCCGCAGGCGGGCCGCCTCGACGCCGCGTCGAAGCCTGAAGCCCGCAGAAGAGACAGACTACGGGCACACACCCGCGCCCATCGAAAGTGGTGAACACGTGGCCAGGAAAGCCGTGGAGCAGGAGGAACTCAAGCGTGCCAAGGACGGCCTGGACGTCTGGGACGACATCCGCCGCTACGCCGCCGCGGGGGACTACGGGGCCATTCCCGCCGACGACCTGGAACGCTTCAAGTGGTTCGGCATCTACCGCCAGAAGCCCAACGAAGGGCACTTCATGGTGCGGATCAAGATCCCCGGCGGCCGGCTGACCGCGATGCAGCTGAGGGAGATCGGCGCGTTCTGCCGGCGCCACGCCCGGGATTTCGGCGATGTCACCACCCGCCAGGACATCCAGCTGCACTGGCTGACGATCCGCGACATGCCCGAGCTGCTGGACTGCGTCTACAACCGGCTGGACATGTACCAGGAGTTCTCCTGCGGCGATGCTCCGCGCAACACGACCAGCTGCCCGCTGGCCGGGGAACTGGCCGACGAGATCCTCGATGCCGGCCCGTTCGCCCGGGCGATCGCCGACATGTACCGCGCCGGCGGCAAGGAGTTCAGCAATCTGCCGCGCAAGTTCAAGACCGCCGTCGGCGCCTGCCCGGGCCACTGCCACGAGCCGCAGCTGAACTGCGCCTCCCTGTTCGGCGTCCGACGGTCGCGCCGCAACGGCATCGAGCGGGGTTTCGGCCTGATGGTCGGCGGCGGCCTGCGCGATACGCCGCATTTTGCCCAGTCGCTGCGCGTCTTCCTCAAACCCGACCTGGACCTCGTGCGCGACGTGTTCCGCCGCATCGCGGAAATCTTCCGTGACCAGGACTCGCTGCGTCAGGGGCGGCTGCGGGCCCGGCTGAAGTTCTACGTGGCCGACATCGGCTGGCAGGCCTTCCGCGATCAGCTCGAGCAGCGCCTGGGCTGCCGGCTCGAACACGACGACGACATCATCGGCCCCCGGGGCGCGTCCCACGACGACCACATGGGCATCGGCGAGCTCAAGAACGGACTGCGCTGGGTGGGCGTGCCGATCCCCCGGGGACGGCTCTCGGGAGGCCAGATGATGGCCGTCGCCGACCTGGCCGGGCGGTTCTGCCGCGACCCGGTCCGCCAGATCAACACCACCATCAAGCAGAACCTCATCCTGCTGAACATCGCTCCGGCGGACGTGCCCGAGCTCTGCGCCCGGCTGGCCGACCTGGGGCTGCCGACCGACGCCCACCCCCTGCGCCGCCAGCTGCTCAGCTGCACCGGCACGCAGTTCTGCAATCTGGCGGTCGTCGAAACCAAGGACCGGGCCGCCAGGATCCTGGAATACCTGGAGACCCATGTGCCGATGGACGAGCCGCTGTTTGTCTCCGTCACCGGATGCCCCAACAGCTGCGCCCAGTACCAGCTGGCCGACATCGGCCTGCAGGGCGTCCTCTACGTCTGGCGGGGGCAGAAGGGCGTGGAACACTACCACGTGCTGGTCGGCGCCCGCATGGGGCCCGACCCGCTGTTCGCCGACTTCGTCTGCCGCGACGGCAAAAAGGTCAAGGTCCCCGCGGAGCTGGTTCACCTGTCGATCGAGCGGCTGATCCGCGCCTGGCAGGCCGAGCGAGGCCCCGGCGAGCTCTTCGGCGACTGGGCCCGCCGCCAGGAGGCCAACCGCCTGGCCGGTCTGGTCGAACCCCCCGACGAGCCACCGGGCTGATTCCCCGGCCCCGTCAGCGGTCCCCGCGCCGGAGAAACCTCCGGGGGCCCTGACGCCGGACCCCGGGCTTTGCAGCCCCGGCCGCAAAGCACCCCGAACAGGCCCCGGATCCAGGTCCTCCCCGGGCTGACGGACCCGCCGCGACCGGCGGCACCATGGGCGGGAGCGCCTGCCGGCGGGGCCTGTGCCCATGCCTCCGCCCGTCGGCGGGCAGAGATCCTGCGACGATGACGAGGTGCCCGCGGCGATGTGCCCGGCCGGGGCGCGGATCAGTTGTCGCCGGGACGCCCCTGGTCCAGGCGCTTGCGGATGTAGTCGGCCCGGAGCACGCTGCGCTCCTGGCCCTCCAGCCGGCGGCCGAGCCGCTTCTGTAGATGCGCCGACTGCGTGCCCAGCAGCAGCTCGCTGACCGCCGCCAGGTCGATCGTCTTGACCCGCTCCATCAGAATGCCCATCCGCAGGTGCGACAGCAGGAACAGCGCCTCCTCGCTGCTGATCGCACGGGCATTCTCCAGCAGCCCCAGCGCCCGCCACACCTTGTCGTCCAGCGCCGTCGGACTCTGCGTCCGCAGCTGCCGCCGGGCCTCGCGCTCGTAGTTCACCATCGCGGGAATCACTTCCGACTTGAAGCTGTTGAGGATCTCCTCCTCGCCGGCCCCCAGCGTCACCTGGTTGGACACCTGGAAGAAGTCGCCCAGCGCCTCGGTGCCCTCGCCGTACAGCCCCCGGATCGCCAGCCGCATGTCCTTGGCCGCCCGCAGCACCTTCTCGATCTCGTTGGTCAGCTTCAGCGCCGGCAGGTGCAGCATCACCGAGACCCGCAGCCCGGTCCCCACATTCGTCGGACAGGCCGTCAGGTAGCCGTACTGCCGGTGCCAGGCGAACTCGACCGCCGCCTCCAGGGCCGCGTCCACCTCCGCGGTCTGGTTCCAGGCGTCGTCCAGGTTCAGCCCCCGCCGCAGCACCTGGATCCGCAGGTGGTCCTCCTCGTTGATCATCAGGGCCATCGTCTCGCCGCTGGAGATGGCCACTCCCCGGCAGCCCTCGCCCTCGGCGTGCTGGCGGCTGATCAGGTGCCGCTCCACCAGAAACTGCCGGTCGATCGGGTCGCTCTGCTCCACGTCCACGTAGAAGGTGCTCTTGCCGAACTCCCGCGAGCGGATCGCATCGAACAGCGTCCGCTCGATCTCGGCACGCTCCTCGGGCGAAGCCTTGCTGAGAAAGTTGTGACCCGCCAGGTTGCGCGCCAGGCGCACCCGCGAGGAAATCACCACGTCGCTCATCGGCCCGCCGGCCTTGAGCCACTCGCCGCACTCGTGAACCAGTTGGTCCAGGTTCATGCGTTGTCCAGCTCCGCCAGCCGGTCGCGAAGGTCCGCCGCCCGCTCGTAATCCTCCCGCTCCACGGCGGCGCGCAGCTCACGCTGCAACTCGAGCCGGCGCTGCTGCCCGGGATCCAGCTTCGCCATCTGCCCGGGCCGCTTGCCGGTGTGATGCGTCGCGCCCTCCTGGGCCCGCTGCACCACCGCGCCCAATGCCTCGCCGAAAACGTCGTAGTCCTTCGGGCAGCCCAGCAAGCCCTGGTTGCGGAACTCCACGAAGCTCATGCCGCAGTCCGGGCACCGGATCTTGACCAGCTCCTGCACGCCGGCCTGCGTCATCAGGAACGAGTTGAGCACCTCGTTGATCGACACGTGCTGCTTGAAACTGATCCCCTCCGTCGCCGCGCAGTGCTCGCAGAGGTGCCGCTCACGCTTTTCGCCCTTGACCAGATCGGTCAGGTGCACCGTCGCGGGGTGCTTCTTGCACTGCTGGCAGACCATATCCACCTACCTCCAGACTATGATACGCCCCGCGCCCACCGGCGGCGCAATCGCCCGGGCTTGGCCGCGGTCCAGCCTGCGGCACCCCCACGACCTGCGGCCAGTCACCCGGCCACCGGCCGCCCATGCTTGACGAACTGCCGCCGGTGACGTCCCCACAAAACCCAGTCGCTCAAACCGACCGCTTCGGCCGTCCGCCGCGCGTCCCGACCACCCGTGCATCACGCGTCCACCGCCGGCCCCTCGTACGAATACCCTTGCCGGCCGCCGGAGTCTTCGGACCAGGCCGCGGCCAATCGATTTGCCCGGCCATCGTAAAGGCCTCAACACGTGGCGTCAAGGACTCCGGACGTCGCAAACTACTGTGATTAAAGTGCTTGGCGACCATTCCGGGATCGGGAGCCGCGCCCGGCTCAAGGATTGAGACACTCCTGGGGTCCTCCGCTCAGCCGAACCCGGGCGATTCTCGACCTCTGCCGCCGGTGACCAGCTATATCGTCGTCACGCAAGCACGCTCGGCTTGAAGGCCAGTTTATCTGCCTGAGCAAGCCCGCCCGGAAGTCCGAACTCCCCGGGCAGGCCAAATGACGCCTGGTCAGGTCGTGCTTTCCGCTCCTGGCGGATCCGCCGTCCCGAGGAGCGGTGGATGTGAGCGTGCCTGCCCCGCCCTCCTGCCCCCCCCCCGGGCTGCCCCCCCCCCC
>CAZSYS010000323.1:0-5233 GCA_964611365.1 uncultured Planctomycetales bacterium
CACTCTGACGACATGAGATAATCAATTGTGTCGACAATTCCGGTCGGCTTAACGGGAGGAGGGGGTCGCGCGCGGGTTTCCGACCATTTGGAATCGCATGGGCAGGGGGTGTGTTGTCCGCGTGGGGGGGGGCCGGCGGCAGGTCGGTTGAGGCTCGCCGGGGGGCGGCAGAGGCTGTGACTGACATAACGTCTTGATATGGCGATGGTTAAATATGATGCGGCGAGGCTTCGAGAGCGCCCGGCCATCGAGCTTCCGGGAAGCGCCCGGCTGTTCATCGTAGGGGTTCGACATGCGTTTGGCTACCGGGGCGGTGATTGCGGCGTTGGTGTTTCTGGCGGCAGGAGCCGCATCGACCCAAGGGGTAACGGTGCAGGTCGGCGTAGCCGCTCCGATGCAGAAGGTGATGATCGAGGGTCAGCGGCTGGGTTGGCCTTTTCTGCCGGAGTACGAGGGGCAGCCGGCCGGCAGCTGCAGCCTGGAGCTGGCGAAGAATGAGCAGGAGGCCACCCAGGTGGTGGTCATCCCCGACGAGCGGCTGACCAATGCCCGGGTGACGGTCTCTCCGCTTCAGCCGACGGGCGGCCAGGGGGCGTTCAAGGGCACGGTGGAAGTCTGGCTGGTGGGGTACGTTCGCTGTTCCGAGCAGCCGCGGTCGGATCTCAACATCCAGTATCCGCCGTACCTGGTGAACTACACGGGGGGCTGGTGGCCGGACCCGCTGCTGACCTTCACCAACACCTGCACGGTGAACGCCGACGACCGGGTGGCGTGGTGGGTGAACGTGTCGGCGGCCCCGGACGCGCCGGCGGGCGACTACTCGGCCACGGTGACCATCCAGGCCAACGAGATCGCCTCGATCTCGCTGCCGCTGACGGTGCGGGTGTGGGATTTCGCCCTGCCGTCCAGGCCCACGCTGCCGACGGCCTTCTCGATCGACAGCCTGTGGCAGGCCGGCTGGGTTTACGGGAGTTCGTGGTCGGGAGCCCTGGCGGACAAGTTTTACCGCATGCACCAGGCCCATCGGCTGGCGGTGGCCGAGATCTACAGCCAGCCGAAGTCATCGGGCTGGTTCGCGCCGTGGCTGGAGCTGAATAACGCCTTCTGCCTGAGCAAGGTGCCGACGCAGAATCCCTCGGGGCTGGAGGCGCTGCGGCAGTATTTCCTGGGGCTGGGGCGTCTGGCGGAGACCTGCGTCTACGGCTATGACGAGGCGACCTCGGACAAGTTCCAGGCGATGTACGACACCTTCATCGCGATTCACGCGGACTATCCCGGCGTCCGGACGATGACCACGGCCTACGACTTCAGCTTCGGCACTTCGCCGGCGACGTACTACCTGCGCGACGCGGTGGACGTCTGGGTTCCGACGACGACGACGTACAGCAAGTCGGCGGCCGAGGCCCTGCGGGCCGAAGGCAAGGACATGTGGTGGTACATCGCCGAGGGGCCGCGGCACCCGTACGCCAACTGGTACGTGCAGTATCCGGCGATCGAGGCCCGGCTGCTGATGGGGGCGATGACCTTCAAGTACGGCGCCGGCGGAGTGCTGTACTACGCGGTGACCAACTGGGGCTACAACACCGGGCTGCCGAAGAACGCGCCGATCACCGGCGGGCCGTACACGGGCTGGAGCCCGATCGTCGCGTGGTCGGACAAGTACAACGGCTGGATCGACGGCGACGGGCAGCTGTACTGCGCCGGTCCGCCGGAAGTCGGGCCGCTGCCGACCATCCGGCTGGAGAACATCCGCGACGGGCTGGAGGACTACGAGTACCTGCACCGCCTGCGGGAGCTGTCGGGGCTGATCGGCCGCTGCCCGCCGGCGGATCCGGCGCAGCAGGCGTTTCTGGCGGCCGCGGCGGAGCTGCTGGCGGTGCCGGGTGCCGTGGTGGACAGCATCGCGGTCTATACCCGGGATCCGGCGGTGCTCTACGACTATCGCCGGCAGGTCGCCGGGCGGATCCTCCAGGCCCAGCAGATCCTGGCGGGCATGACCGTGCCGCCGGACACCGACGGCGACGGGGCGGGTGATCCGTGCGACAACTGCCCGACGGTGCCCAATGTCGGTCAGGAGGATAGCGACGGCGACGCCGTGGGCGACGCCTGCGACCCCGACGACGACAACGACGGCCTGGCGGACGCCGCGGACAACTGCCCGCGGCACCCGAACTCCGCCCAGGCGGACGGCGACGCCGACGGCGCGGGCGACGTCTGCGACAACTGCCCGGCGGGCGCGAATCCCGATCAGCGGGACATCGACCGCGACGGCCTGGGCGACGTCTGCGACAACTGTCCCGAGGCCGCGAACGCCGGCCAGGAGGACGCGGACGCCGACGGTGTCGGCGACGCATGCGACAACTGCCCGTCGCTGTTCAATCCCGACCAGGGCGACGACGACGAGGACGGTCTGGGCGACCTGTGCGACCCCTCGCCCTTCGGCGGCAGGCGGCTGGACGAGGAGTTCGACGGCATGCAGTCGGGGGACCAGAAGGTCGGGTCCTGGAACCAGGCCTCGATGACCGCCCGCTGGCCGCTGAGCTACGGCACCGCGCCGGGCACGTTTACCGCGGGCGCCGGGCTCGACCCGGCCGGCGCGGCCATGAACACCAACAAGTCGCCGGCCTTCCGCATGACTGCCGACCTGGAGCCGGACCTCACGGCCAGCTACGGCGTCGGCAACGGCGGCATCGGCGCCGGCCAGACGCTGCTGGGCACCGACGACAAGCCGCTGACCGTGGAATTCACGGTGGACTTCCGCGGAGAGGCGTACGGGGGCTCCTCCAACTTCTACGTCGAGCTCTCCTACGACCCCGGCGGCGGCGGCGACCAGGCGCCCCGCCAGGGGATGGTGACCGAGGACCCGGACCTGGGCAACGGCGATCAGGGCCCCTGGCTGGCCGCCCGCGAGCACGCGGTGGTGGCCTTCGGCTCCTTTACGGCCGTCAATCGCACGCCCGAGCAGGCGCCGTCCGCCGGGAGCATGGGCGCGGCCTGCTATTTCGACGGCCTGCGGTGGCACTACACCAAGTACCTCCACGACATCCATGGACAGCCGCTGTCGCTGTGGAAGAGTTCCTTCGGCGGTCAGACGACCTTCAAGATGGTGATCCGGACCGACACGGTGGTGCTGTCGCTGGCCAACGCCGGCGACAATCCGGCGATCCGGGGGCCGTTCGAGGTTCCCAGGGTCTACAAGGGTCCGTTCAACCGCGTCAGCATGACGCTGGGCAACCCGATCAAGTCCTCCGCCCCCTCCAACTACGTCGATAACGTCGAGGTGCGCAACGGGCTGATCGTCTCGCCGGAGGCCACCGGGGCCTGCTGCCTGGGCCGCGGCGACGGCACCGGCTCCTGCCAGGTGACGACCGGCGCGGCGTGCGCGGGGCTGGGGGGCATTTACATCGGCGACGGCACGTCGTGCGGGGCGGGGGACGAGACCTGCGACTTCTGCCCCAGCGACCCGGACAAGCGCTCGGCGGGGGCCTGCGGCTGCGGCGTGCCGGACCTCGATGAGGACGCCGACGGCGCGGCTTCCTGCGTGGACAACTGTCCGGCGGTGCCGAACGCCGGGCAGGCGGACGCGGACGCCGACGGCGTGGGCGACGCCTGCGACCTGTGCCCGCAGACCTTGCCGGGCGAGCCGGTGGATCCCGAGGGCTGTCCGCCCGGCATTCCCGGCGACCTGGACCGCGACGGCGACGTCGATGCGTGGGACTTCGCGCGGTGGCATCCGTGCATGACCGCGCCGGGCGTGAGCCACGACGTCAGCGCTGACTGTGTGCGGGCCGATCACGACCAGGACGGCGACGTCGATCAGCTCGATTTCGGCGTGTTCCAGCGGTGTCTCAGCGGGCCGCTGATCCCCGCGAACCCGGCCTGCGCGAGCTGACTGCCCTGCGCTTCCCGCCGGGCCCGGGGAGGGCGTCTCCCCCGTCGCCCGGTCGCCGGCCGGGGCCCGGGCAGGCGGCGGTTGCGAAGGCTTCCGGCGACATGGCGCCGGCCGCGGGCGTTGGTGGCTGCACGAAAGCCCCGAACTGTCAGGCAGGTCCGGTTTGCGTGGCCGGCGCCGAGACCGCCCGCGACGCCGGGCGGGTCGCCGGGCGCAGCGGGCCGGTGATCACCACCAGCTGGTCGCCGGGCTTCTGGTGGAAGCCCTCCAGGCGGAACACGACCCGGGCCTGCAGGCCGGTGCGGTGCTCAAAGAGCCCGTACTCGCCGCCTCTCATGATCAGGATGGCCGGCCGGTCGCCTCCCAACCGGGCGATGATGCGGCGGCCGTGTTCCTGCAGCACTTCGTCGGTCAGCCGGCCTCGCCCGCGGCGCAGGCCGGCCATCTCCCGGTCGCTGACCAGCCGCTGCAGGCTCACGCGGCCGTAGAACTCGATCGCGGCATGGGGACGCCCTCCGACCCAGTACAGTTCCGGCTCATCGGCCAGGCCGTGGGCCCGCAGTTGTTCGGCCAGGGCCAGGGACTCGCCGTCGGGGCCGATGCGGGTCTGAAGCATGGGCCAGGCAGCGGTGGTGATGCCCAGGACGCCCGTCAGCAGGGCGGCGAATGACCAGGTCCGGCGCCCGGCGGCGTAGGCCAGGGCCGCAGCCGACCAGGTCGTCAGCGCCACGGCGCCCACGATCACGTATGGCCAGAACCACTCCGGATGCCGCATCCGGACAAACACGCCTCCGGCCGTCAGGCCGACCGCCAGACAGACCGGCACCGACCTGGCCAGCCGGAACACCGTCGGGGCCGGCAGCAGAACCGCAAACGGACCGAAGAACAGCCGGTCGATCACCGGGGCCAGCAGCAGGCACCAGGCCGGCACCATCGACAGCAGGTAGTGGGGCCGCTTGAAGGCCGCCGAGCTCACAAAGACCGTACCGACCAGCGCCCAGGTCAGGGCGTAGGCCAGCCCGCGCCGGTGCGGCCGGTACCAGCGGCTGAATACCGCCGTCAGAGCCTCCGGCAGCGAGAGCATGAACGGGGCGGTCAGCGCCGGCAGCAGCGGCAGGTAGTAATACCACGGCTGGGTGCGTTCGCTGATCGCCCCCGAGGCCCGGTCCAGGTACTCGGTGCGCCAGAGCTCCAGCACCCCGGGCACCTTGAGCCAGATATAGATCGGCCAGGCCCCGGCCACCACCAGAAACAGCGCCGTACCGGGGATCAGCCACAAACCGGGCAAGGCCGTGAAGCGCGCGGCGGTGCCGGAGGCCAGACCGCGCAGGAAGCCTAGTT
>CAZSYS010000324.1:0-5225 GCA_964611365.1 uncultured Planctomycetales bacterium
GGCGGATCCGGACCGGGCCTGGAATGAGGTTCTGCGGAGGCTGCGCGTTCTGATCGTACACGCCGGCGGCGACTCCCGCCGGCTGCCGGCCTACGGGCCTTGCGGCAAGCCGTTCATGCCGCTTCCGGCGGAGAGCGACTCCTGCCTGCCGACGACGCTGTTCGACCGCCAGATCCGCCATTACCTGGCTCTTCCGTCCATGCCGCCCGGCGCCGGCCAGGTGGTCATCGCGGCCGGCGACGTGCTCCTGCGGTTCGATCCCGCGGAGGCGGCGTTCGCCGGCTCAGGGCTGACCGCCCTGGGCTGCCCGGCCTCACCGGAGCAGGGCCGGGCCCACGGCGTCTTCTGCTGCGACGCCGGCGACCGGCTCAGGCGGTTCCTCCAGAAGCCGTCGGTCGAACTCCAGCGTTCCGCCGGCGCGATCGACGATTACGGCCGCTGCATCCTGGACATCGGCGTGACCAGCCTGGATGCCGGCACCGCGCGCCGGTTGCTCGATCTGTTCGGGCTGCAGGAGGACGCCGACGGCCGGGCGGTCCTCCGCGGACCGCTGGGCGGGGCCATCGGCCGGTGGGAGCTGGACTTCTACCGCGAGATCTGCTGCGCGCTGGGTGAAGCCGCGACGGCGGAAGACTACCTGGCGGCGGTCCGCGGGGCGGGCTCCGCCTGGGAGGAAAGCCTGCTGCTGCGGGTGTTCGAGGGCCTGCGCGGCCTGCCGGTCCAGGTCACGGTGCTGCCTCGCTGCGAATTCCTGCACCTCGGCAGCGGCCCGGAGGTGATCCGCAGCGGTCAGGTGCTGCGTCAGCACGACGCGGGGACGGCGCTGCCCGGGCCGGTGATCGAAGTCGCCGGCGAGATCGGCCCGCGCGGCCGGATCACGGCGGCGGGAAGCGCCTGGGTGGAGGGCTGCCGGATCCGCGCCCCGCTGGATCTGGGCGGCGACAACCTGGTCGTCGGCGTCGACGTGGACGAGCCGCTTTCGCTGCCGCGCGGCCTGTGTCTGGACGTTCTGCCCGGACGCGACGAGGGCGGACGGCCGGTCTGTTTCGTGCGCTGCTACGGCGTGCAGGACGGGTTCAAGGACGCGGTCGGGCAGGGCGCGGTTTTCTGCGGCCGGCCGCTGGCCGACTGGCTGGAATGCGTCGGGGCGGAGCCTGACGAAGTCTGGGACCCCGCGCTGCCGGCGGACCGGCGGACGTTGTGGAACGCGCGCCTGTTTGCGGCCGAAGACACCGCCGGGCGCTGCCGCCGGTGGCTGTGGATGGCGGACCCGGGCGCCGCGACGCCGGCGGACAAGGCCGCCTGGCACCAGGCCCGGCGCTGGAGCCTGGAGCAGATGGCCGTGCGGGCGGACGCCGAGGCATTCCTGAACCGGCGGCTGAGCATCCAGGCGGCCAGGGCCCGCAGCTCGCTGCGGCGGCTGTTCCGGTCCGAGAGCCGGATGTCGGCCGACGATCTGGCCGCCATGCTCCGCCAGGCCGAGGACCCCGCCGGCTGGGTGGCGGATGTGCTGTCGGAGGCCTGCTGGTACCACGGGCGGTCGGGACGTGCCGGCCGGGGCCTGGAACCTCTGGCGTTTGCCCGGATCGCGCACAGCCTGGCCCGCGCGGTGCGGCGCCGTTCGGGCGATCCAGACCGCCCGCTGGTCCAGGCCGTGCCCGGCCTCGAACGGCTGGCGGACGCCGGTCTGCGGCGATGGCTTGCATCGCTGGAACTCGATCCGCTGCCGGACATGCCGGTGGAAGACTGGTGCCGACGGCTGGAGTCGGCGGCGTTCGATCATCTCGGGCGGATCATCCTGGCCAGCGCCGGACCGGTTCCGCCTCCGCCGCGCAAGGCGCTGCGCAGCGACGAACTGGTCTGGGGCCGGGCCCCGGCGCGGATCGATTTCGCCGGCGGCTGGAGTGACACGCCGCCTTATGCCCTCGAATACGGAGGCTGCGTGGCCAACGCGGCGGTGGATCTCAACGGTCAGCCGCCGATCCAGGCCTACGCCCGCGTCACCGAGCGCCCGGTCATCCGCATTTCCTCGATCGACCTGGGCTGCAGCGAGGAGATCGCCGACCTGGAGTCGCTGCTGGACTATCGCCGGCCGGGCAGCACATTCTCCCTGGCCAGGGCGGCGATCGCGCTGTCGGGGTTCTCGCCGCAGGCCGCGGCGTGGCCGCCGGGCACGTCGCTGCGGCAGATGCTCGAGTCCTTCGGCGGCGGGATCGAGCTGACCACGCTGGCGGCCATCCCTGCCGGCAGCGGGCTGGGCACGTCGAGCATCATGGGCGCGGTCACGCTGGCGGTCATTCAGCGGGTCATGGGCCGGACGCCTGGCGGGCGCGATCTGTTCCACGCGGTGCTGCGCCTCGAGCAGGCCCTGACCACCGGCGGCGGATGGCAGGACCAGATCGGCGGTTCGGTGGGCGGCGTCAAGCTGATTCGCACGCGACCCGGGCTCGTTCCCGACGCGATCATCCACTCCCTGCCGGCCGACGTGCTGGATCCCCGGAGCAACGGCGGCGCGACCCTGCTGTATTACACCGGCCTGACGCGCATGGCCCGTAACATCCTCGAGCAGGTGGTCGGCCGCTACCTGGACCGCGACCGCGCGTCGATGGCCGTGCTGGGGCGGATCCGGGAACTCGCCCCGCGGGTGGCCGACGCGGTTTCACGCAAGGATCTGCCGACGTTCGGCCGTCTGGTCTCGGCGGCCTGGGAACTGAACAAAAGGCTCGACCCGAATGCCACCCTTCCGGAGGTCGAATCGATCCTGAAGCGGGCCAGGCCTTTTCTGCACGGGGCCAAGCTGGCCGGTGCCGGCGGCGGGGGATTCCTGTTCATGGTCTGCCGCTCGCCCGGGGACGCCGCGCGGCTCCGCGACCTCCTGGAATCCGACCCGCCCAACGATCGGGCGCGTTTCTTCGATTTCAGCGTCAACCCCGAGGGTCTGGTGGTGACGGCGTGCTGATCCGCGGCGCCGGGACCGCAAGTCCGGCGCCGCGAGTCCGGGGCCGGCGCCGTCGACGGTCCTGCGCGACCCGCCGGAACCGCCCCGACCTGCCGGCCGGCCGCGATTCACTCCAGGGGCACCTGGCCGGCGGCCGCCTCGGGCGTGGTTTCGAGGTAGGCGCGGTACAGTTCGAAAAACGTCGGCGCATCCAGCAGTTCGATGGCGGGATTGGCCGCCCGGACGCGCTCCAACACCCGGATGTACCAGTCCGGAGCCTTGAGAATCGCCCGGAACCAGTGGAACGGCAGTTTCCGGGCCGCGACGCGCTGGAGGATGATCCGCGCCGCCTGCTCGGCGTCGTCGCCGAGGTCGCGGTCGGCGCGCAGCACCGGCATCCGGCCGTGCAGCAGCGAGGGCGGCACTTTCTGGGCCACCAGCCCGTCGGGGCTGAAGCGGGCATAACAGTCCAGGCCGCGGGCGTCGAGCCCCGGGCAGAAGCCGTCGATGATGAAACCGGTGATCGTCAGATCCCACCGGCGGTAGAGCGGCGTGCAATGCCGGGCCCAGGCATCCAGCCCGCAGGGCAGGCCCGAGATCGGCCGGGGTTCCTGGAGCATGCCGGGATTGAGGTAGCCGGCGCCGTTGTCGGCGGCCGCGAAGTGGTCGTTGGGACCGGCCGTGCGCCAGATATAGTCCATGGCCATGCCGGCGCGGCGCTCGATGACCGGACTGATGCACCACATCAGCGGAATCCGGCCGCGGTCGGGATGATCCCAGGCCGCGGGCATGAACTGGTAGACCCACGCGGCCGCGTCGAAATCGCCGACATAGAAGATGATGAAGTCGCGCCCCTCGAAGCGGACCCTGCCGTCGGGGGCCAGCAACCCGCGGGCCGACAGGTCCGCCCGCGACGGCCGGGGGCGGGGATAGTGCTCCTTCAGCGGGAAATGGGCGTAGAACGAGGCGTTGGCCATGGCTCCGAAGGCGATGGCGTCGGCATCCTTGAACACGTTGTAGGCACTGAACAAGCGGCTGAACTCCCACTCGCTCTGAACGTCGGAATGCTTGCCGCCGACCCCTTTGTGGTTGCTGTACTTGAAGGCCCAGGGCACGAAGCCGGTCAGATGGGTCATGCGCTCGCGCCCGCCGCGGTCGTGCAGCCCGCGCAGGATTGTCTTGAGCGTGGCCGCGTCGGTTCCGGGCTTCTGGCCGGGGTCATCCGCCGGGATCTCATCGTCCCAGACGTCCAGGTCGAAAAAGAAAGCCTTGCGGGCCACGCCGAAGTCGTGGTTGGTGAGCGTGTGGTGATTGAGCGGAGCGGCCGACGGCCGGGTCATCCAGAACTGGTCGATGTAGAAGGCCGCATAGCCGGCGTCGAGCTTTCCGGCATCCAGGTAGTGATGCTTGAGCCACAGGTGGGCGTCGCACTTGGCGCTGCCGGTGGACTCCAGTTCGGTCCCGGGAATCCGGCCGCTGCCGGTGAACATCGGCGAGCCGTCGGCATTCATGAGGCGCTGTCGGACGGGCAGTTTCGGCCCGGAGGCCACCAGCCGGCTGTAGACGCTGCCCGGACGCGGGTCGTACCGCACGGCCACCAGGTCTTCGGCTCCGGCGATGGTCGAAGCGAGGTTGCTGGTCGCGGCCACACGGGGATCATAGACCACCGCCCCCTCGACGTGCCTGCGGAAGCGCCGGACGAGCTCCTCGAGGCTGCCGGCCGGCTCCCGTCTGCGGCGTTCCAGCCAGCCGCCGGGGCCGGACATGCGCTCCATCCAGTAGTCATCGACGTTTCGCCCGAACGCCTCGACGAAGCGGATGTAAAGCCGCGGGGCGTCGCGGTTGACGATGCCCTGCAGCGTAGCCACGGCGTGGGCCTCGTCCCACGCGGCGGCGACCTGGGCCGGGTCGGCCGGATCGAAGCGGGTTGCGTGCGTCAGGTCATAGATCACAACGGGCGGCGTGGCGGCCTGAACGACGATCGACAAGGTCAGCAGCAGTTCCAGCATGATAGGCCTCCCGGGCCGCCGGCCGTTCCGGACGCGGGTCGGGACACCGCGGCACCCGCCTCCACGAAGCTTGCCGCCGGCCGGCCACAGTCGCCGGATGCCGGTCGTACGGGGGTGCCTGCAGATTGAAAGGACGTTAGACGGACGGTTTTCACGACGCAAGGGCGGGGCGCAGGGGGTGTGGACGGCTGCGGTTGCGGAGCGTAAGCTTGCCGGTGCCGGCCGGCGTTCGCCCCGATGCTCCGGTTCGCGGGGCGGCGAGCCCGCGGCCCGGTTGC
>CAZSYS010000325.1:0-5153 GCA_964611365.1 uncultured Planctomycetales bacterium
GGCCTGCCGGGGGCCGGGCCGCGCGGCCGCGCTGGCCGCGGAGTTCGGCGTCTCCCGGACCTTCGACGGCTATGCGGGCCTGCTGGCCGACGACGCCGTGCAGGCCGTCTACCTGGCCACGCCCCACCCGATGCACGCCGAATGGGCCATCCGCGCCGCCGAGGCCGGCAAACACGTCCTCTGCGAGAAGCCGCTGACCGTCAACCACGCCGAAGCCATGGCCGTCCTCGAGGCCGCGCGCCGCGCGGGCGTGTTCCTGATGGAAGCCTTCATGTACCGCTGCCACCCGCAGACCGCCCGCCTGGTCGAACTGGTCCGCGCCGGGGCCGTCGGCGAGGTCCGGCTCATCGAGGCGGCCTTCGGGTTCGCCGCCCCATTCGACCCGGACGGCCGGATCTACAACAACGATCTCGGCGGCGGAGGCATCCTGGACGTCGGCTGCTACTGCACCTCGATGGCCCGGCTGATCGCCGGCGCGGCCGCCGGACGCCCGTTCGCCGAACCGATCGACGTCGCCGGGGCGGCACGCCTCGCGCCCACGGGTGTGGATGAATACGCCGCGGCGGTCATGCGCTTTCCCGGCGACGTGGTCGCCCTGCTGTCGACCGCCGTGGGTGTCCGGCTCGAAAACACGGTCCGGATCACCGGCACCGGCGGGCATATCGTCGTCCCGGAGCCGTGGGCCCCGTGCCGCGACGGCGGAACCTCGCGCCTGTGGATCCACCGGCACGACGCGGCGGCGCCGGAGGAGGTTCCGATCCAGGCGGACCGGCCGCTGTTCGCCATCGAGGCCGACACCGTGGCCGAGCACCTCGCGCGGCGCGAGGCCCCGCCGCCGGCGATGGGCTGGGACGACACCCTGGGCAACATGCGGACCCTGGACCGCTGGCGGCAGGCGATCGGGCTGGTCTACGAACTGGAGAAGCCCGCCCGGCAGGTCCGGCCGGTGCACGGACGGCCCCTGACGCGGGCGCCGGAGGCGCCGATGGCATACGCCCGCCTGCCGGGGCTGGACATGCCGCTCTCCCGGATCGTGATGGGCGTGGACCACCAGACGTCGATGCCCCAGGCCGCGGTGCTGTTCGACGCCTGCTTCGAGGCCGGGGGCAATACCTTCGACACCGCCCACATCTACCGCTACGGCGACTGCGAGCGCTGCCTCGGCTGGTGGATCCGCAACCGCGGCGTCCGCGATCAGGTGGTGATCATCGACAAGGGAGCCCATACCCCCTGGTGCAACCCGGCGGATCTGGCCCGGCACCTCGATGAAAGCCTCCAGCGACTGCAGACCGACTGGATCGACCTGTATCTGCTGCATCGCGACAACCCCCAGGTGCCGGTCGGCGAGTTCATCGACGCGCTGAACGCGCACCGCCGCGCGGGGCGCATCCGGGCGTTCGGAGCCTCCAACTGGACGCCGGCCCGCTTCGACGAAGCCAACGCATACGCCCGGGCCGCCCGGCTGGAGGGCTTCTGTGCGCTCAGCAATCAGTTCAGCCTGGCCCGGATGATCGCCCCGCCGTGGGAGGGCTGCCTGTCGGCCGGCGACGAACCGACCTGCGCGTGGCTTGAGCAGCGCAACGTGCCGCTGCTGGCCTGGTCCTCGCAGGCCGGGGGCTTCTTCGCCGCCGACCAGGAGTGGGAACGGCGGGCGTCGGCCCGCTGCTGGCTGAGCCCGGAGAATCTGCTGCGCCGGCAGCGGGCACAGGAGTGGGGCCGCCGGCACGGGGTCTCGGCGACCTGCGCCGCCCTGGCCTACGTGCTGAACCGCCCCTTTGCGACCTGGGCGATCATCGGCCCCCGGACGCTGGCCGAACTGCGCGATTCGCTGCCGGCTGTCGGGCTCCAGGTCAGCCAGTCCGACGCCGCCTGGCTCGAGGGCCGCCACTGAAGGCGCCCCCCCGAGACATCCTCCGGGCGCTGCTCAATCCGGCCGGCCATCCGACTTGCTTAATCGCAGACTCAAAGATGCTTTCGCCCGCCTTAACCTCGCCCGCCCCGGGCCTCAGATGACGCTTACAATGCAGGCAAACCATGCCCCAGGCCTGGCAAGAGGGCTGTGCGCACGCGTTTCCAGGAGGGTCGCGGTCTCCCCGGAATCTCTCTAAGTCATTGTTCTCAAATAACTAAAGACCGTGCAGCCCCCCTGCCGAAGGCTTTCAGACCGTCCCCGGCGCAATCCGGGTAACCGCCCGCCTCGGATTAGGGCTTGAAAAAACCGGCATGTATCGTAGAATAGGTTCGGATGCTTAAAGGATTAAGTGCGTTATGGAAGGCAACCACCGGAAAGTTGTTCGCCTCGAGGACATTGCCCGACGCGCGGGCGTGACTTCGGCCACCGTCTCGTACGCCCTGGCGGGCACGAAAGGCGTCTCCAGCAGCACGCGCGAGCGGATCCTGAAGATCGCCAACGAAATGGGCTACATCCCCAACCGCCAGGCGGCCGGGTTGCGGGCCAAGCGCAGTTACATCCTGGGGTTCCTGGTCCCGGACATCAAGAACCCGTTCTACGCCAACATCGCCGCGGGGTTCGAAAGCGCCGCCAAGGATCGCGGCTTCCGGCTGATGCTGTGCGTCACCGAGGACGACCCGGCCGACGAGGCCCGGCACCTGCAGATGCTCCTGGAACACCACGTCGACGGGCTCATCCTCGCCCCGGTGTCGCGCAACCAGGAGGGCAGCTACCAGAACATCGACCTGCTGCGGGCCTTCCACCAGCGGGGGACGCCGGTGATCTGCGTGGTGGACAGCGTGAAGGACTTCCCCAGCGGCCGGATCACCACCGCGGTGTACCACGGCACGCGGATGCTGATGGACCATCTCATCGAGCTGGGGCACCGCGACATCGCGTACTTCTCCCAGCCTTTCCAGCGGATTCAGAAATACGGCCGCCATACGGCCTACTACGACGCGCTGCGCGAGGCGGGGATTCCCGAGCGCCCGGAACTGATCGTGGAGACCGGCCTGACGCCGGTCGAGGCCTACCGCAAGACCGCCTGGGCCCTGGACAGCGGGCTGCGGTTCACCGCGGCGATGTACGCCAACGATTACATGGCTTTCGGCGGGGTGCGGGCCCTGCGGGAGCGCGGCATCCGCGTCCCGGCGGAGGTGTCGGTCTGCGGCTTCGATGACGTGGAGTGGGCCCAGTTCTGCGAGGTGCCCCTGACCACGGCCCGTTTCCCGATCCGCCAGATCGGGGAGATGGCCGTGCGCGAACTGGTGGACTGCCTGTCCGATCCCGCCCGCCGCAGCGACTTCAGCGAGCCGTTCTGCGACGTGGCGGTGCGGCCGACGCTGATCGTCCGCCAGTCGACGGGACCGGCGCCGACCGGGCTGCCCGCCGGATCCTCCGCCGCAGGTTAGGGGTTCTGCGGAGCCGACGCGGCCGGCTCCCGGCAGCGGGCCAGAGCCTGGCGGGCCTCCGCGTTGTCGGGGTCCAGTCGGACCGCCTCGCCCAGAGGCCCGGCGGCCTCGGCCGCTCGCCCGGACTCCAGCAGCGCCAGCCCCAGCGCCAGCTGCCCATCCGCCATCCCCGGCTCGATGCCCACCGCCCGCGAAAGCAGATCGACCGCCCGCGCGATGTTGCCCATGACCTGGTGCAGGCGGCCGAGGTTGTAGAGCACGTCCGGGTCGTCGGGCTTGAGCCGCTCGGCCTTCTCCAGGTGAACCCGGGCCTGGTCATACCGCCCCATTTCGGCCAGAGTCATGCCGAGGTTGTTGTGGACATTCAGGTTTTCGGGGTCCAGACGCAGGGCCTCGCGGAAGTCGTCCACCGCCCTGTCCAGTTCGCCGGTGAACATGAAGGCCTGCCCGCGGCTGGACCAGGAGGCCGGGTGCCTCGGCCGGATGCGGATGGCGTCGGTGAAGTCGCGGATCGCCTGCTCGAGCCGGCCGGCGTGCAGGTGGATCAGCCCGCGGTTGAAGAAGGCGTCGGCGTCGTCGCCGCTGAGCGCCAAAGCCCGGTCCAGGTCCTGCAGCGCCCGGTCGCGATCGCCGGCGTTCATCGCCGCGACCCCCCGGATCGTGTAGAGCCCGCCGACTTCGGTGACCGTCTCCAGCACCTGACTCACGTCCGCGATGGCCGCATGATGCCGGTTCATGGCTACGTAGGCGTTGGCCCTGCCCATGTAGGCGTCGGCCTCGTCCGGGTGCAGCTCGATGCAGTGGCTGAACACGCTGATGCCGTCGCGCCAGATGCCGACCTGGTCGCGGCTTCGCCAGCCCAGCACGCCCCCCAGCAGGAGGCACCCCAGCAGGGCGGTGCGCGGACGCCCGGCGGCCGCCGCCAGCCGCTGGACCAGCCATCCGAAGACCGCGCCCACGCCGACCAGCGGCAGGTACAGGAAACGGTCGGCGTTGTGAATGTGGTGGACCAGCAGCTGGGAACTGGGCAGCAGCCCCAGGCCGAACCAGAGCATGCCGTACAGGGTCATCCTCGAGCCCCGCCGGATGATGAGCACCATCAGTCCGGCGGTCAGCAGCAACGCCAGGGCTCCGGCCAGCACCCGGGGATCGGTCACCCGCCCGGCCAGGTCGCTTTCGTAGAGCAGGCAGAGATCGTCGGGCCACAGCAGCTTGCGCACGTTGTGCCCGTAGGTGCGGAACGGAGCCAGCAGCCGCTCGAAGGCGGTCATCCGCAGATTGCCGCGAGCCCGGCCGCCGGCGTCGCAGATGAGGTCGGTGTGCTTCTTGAGCACGATGGTCCCCAGCCCCAGGGCCCAGAGGTACCACGTCGCCGCCAGCACCCGGACAGGCCGCACGCGCCCGGCGTCCACGACCATCCGCGCCGCGGCCAGCATGGGAATGACCGCGGCCATGGCGTTGCTCATGCACGCGGCGGCACAGCACAACGCGGCCAGCAGGTGCAGGCCGGCCGCCCGCCGCCGCCCGGGCGGGGGGCCTTCCGGGGAACCGCAGGCGCTCAGGTGGGCGTGCATGCACAGCAGCGCGAACAGCAGCATCAGCAGCTCCTCGCGCCCGGAAACCCAGGCGACCGGTTCGACGGTCAGGGGGTGCAGCGCGAACAGGCCCGCTCCCGCGGCCGGGCCCAGCAGCGACCACCCCGCCCCCGGGACGGCCGGGCCCGGCGCGGTCGCCGGCCAGCGGCGCTGCCGCCGAACCAGCAGCAGGAGCGTCGCCAGCGTGCTGGCCGA
>CAZSYS010000326.1:0-4931 GCA_964611365.1 uncultured Planctomycetales bacterium
TCCCCCGGGCACCGGCAGGCCGGCCAGCCGGCGCCGGCGGCCGCAGTTGTGAATCAGCATCAGGTTGCGGATGTAGATGAAGCAGGCCAGCAGCTGGGCGATCATGATGACCGGATCGGCCCGCCCCACCGCATAGACGAAGGTTCCCAGGGCACCGATCAGCGACAGATACCAGAAGCTCACCGGGATGGTGCTCTCCCGGCGCCGCTCGCTGACGATCCACTGGATCACGAAGCGCATGAAAAACACCCCCTGGGCGACCATCCCGAACACGAACCAGGGGTTCCACACGTTGGCCCACAAGGTGCGCGACCAGGAAGCCGCGTCCGCGGCCCGGACCGGCGACGGCCACAGCAGCGGCGCCAGGCACAGGACCGTCACAACCGCCGCCGCACGTCCGGCCGGTCGGCGGTGATGCGGGTCGGGGCGCGGACCTGCGCCGTCGATCACTTGCCGCAGCATTTCTTGTATTTCCGGCCCGACCCGCAGGGGCAGGGGTCGTTGCGGCCCACCTCCCGCCCGTCGACCTTGATCGGCTCGACGGGCTTGGGCAGCGGGGCTTCGTCCTCCCCCGGAAGACCGGCCTTGTAGCGGGCTTCGTTCTCCCGCCTGCGGTCGAAACGGGAGCCCAGGCGGTTGTCTCTCAGCGGCATGATGCAGCCTCCCTCAGCGTCCGTGACATTGTTTGAACTTCTTGCCCGATCCGCAAGGGCAGGGGTCGTTGCGGCCGATGCGCGGCTGCTCCCGGCGGATGGTGGCCGGCCTGGCCGCCTCTCCCTGGGCACGCATGGCCGCCTGCTGGTCGGCCGAGGCGCCGGCGAATCCCGCACCCAGCGAGGAGTCGTGCCGGGCCTCCAGCCGCGAGGACATTCCCCCCGCCGGCCCCGCCCCCGGCTGACCCGCGGAAACCTTGAAGATCATGTCCGTGACCCGCTCGCGGATGGTCTTCCACATCTGCTGGAACTGGTCGCGGCCCTCGATGGCGTACTGGCTCTGCGGATGCGTCTGGTCGCCGCCGAGCGGCCGCTGCATGATCGCGTGCTTGAGATGGTCCATCTCCAGCAGGTGATCCTTCCAGCCCTGGTCGTAGATCCGCAGCAGCACCCATCGCTCCAGCTGGGTCAGCTCCCAGCGGGCCAGCTCGCGGCCGGCCTGCAGCAGCACCGCCCGGCGGTCGGCCCCGGGGGCCCTGAGGGCCTCGACGTCCAGCGCCCGGCCGAAGCGCCTGACCGCCCAGTCCGTCAGGTGGTCAATGGTCCCGGCTTCGACCGCCCGCAGGGCCGTGTCCACTTCCTGTTCCAGCCGCCCGCCTTCCAGAAACTGCCGGCCGGCATCGACCATCGCGGCGGCGATCTCGTCCACGCTCCGTCCGATCAGCTGCTGCGAGGTCCATTCCAGGCCGTACTTGGCGTTGACCCACTGAGTGATCATCTGCAGGGCATAGCCGCTGTCGGTACCCGACGTGGCGAACGCGCGGTTCAGCACCGACTCGACCGGATACCACGTCTCGCGGCGGATGTACGCCTGCCGGACACGATCCCGGAGGATCTGCTTGACCTCCGCCGCGCTGCCTCGAAGCTCGTCGCCGCGGATCTCGATGCCGAACTTCGCCCGGGCCCAGTCGGCCAGCGACGAGCGGGCGTAGGCCGGGTCAAGGTAGGTCTCCGCCGCGGAGAGATCCACCTGGTCGAAGTACTGGTCGGCGGCCTCGATCAGCAGATCCTCGATCTGCTGGGGGTCCATGCGCCGCAGCTGGTTCTGGGTGGCCGGGAGGTTGAACAGCCGCTGGGCCCAGCGCTGCAGCCCGCCGAGATCCCACGCCGACGGCGGCTCCTCGGGGTCGATGTACTCGCCCAGCGATGTCCGGATGGCGTCGCGGACCTCGTCCTTGGCCTTCTCCCGGATCCGCCGGATCACGTAGGCGGGATCCTCGTCGGACAGGTGCCGCGGATCGATGCTCACGTCCAGGGCGCTCTTGCACCAGCGGCTGATCTGCCGGGCGGCGTAGTCCGCGGCCAGGTCGTCGTCCACCGCCAGGTCGATCACCTCGTCGATCATCCGCCAGATCAGCTCGCTGAGGCTGCGGCCCTCGAGAATCCGCTGGCGCTCGCTGTAAAAGGCCCGCCGCTGGTAGTCCATCGGCTCGTCCCATTCCAGCAGGTGCTTGCGGATGCTGAAGTTGCGCTCCTCGACCTTGCGCTGGGCCCGCTCGATGCCCTTGTTGATCCGCTTGTCCTCCAGGCTGACGCCCTCGGTGAACCCCAGCCGCTCCATCATCCTGAGCATCCAGTCGGGCATGAACAGCTTGAGCAGATCGTCCTCCAGCGAGAGGAAGAAGCGGCTGGACCCCGGGTCCCCCTGCCGGCCGGCGCGGCCCCGCAGCTGGTTGTCGATCCGCCGGGCCTCGTGCCGCTCGGTGCCCACGATGTGCAGCCCGCAGGGCACGTTCAGCGGACAGATGTTCCGTCCCAGGGCCGGAAAACGCGGATCGATCTTCGGCTTGAAGCAGTGGGCGCAGCCGGTGCGGGCGTCGTACTCCTCGCAGCGGATGCAGCACTTCGTCGATCCCGGAGGGTACATGACCAGCGAGGACGCCTCGGCCCCTGCGGCCGCTTCGCCGGTCCGGGCGGGCACCTTGCACCTGGCGTACACCACGCCGGCCTCAAGCTTGATGTCCGTGCCCCGGCCGGCCATGTTCGTGGCGATGGTCACGTTGCCGCGCGGCCGCCTGTCGGATCCGCGGGCCGGCAGGTGGCGTTCGCCGGCCTTGGCGACGATGTCGGCCTCGCGGGCGTGCTGCTTGGCGTTCAGCACCTCGTGCTCGATGCCGTAACGGCGCTGCAGCAGACCCGAGAGCTTCTCGGAGTTCTCCACGCTGGTCGTGCCCACCAGCACCGGCCGGCCGGTGGCCAGCTCGCCGAACAGCTCGTCGTAGGTCTCCAGCATGAACGCGATCGTCTCGGCGTCGCCGAGCTCGGCAGCATCGAACCGGCGCATGGCCTCATTCAGCTTCTCCAGCTGCGCAGTGGCCGACGCCTCCCCCGCCGCCCGCCGGGCCTCGAGAATCGGGCGGTAGCGCCGGAACACATCCGCCAGCACGAACGGATCCCCCGGCCGGCCCCGGCGGTGCACCTCGTGGATCTCGTCCACGATCATCTCGTACTTGCCCTCGAACGTCCGGTAGATGCGGTCGTTGTGGTCGATGCGGTTGACCGGCCGGTTCGTCGGTATGGCCACCACCTCCAGCCTGTAGATCTTCATGAACTCTTCGCTCTCGGTCATGGCCGTGCCGGTCATGCCCGCCTTGCTGGCGTAGAGTTTCAGGAAGTTCTGGATGGTGATCGTGGCCATGGTCTGCGTTTCTTCCTTGACCGGCACGTTCTCCTTGGCCTCCACCGCCTGGTGCAGCCCGTCGGACCACTGCCGGCCGTGCATCAGCCGGCCGGTGAACTCGTCGACGATGATGATCTGCCGGTCCTGGACCACGTATTCCCTGTCGCGCTCGTACACCACGTGGGCCCGCAGCGCGTTCTCGATCAGGTGCGGACACTCCATGTTCGCCCCGACATAGAAGCTGCCGATCCCGGCCTCCTCCTGGGCCAGGGCCACGCCGTCGTGCGTCAGGTGGGCGCTCTTGCGCTCCCGCTGAACCACGTAGAGCTGCTTGTGCAGGATCGCCTCGGCCTCGTCCTCCGTCAGCATCAGCGGGTCCACCCGGAAGCGCTTCCGGGCGTCGTCGAACTTCGGGTTCTTCAGCAGGTGCTCCGGCGGATGGTCGCCCCATTCCTCCAGCCGCCGCGCGGTCTCGCTGTTCAACACCGCCTGGCGCCGCACCAGCGTCCGGGCCAGGCCGTCGGCCCACTTGTAGCGGCCCACGTCGTCGTGCGCCGGGCCGCTGATGATCAGAGGCGTGCGGGCCTCGTCGATCAGGATCGAATCGACCTCGTCCACCACCGCGAAGTCCAGCGGCCCCTGCACCTGGTCCTCGCGCCGCACCTTCATGTTGTCGCGCAGGTAGTCGAAGCCGAACTCGCTGTTCGTGCCGTAGGTGATGTCGCAGGCGTAGGCCTTCTGGCGAAGGCCCTCCTGCCCGCTGGGGTCCTCCTGCGCCTGGATGAACCCGACCGTCGCCCCCAGCAGTTCGAAGATCGGCCGGGCGAACTCCGCGTCCCGGCGGACCAGGTAGTCGTTCACCGTGACGATGTGAACCTTCCGGCCCTGCAGGAACTTCACGTACGCCGCCAGGTGGCAGACGATGGTCTTGCCCTCGCCGGTCCGCATCTCCGCCACGTTGCCGTGAAACAGCACCTGCCCGCCGATGACCTGGCAGTGAAAGTGCCGGTGGGCCCGGGCCCGGTCCGAGGCCTCGCGCAGGGCGGCCATCGCCTCCGGCAGCACCGAGGCCACCGGCTCGCCGCCGGCCAGACGCTTCTTGAAAACGTCGCTGCGGGACCGCAGCTCCTCCGGCGTCAGCGCCCGATACTCGGCCTCCAGGTCCAGAACCCGGTCGGCCACCACCCCCAGCCGCCGGAGAATCCGGTCGTTGCGGGTGCCGATCACCTTGCGGAAAAGCCAGTTGGGGAATCCGAGAATCGCGGACATCTGCCTACCCGCCTGAGGTCAAGCCCGGCCGCGCCGGGAACGCCTGATGTTCGTTGAATGAAAACGCCCGGGAAGGAGGACTGCTTCAGCGGGCCCGCACGCCGCTGAGACCCATGACCCGCAGCCATGCGGCCAGCCGCACGACCGCCATCCCGGCGCGCCGCGACAGCCGGCCGGCCGAGAAACTGGCCCGCGGGTCCGAACATCCGGCCGGCGAAGCCGGGAGCGGATCGCCCGGCGGAGATTCCTCCCGCCGGATCATGGCCACCGGGGCGGCCGGCCAGGCGATCGCCGCCGGACTGCACGTGTACGAGCCCGAGGCCAAGGAC
>CAZSYS010000326.1:4941-5149 GCA_964611365.1 uncultured Planctomycetales bacterium
AACGTGATTTCCAGGCGATCGCCGCCGGCCTGGAGCCCAGCACCGACAGCTGAAACACGGCAGCCATCGCCGCCGGAATCGCCGTGGCCCGCCGGCGCCGGGAAGGCTGGCCGCGACGCGCCCAACCGCATATCCGACCGGTTCCGTGCATGGGGGGATTATACCGCCGGCGGCCGCCGACCGCGAAGCCCGCCCGGCACCGTGGACG
>CAZSYS010000327.1:0-5144 GCA_964611365.1 uncultured Planctomycetales bacterium
CCGGGGGGACGGGGCGGCGGCGGGAGCAATCCCGACGCCCGGCGGCGCACACTGTTGCTTGATACCGACGCCCGGTGCGTATTGCGACGCGCCGGGCGTTTTTTTCTGCGCCGGGCATCTTTTTGATTCACTTCCGCCGCATCCCCGGCCGGCGGAAGGAAGCGAGGAGCAGTTCCCGGAGCCGAGCCCTTCCCCCGGGTCCGGACCAGGCCGAACCGCCCGGACCGGGCTTGTGGCGGGGTTGTCGCCGGGCGTGTCGTCGGGCGGGCAAACGGGCGGGGCTGGGTTTTCGCGGGCCGATGCGGTACGATTATCGCCATGAGGGCGGCAACCAGCCAGTACGGCAAATCCCTCCGGAGGGCCATCGGCGACCGGGCAGACGCGCCTGCGGGCGGGGCTGTCGGCCGCCGGGTGAACGGCCGCTGACCTTTCCAGGGCCGCTGTTGGCCCGCGCAAGCTGAACCCTTAGACTGAGCGTTTCCCTCGAAGCCGGCGCCTGGCCGGCTGGCGACGGCCGGTCCGGCCGGCGGGTTCCGGACGGCGAGATCATAAGGAGAACCTCTGTGGCAGTGCCCTACGATAAGCGAACCTGTGACTGCGGCGCCCTGCGCGCCGCCGATGTCGGCAAGAGCGTGGTGCTGGCCGGGTGGGTCAACAACTACCGCGACCACGGCGAGAACCTGGTGTTCATCGACCTGCGGGACCGGGGCGGGCTGACCCAGTGCCGGTTCAACGTGGACACCGATCCGGAGGCCACGCGGATCGCCCGCACGCTGCGGAAGGAGGACGTCATCGCGGTGCGCGGCGAGGTCATCAGCCGCGGGGCCAACGTCAACCCCCGGCTGGCCACCGGCGAGATCGAGGTCAGCGTGCACGAGGTCCAGCTGCTCAACAAGTCTCTGACCCCGCCGTTCGAGGTGGCCGATCACGTGGAGGCCAACGAGGACCTGCGGCTGAAATACCGCTTCCTGGACCTGCGGCGGGGGCCGATGCAGAAGGGGCTGATCACGCGTCACAAGGTGCTGCAGGCGTTTCGGCGTTTCTACTACGACGAGGGCTTCCTGGAGATCGAAACGCCCATCCTGACCAAGTCCACGCCCGAGGGGGCCCGCGACTACCTCGTGCCTTCGCGGGTCTGGCCCGGGCAGTTCTATGCCCTGCCGCAGTCGCCGCAGCTGTTCAAGCAGCTGCTGATGATCAGCGGCCTGGACCGCTACATGCAGATCGCCCGCTGCTTCCGGGACGAGGACCTGCGGGCCGACCGCCAGCCGGAGTTCACGCAGGTGGACCTGGAGATGGCGTTCGTGGACGTGGACAACGTGCTGGACGTCGTCGAGCGCTCGCTGGCCTTCGTGTGGAAGGAGGTGGCGGGCGTCGAGGTGCCGGTTCCCTTCCGGCGGATGCGCTACGACGACGCGATGCGCGACTACGGCAGCGACAAGCCGGATCTGCGTTACGGCATGAAGCTCATCGACGTGACCGAAGTCGCCCGCCGGAGCACGTTCAGGGTTTTCCTGGACGCCATCGAGCGGGGCGGGCCGGTCAAGGCGATCTGCCTGCCCGGCGGGGGGGAGATGACCCGCAAGGAGACCGACGGGCTGACCGCCGAGATCCAGGGCGTCGGCGCCGGCGGCCTTCCCCTGTGCAAGGTGGTCAGCCGGGACGGCCGGGCCGCCCTGGAGACCGGCATCGCCAAGTTCTTCGACCCCCAGACGGCCGAGGCGCTCATCGCGGCCGTCGGGGCTGCGCCGGGCGACATCGTGTTCTTCGCCGCCGGAGGCTTCGCGGCGGTCTGCAAGCACCTCAACTGGCTGCGCACCACGCTGGCCGAGCGGCGCGGGCTGATTCCCGCGGGGCGCTGGGAGTTCCTGTGGATCGTGGACATGCCTGCGTTCGAGTGGTCCGAGGAGGACGGCCGCTGGGTGTTCATGCATCACCCGTTCACCATGCCGCACGACGAGGATCTTCCGCGGCTGGAGAGCGATCCGGGGTCGGTGCGGGCCAAGTGCTACGACATCGTGCTCAACGGGGTGGAGCTGGGCAGCGGATCGATCCGTATTCACGACCGCGGGGTGCAGAGCCGCATCTTCCGCATGCTCGGCCTGTCGGAGGAGGAGGCGATGGCCAAGTTCACGCACCTGCTGACCGCCCTGCAGTACGGAGCCCCGCCGCACGGCGGCCTGGCCCTGGGACTGGATCGCATCGCCATGCTGCTGGCCGGGGCGTCAAGCATCCGCGACGTGACCGCTTTCCCCAAGACTCAGAAGGCCTACTGCCCGCTGACGGAGTGTCCCAGCGAGGTCAGCGCCCGGCAGCTGGAGGAGCTGGGCATCGATCTCAGCGCGGCCACGCGGGCCAGGCGGCAGGCCAGGGCCTCCGGCGCCTGAAGCGGGCTGGTGGCGTTTCAGGGGGTCTCCCAGCGCCCTGCCGGCCCGCAGGGGCCGCGCCGGCGAACGCATCTTCCCACCGGGCCGCAGGCGGCCGCTGCGCAGGCGGCCGCCGTAAAGGTTGGCCTCGGAACTCGTCGCGGCCAAGACATCTCAGACCCGGCCGGGTTGCGACCCTATTTGCCTGCTGGGGGGCCTGAGATTGCCGTCGGCCATGCTCCGGAGGCCGTCTGCGGGGGCCGTCGCCGGGGGGCCTTCTCGGCAGAACTGGGCAGGACTGTACGGGGGGCCGGTGCCGCCGGCTGCAGGTCTCTGGACGCTGGAGCAAGAACGGCTTTGCCCGGACGGTCTCAGTTCCGTCTGGTCCCGGGGTCCCGTCTGGTCCCGGAGGCTGGCGCGGCATTTTCTCGCCGGTCCGGCGGGTCCGCCCTGGCAGCCGGGTTTGCGTTGGGGGTGGTCCTCTGCTAAGATCCGTTGAGTCGAGGTCGCGCCGAGTCCGGTGGTCTCGCCCGGGGTCCGGGCACCGGCGGCGGCCCTGCGATTCGAGTCGATTTCCCATACCCGTCTTGCCGGTCGAGGATCTGGTCCTGGTCCGGGAGAACTATGCGCGCCTTGCGGCGGGGCGGCCGGTAAGGGATTCTGGGGGGTTGTGGGGGTATCTGCGGGCCGTGCGGGCCCGGGGAGCGGAGACATGACCACGCTGACGAACCATCCGGGCCTGCTGGCCTGGGTCCGTGACATGGCCGCGATGTGCGGGCCCGAGGAGGTGATCTGGATCGACGGAAGCGCCGACCAGCGCGACCGGCTTCGTGCCGAGGCATGTGCCACCGGGGAGCTCATCGAGCTCAACCAGGAGAAGCTGCCCGGCTGCTACCTCCACCGCACCGCGGTCAACGACGTGGCCCGCACCGAACACCTGACGTACATCTGCACGCGGAGCAAGGATGACGCAGGCCCGACGAACAACTGGATGAGTCCCGAGGAAGGCTACCGCCGGGCGGGGGAGATCTTCCGCGGTTCCATGAAAGGCCGCAGGATGTACGTCATCCCGTTTTCGCTGGGGCCCATCGGTTCGGTCTTCTCGAAGATCGGCGTGGAGCTGACCGACAGCATCTACGTGGTGCTGAACATGCTGATCATGGTGCGATGCGGCAAGGAAGTGCTCGACCGGCTCGGCTCCGACGGCGAGTTCACGCGCTGCCTGCACAGCAAGGCCGACCTGGACGACAAGAAGCGCCTGATCCTGCATTTTCCGGAGGACAACACCATCTGGAGCGTGGGCTCGGGCTACGGCGGCAACGTGCTGCTGAGCAAGAAGTGCATGGCCCTGCGGCTGGCCAGCTGGCAGGCGCGCAACGAGGGATGGCTGGCCGAGCACATGCTGATCCTCGGCGTGGAGCACCCCTCCGGGCGGATCGAGTACCTGGCCGCCGCCTTCCCCAGCGCCTGCGGCAAGACCAACCTGGCGATGCTGGTGCCGCCCGAGGGGCTGACCCGCAAGGGCTACCGCATCTGGACGGTCGGCGATGACATCGCCTGGATGCGGATCGACACCGACGGGGCTCTGTGGGGCGTGAATCCGGAAACCGGGTTCTTCGGCGTCGCTCCAGGCACGAACTCCAAGAGCAACCCCAATGCCATGGCCACCGTCCGGCGGGACACGATTTTCACCAACGTCGTGATGACCAAGGGGAAGACGGTCTGGTGGGAGGGGGCTGACGGAGATCCGCCGGCCTCCGGGGTGGACTGGAAGGGCGACCCTTGGAAACCGGGACAGACGGGTCCGGAAGGCAAGCCGGCAGTCGGCGCTCATCCCAATGCCCGGTTCACGGCCCCGATCATCAACTGTCCATCGCGTACGTTCCGCCTGGAGCATCACCACGGTGTGCCGATCTCGGCCATCGTGTTCGGCGGCCGGCGGGCGCGCCTGGCTCCGCTGGTGTACCAGTCCTACAGCTGGCAGCATGGCGTGTTCCTTGGAGCGACGATGGCCTCGGAACGAACGGCCGCCCAGTTCGGCAAGCTGGGCGAGGTTCGGCGTGACCCGATGGCCATGCTGCCGTTCTGCGGCTACAACATGGCCGATTACTTCCGACACTGGCTGCAGATGGGGCAGCGGATGACCAAACCGCCTAAGATCTTTCACGTCAACTGGTTCCGAACGGACGAGAATGACGAGTTCCTCTGGCCCGGCTATGGAGACAACCTGCGGGTTCTGGAGTGGATCCTGGACCGTTGCCGCGGAGAGGCCAAGGCGGTGGCCACCCCGATCGGCTACCTGCCGACTTCCGACAGCCTGGATTTGACCGGCCTGGATCTTACCGCGGGGGTTATCGAGGATCTCCTGGATGTCAACCGCGAGCAGTGGCTGCGCGAGACCAAGGACATCCGGGAGTTCTTCGGCCAGTTCGGCGACCGCCTGCCGCATGCCCTGGAGGACGAACTGAGTTCGCTGGAGCGGCGGTTGTCCAGCTGAGGCCGGCTTTCCGGGCCGAACCCACGCCTTGCCGGCTGAACCGGGACCTCCGAGCAGGCTGAGGCGGGACGTCCTGGCAGGCTGAGGGTGGAGATGTGCTGCGCCCCATCGGCAGCCGGATGAGGAATCCCCGCCGCTTGAGGACGGGGCCTTCACGGGCGTGATGAGTGCATGAGCGGATCGGAATCCCCGCCGGTCTGAGGACGGTAGTTGTCGCACATCGTATTGTCGCCGGGCGGGTTAAAGTAGACCACTTGTGGGCGGGTTAAACTGGACCACTT
>CAZSYS010000328.1:0-5139 GCA_964611365.1 uncultured Planctomycetales bacterium
CTGTGGGAGCCCGGGGCGGGCAACCGCCCTGGGCCACCCGGACGCAGCTCGTTTCACGGACAGCGGCGTGCCCTCTCTGAAGGCTCGACGCTCCAAACGAAGGGCCAAAGAGCACAACCTCCGGATCAGGCAGCGTCAATAATCCCATTTTTACGGGCACAGGAAAGGCGTCAGCTTCACACCATTCAGCCACATTCTCGTCTTCGCCGATGCTGATAGTGCGAAAAGAGCTGCGTCCCCGTTTCCATAACCTTCCGGTTTTACAAGCATGCGCCGGGCTGCCGGCATCTGTTGAGTTATTCCACCAGCGGGATCGCCATCCAGGTGTACCTGGGAATCATCGCCTGCCTGCTGATCGCGTTGTGGACGGGGCGCAAGCCGACCTTGCGCACCTATGAGATGATCTGTTTCTATTTCACGGGTCTGGCCAGCGAAGAGGAGCTGCTGGCCCACATCGAAAAACTGGCTCCCCAGGCCTGACGGAAGCCTCCACCCTGGACGGCTCGGCCCTTCACGCGGCGCACCGCCCAGCCGCCCTCCCGGCAACTCTTCCCCGCTTCCCTGACCGACCCATCGTCTCGCCCGCCGCCGTCCTATTACGGTAGCATCCGCCGTGCCGAACGGAATTGGGTCTGTCCCCTTTTTCGGGCCGCCCTTTTCTGGCGAGATGCGGCATCATTAGCGAAACTGCTGGGGGCGATAAAACCGTGTGATCCGGGCGTAATGAGCTTGCATCGCCGCGGCCGGGGGGTTACTAGTGGGGTTTCCGGCCTTTGGGTCTTTCCGGTCAGGCCCGCGGGGTTTCACCGCTGGTTCGGCGGGTTGGCGGTGCCGGTCCCTTCGCGAAGCGCGGTTGGTTACCGTGCCGCAGGGGGGGGCGACGCCAGGAGACGCTTGGGATCATGAGTGGCTATCCGATTCGCCAGGCCCGGTGGCTTGCCCCGGGCGTCCGGCAGTTGATCGTCGAGGCCCCCCGGGTGGCCCGGCGCCATCAGCCCGGACACTTCGTCATCGTGCGCCCGGTCGAGGGCAGCGAGCGCATTCCGCTGACCGTAGCCCACGCCGACGCCGACGCCGGCACGATCATGCTGGTGGTGCAGGCCGTCGGCGCGACCACCCGGCAGCTGTGCGACCTGGAGGCCGGCGACGAGGTTCGCGACGTCGTCGGCCCGCTGGGCCGGCCCACGGAGCTTGAGCGCTTCGGGCACGTGGTGCTCGTCGGCGGGGGCGTGGGCACGGCGGTGATCCATCCGCAGGCCTCGGCGCTGAAGAAGCTGGGCAACAAGGTCTCGGCGGTCATCGGCGGCCGCAGCCGGCCCTACGTCATCCTCGAGGAGGAGCTCGGCCGGATCTGCGACGCGGTCTATCCCTGCACCGACGACGGCAGCCACGGCTTCCACGGCTTCGTCACCGCCCGGCTGGCCCGGCTGATCGACGAGGATCCCGACCCGGTCCGGGCCGTGATCACCGCCGGACCGGTGCCGATGATGAAGGCGGTGGCCGAGGTCACCCGTCCGGCGGGCATCCACACCATCGCCTCGCTCAACCCGATCATGGTCGACGGCACCGGGATGTGCGGCGGCTGCCGGGTGCAGGTCGGCGGCAAGACCCTGTTCGCCTGCGTCGACGGTCCGGAGTTCGACGCCCACCGGATCGACTTTGACGACCTGGCCGGCCGGCTGACCGCCTACCGGACGCAGGAACAGGCGGCTCTCGAGCACCTGCGGCAGGGCGTGGGCGAGGGCTCCTGCCGGCTGGCCGGGGCAGTCGCCCGGGCGGCCGGGAGCAGCGACGGCGACTGAACGCGGAGTCACACACGACCATGAAACCAGCAGACCGGCTCAAGCTGCCCCGCCAGCACATGCCCGAGCAGGCCGCCGAGGCCCGGGCCCGCAACTTTCAGGAGGTCAACCTCGGCCTGGAGGAGCCGGCGGCGATCAACGAGGCCATGCGCTGCCTGCAGTGCCGCGGGGCCAAGTGCATCGGCGGCTGCCCTGTCGGCGTGGATATCCCCGGCTTCCTGGCCGCCCTGGCGGACAACAACCTGGCCCAGGCCGCGCGGGTGCTGTATGCCGCCAACGTGCTGCCGGCGATCACCGGCCGGGTCTGTCCGCAGGAGACCCAGTGCGAGGTCTCCTGCGTGCGCGGGAACAAGGGCGAGCCGGTGGCCGTGGGCTACCTGGAGCGCTACGTCGCCGACTGGGCGGCCCGGCACTGGGACGAGGTCTGCGAGACGGCGCCCCCGACCGGCCGGAAGGTCGCGATCGTGGGTTCCGGCCCGGCCGGGCTGACCTGCGCCGGCGAACTGGCCCGCCGCGGGCACGCAGTCACGGTGTTTGAGGCCCTGCACAAGCCCGGCGGCGTGCTGGTCTACGGCATCCCTGAGTTCCGGCTGCCCAAGGAGATCGTGGACCGCGAGGTGGACAAGCTGCGAAAGCTCGGCGTGCGGATCGAGTGCAACGTGGTCATCGGCCAGACCTGTACCATCGGCGACCTGATGGGCCCGGAGGGCTTCGACGCGGTCTTCATCGCCAACGGCGCGGGCCTGCCGGTCTTTCAGAACATTCCCGGCGAGAGCCTCAAGGGGGTCTACTCGGCCAATGAGTACCTGACTCGCATCAACCTCATGGAGGCCTACCGCTTTCCCGAGTCGCCGACGCCGGTGATCGCCGGCCGGCGCGTGGTGGTCGTCGGGGGGGGCAACACCGCGATGGACGCGGTCCGCACCGCCCGGCGGCTGGGGGCCGAGGAGGCCATGCTGCTGTACCGCCGCTCGCGGCAGGAAATGCCCGCCAGGGCCGAGGAGGTCAAGCACGCCGAGGAGGAGGGCGTGCGCTTCACCTTCCTGGCCGCGCCGGTCGAGGTGCTCGGCACGCCCGAGGGCTGGGTCCGGGCGGTACGCTGCGTCCGGATGGAACTCGGCGAGCCCGACGCCTCCGGACGGCGCCGGCCGGTGCCGGTGGCCGGCAGCGAATACGAGATCCCCTGCGACGTGGTGGTGGTCGCCATCGGCACGCGCTCCAACCCGCTGCTGACCCAGACCACACCCGAACTGCGGCTCAACAAGTGGGGCTACATCGAGGTCGACGAGCAGGGCATGACCAGCATCCCGGGCGTCTTCGCCGGCGGGGACATCGTCCGCGGCGCGGCCACCGTGATCCTGGCGATGGGCGACGGCAAGCGCGCCGCCGGAGCCATCGACCGCTACCTGGCCGCCGGCGATCCCCAGCCCCGGTAGCCTCCGGACCGCCGGATGCCCTGGCGCCCGGTCCCCCGGGCCGGGCTCAGCCCCGCGATTGAGCGGCCTGAAGCCGGACGGGTCGGCAGCCGGACGGGTCCGCAGCGGTCGCCGGCCCTGCCGCCGGGTCCGCGGACCGCCGGCGTTCCGCAGGAACGTCCCGACGATGGTCTTCCCGACGATGGCCTCGGTTCGGCGCATCATCTGCACGCTGCTCCTGCTGGCCTCGGCAGGTCTGATCGCCGGCGGAAGCTGGGCGGCTCACCACTGGCCCTTCCGCCAGGACCGACACCTCTTCGAGCTCATGGGCCAGTGCCTGCTGGACGGCGGCCAGATCTATGTGGACTGCTGGGACAACAAGCCCCCGCTGGTCCCCTGGATCAACGCCGTCGTGCTGGGCCTGGGTCGCGACTCGACGCAGGCGATCACGCTCGCGGCCGGGCTGGCGGCGGCGACGGCGGTCGGCGCCGTGGCCCTGGGAACATACAGATGGCACGGACCCATGGTCGGCTGCCTGACGGCCCTGATGGCCTCGGGTACGTTCTCCCTGCGCTACTATGACGGATGCACCAATGGCACCGAGCTGTATGGGGCGATGTTCGAGAGCCTGGCCGCGACGGCTTTTCTGCTCCCCTGGCGCCGCGGGCGGGCGCCCTCGCCGGCGGTCGCGCTGACCGCGGGTGCCTGTTTTGGCGCCGCCTTCGGATGCAAGCAGAATCTCCTGGCCGGGCCGCTTTCGGCTCTGGGGATGATGGCGGCGGCGGGCTGTCTGAACCGCGGCCTGCGGGGCGCGTGCCTCAGGAGCTCCGTGGCGCTGGCATGCGGCTTTGCCGCCGTGGTCGGCGCGATCGCGGGCATCCTTTGCCTCCAGGGCGTATGGGCCGACGCGCTCTTCGCGATCTGCGGCGTCAACCGGTTGTTCGCCCAGGCCGGGCTGTGCTGGTGGAACCCCTGGACCGGCGGCGTGGGAGGGATTCTCCTGGAGCAGACGCGTCCGCTCCGGCCGCTGATCCTCACGGCCGCGCTGGGGCTGGCCGCCGGGCTGGTCGAGAGGCGGGGACTGGAACCGCGCGGGGATCGTCCGGCCCCGCTGCCGGCAATGCTGGTCGGCATGCTGGGACTGTGGACGGTCCTGGCCTTCTGGGAGGTGTTGCCCGGCGGATGCCACCTCACCCGCTACTGGCATGCGGTTTTCGTTCCCCTGCTCTGGCTGGCGGCCCAGACGCTGCACTATCTGGCCGGCGGACTGGCTGCCGGCCCCGCGGCCCCGCGGCTGGTTCTGGCATCGGCGGCCATCGCCGGGGGCGCGGGGCTGTGGACGCCGGTCGCGCTCCGCCAGAAGTCCGACCTGTGGCAGGCGCAGTACCATCGCACCGAAGACTGTGAACGCGCCCGCCTGCGGGAACTGGCCGGCGCGGTGGCCGCGCGCACATCGCCCGGCGAGCGGATCTACGTCTGGGGATACGAACCGGGCATCTATCGTTTCGCGCATCGCCGGCCGCCCGGCCGGTTCGCCGAGCTGGGCAAGGTCCCTTTCCTGGGAGCGCGGGCCCAGTTCATGGTGGACGAGGTGCTCGGGGCACTGACCGGTTCTCCGCCGCGGCTGATCCTGGTGCAGGAGGAATACCAGCGGGTCCTGAAGGCCGGACGATACGGCCCGGTGGACATCAGCGGGCTGCGGACCCTGCTGGCCGGGGCATACCGGGGTCCGGTGCTGACCATGCACGGATTCAGCTTCTACGAACGGGCCGCCGCGACGACCGCCCCGGCCACGGCGCCGGACCGCTCGCCGGCGACCGGGGCAGGCGATTCAACCGGCGATCCGGTCGGCCCCGGACCGGGCCCGGGCGCCGGTTCAACGCCGACCGCCGGACCTGCGCGCGGCTGATCCGCCCTGCACC
>CAZSYS010000329.1:0-5106 GCA_964611365.1 uncultured Planctomycetales bacterium
GGGCCGCGGCCCCGCGGGAGGCCGCGGCCCCCGGGGCCCGGCGCGCGCCGCCCGCACGCGCCCGCCGACCCGCCGCCTGATCCGCGGCGGGGGCTTGGTCGGTGCCCACGGCCTGTCTACAATGCCGGTCCCGGCACGGCAAAGCGCGTCCGGACAGCCCGGCTTCCTTCGCCCGGCAGGAGGTGAACCACGAAGCGGATCGGCCCGGTTTCATCAGCCGGTTGCGTCCCCGGCTCCCGTCCTTCCCCGGATCGCACCCACGGAGCGGGGCCGGCCGGTGTCATTCTCTGCGCCGGGCGCGGATCGCGGATGGGGGCAGTCCGCCGACACAAGGTCTGCTCGCCGGTCGCCGGCCGGCCGGCCATCGTGCGGCTGCTGGACACGCTGCGCAGCGAGGGGGTTTCACCCATCGTGGTGGTCGTCGGCCACCAGTGCGGCGACGTGGTCGAGACCGCCGGCTCGGCCCACCCGGAAGTCCACTTCGTCTTTCAGCGCGACCGCCTGGGCACCGGCCACGCGGCCCGCATCGGCATCGAGGCCCTGGCCCGGTTCGGCTGCGACGGCGACGTGCTGGTCACCATGGGCGACAAGCACCTGGCCGGGGGGCTGGTCACCCGGGCCCTCCGGCGGTTCCGGGCCGCCCGCGCCGACCTGCTGCTGGTCAGCGTGCCCAAGCGGCCGGACAGCTCCGCCGGACGGCTGGTGCGGCTGCCGGGCGGCGGCATCGGCGGCAACGTGGAACTCCGCGACATCCAGAAAGCCCGGATTCTGCGGGCCTGGCTGGAACTGGCGGAGCGTTCGACGGACCTGTCCAAGGCCCGGCTGCGGGCCGAGGGCCTGAAGTTCATCCGCCCGGCGGCCAGGCTCTGGAAGGCCATGGGCCCCCTGGCGGGATTCTGCCGCGGCACCGGCCGCGTGGTGCCCCGAGAACTGGCCCAGGCCATCCGCGAGACCGGACTGCACATCACCGTCTGCGGCCGGAGGCTCTCGCCGGAGGAGGTCGAAGGCCGCAGCCCCTCACTGAACGCGTCGGTCTACATCGGCCGCATGAGCGTGCTGCAGCAGGCGGTACGCCGCATCGGCCGCGACAACGCTCAGGACGAGTATTACCTCACGGACATCATCGCCCTGACCGCCCGCCCCGGGCCCGACGGCAGGCCGGCCGGCCGGGTGGTGGAGTACCGGCTGCGCGATCCGTCCGAGGTCATGGCCTTCAACAACCGGGCCGAGCTGCGGCGGATCGACGAGCACGTGCGCCACCTCGAGGCGGCCGCCGGACGCGGCGAAGCCCAGGCCCGGGTCCGCCGGCTGATGCTCCGCGCGGGGGAGTGGTCCGGACTCCTGGCGGATTCCTCGGCGGAAGGCCGGCGGCTGGTGGCCCGGACCTACGGCGTGGACGGATCCCTCTGCGCCGAGCGAATGCGGGCCCTGCGGCAGGCGGTCCGGCTGTTCGCCACCCACTACGGCCCCGACCGCCGTTTCTTCCTGGTGCGGGCCCCCGGCCGGGTCAACCTCATGGGCCGGCACATCGACCACCAGGGCGGTTTCGTCCACGCCATGGCCATCGACAGCGAGGTCATCCTCGCGGCCGCCCCGCGCGACGACGACGTGATCCGGCTGGTCAACGCCGACCCGTCGTCCTTTCCGCGCCGCGAGCTGGTCGTCGGCGACTGGCTGGGAGCCCTGAACGCCCCGGACTGGCTGTCGTTCGTGAACGGCCCGGCGGTGCGCGTCCACCTGATGAGCACCTCCGGCGACTGGAGCAACTACGTGCTGGCGGCGGCCCTGTTCCGCCAGTTTCACGCCCGCGCCCGGCGGCTGCGCGGCTTCGACGCCGCCGTAGTCGGCAACGTGCCCATGGCCGCGGGGCTGTCGAGCAGCTCGGCCCTGGTGGTGGCCGCAATGGAGGCCGTCGATGCGGCCAACGGCGGTCCGCGCGACGGCGCCGACGTGGTGTCGGCCTGCGGGCAGGCGGAGTGGTTCGTCGGCTCGCGCGGCGGAGCGGCCGATCACGCGGCCATCCGGCTCGGCCGGGCCGGCCGGGCGGCACGGATGACCTTCCACCCCTTCCGCGTGTCGCGCTATGTCCCGCTGCCGCCGGATGCCGCCATTCTCGTGGCCGCCAGCGGCGAACACGCGGTCAAGAGCGCCGGAGCCCGCGACCGGTTCAACGAGCGCGTCGCCTGCTACCGGATCGGCATGATGCTCCTGCGCCGGGGGCATCCCGGCCTCTCCCGGACGCTCGAGCACGTGCGCGACATCGCCCCCGACCGCGCCGGACTCACGCCCGAGGAGGTGCGGGCCGTGCTGCGCGGCCTGCCGCAGCGGATCTCGCGCCGGGCGATCCGCGCCCGGCTCGGGCCCGCGGCCGCCGGGCGGCTGGAGTCGGTCTTCGCCTCGCACGCCGACCCCGGGGCTTACACCGTCCGGGCGGTGATGACCTACGGCGCCGGCGAATACGAACGCAGCCGCATCGCCGCCGGGCACCTGGAACGCCATGACCTCCAGGCCTTCGGCGAACTCATGCGGCTGTCGCACGACGGCGACCGTGTGGCCGGACGCTTCCACCCCGAGGGCGAAAGGAACCCGGCGGCCCACGGCCCGCTGCACCGGCTGATCGGCGCCTACGGCTGCAGCACCCGCCGCATCGACCGCATGGTGGACATCGCCCAGTCGGTCGAGGGCGTCTACGGGGCCCAGCTGATCGGTGCCGGGCTGGGCGGCTGCATCACCATCCTGGCCGAACGCTCCGCGGCCCCGCGGGTGCGAAAGGCCCTGACCCGGGAGTATTACGAGCCTCTGGGGCTGGCCCCGGCGGCCTGGGAGGTGCGCGCGGTGTCCGGCGGCGGCCTGATCGTGCCGCGCTGACCGCCCCCGGGAGGCACAGCCGGGGGTCACGGAGCATTAAGTGTCTTTAATAAGTTACTATCTGATTGGGTGCCTCTGCCTGGCCGCCGCCCGGACCGGTCCGGCGGATTCGCAGCCTGCGTTGCCGGCAGGCCCGCCGGCGGTCGCCACCCGCCCGGCCGACGACGCCCGGCTGGCGGTCCTGAACACCGGCACGCTGTTTCTCCCGGCGAATCTCCCCGCCGGCCGGCCGGACCTGCTGATCCACTTTCACGGCGATCCGGCCGTGATGGTCCGCAACATCGAAGCCGCGGGCCTGCCGATCGCGGCGGTGTTCGTTAACCAGCCCGGGCTCTCGGCCGCCTACGCCGCCGCGATGAAAGATCCGACGCGCTTCGGCCGCATCCTCGAGGAGGCCCTCGCCCGGACCCGCCTCGAGCATCCCGGCGTCCGGTCCTGGGGCCGGGTGTGCGTGTCGTGCTTCAGCGCCGGCTACGGCGCCGTCCGCGAGATCCTCCGGCACCCGGCGTCCTTCGAACGCATCGACGGCCTGCTGGCGGCCGATTCGATCTACGCCGGCTATGTCGGGGCAGACGGCACACGCCGGGTCGATCCGGCGCACATGGACGGCTTCCGCCGGTTCGCCGCCGAGGCGGCCGCGGGACGCAAGACCTTCATCGTCACCCACTCGCAACTCGTGCCCGGCAGATACGCCTCCACCGTCGAGACCGCCGACGACCTGATCGCCTGGGTCGGGGGCACGCGGCGGCCCGGGAATCCCGACGACCCCGGGCACGGGCCGTTCCGCATCGTCTCGCGGTGCGAATGCGGGCGGTTCCGCGTGATCGGCTGCGCCGGCGACGACGGCCAGGCCCATATGCAGCACCTGCGGCACATCGCCGTGTGGCTGGCGGCCCTGCCCTGGTCGAAAAGCCGGCCCGACGGTCCGTGATCGCACGGCCCCCGGGCGGTCAGCCCTCAGAGCGCCTGGGCCTGGAGCCCGGTCCGGTGCCGATCACCCGGCCCATGGCCTCGATCCGCGACCGCAGACACCCGCGACAGTCCTCGGCGGTTTCCCCGATGCAGGCCTTGTTTGGATAGATCTCATAGAGCGCGCGATAACGCGGGGGGGTGAGGTTGGGCATGACCACATTGGCCCCGCGGGCCAGCCCCAGCTCGCGGCCGGAGCGGCGGTTCAGCGTGGCCAGGGCCGTGGTGCTGGGGATGTTAGCGTCCGGCCGGACCAGCCGTGCCAGAGCCAGCACCTTGCAGACCATCTCCTCGCTGTTGGGCACCTGCTCCCCGGCAGGCAGCATCAGCGATTCCGCTTCGGCGGCCAGCGAGGTGTCAGGGTGCGGCAGGTACGGGCCGACACCGATCATGTCGAGGTCCAGCCGCCGGAAAACCTCCAGATCATCCGCCAGACTGGCATAGCTCTGCCCGGGAATGCCCACCATCACGCCGCTGCCGACCTCGTAGCCCAGGCCGCGCAGCAGGGCCAGCATCGCCAGGCGGTCCGACACCCGACCCGGCCGCTGCGGATGAATCCGGGCGTACAGCCCGGCGTCGGAGGTCTCGAAGCGCAGCAGGTAGCGGTCTGCCCCGGCGCGCCGCCAGGCGACCAGATCGTCCTCCGAACGCTCCCCGAGGCTCAGCGTCACCGCCAGGGGGGTCTCCGCCTTGATCCGGCGGACGACGCCGGCGATGAAAGGCGCAGTCAGGCCGTCGTCCTCGCCGGCCTGCAGCACCACCGTGCCGTAGCCGAAGGCCGCAGCCTGGCGGGCGCAGACCAGAATCTCCTCGGCGCTCATCCGGTAGCGTTCCAGCCCCCGGCGCCGGGCATTGAGCCCGCAGTAGCGGCAGGTGCGCACGCAGTGATTGGAGATCTCGATCAGCCCGCGCAGGTGAACCGCGTCGCCGACATGTTGCCGGCGGGTCCGGTCCGCCAGGCTCCAGAGCGTCTCCAGCCGCTGCGGATCCGTCTCCCGCAGCCAGCCCAGCAGCTCGGCCCGCTCCGGAGGCAGCGTCGGTTCGCAGCATCCCTCAGCGGTATTCATGCGACGCCCCGGACGACCGGCACGCACCCTCACGGCCGGCACGCATCACAGCCGGCCTGCATGTGGTTCATGTCAGCCGGCATGCACCCGGCCAATGCCATTCGCAGCCGGCGTGGACCCGACCATTGCCATTGTAGAAGCCCCCGGCCTCCCGGCACAGCGCACCCTCATTCATGGAAAACTGCCCGGCGATCATAGAAGC
>CAZSYS010000330.1:0-5079 GCA_964611365.1 uncultured Planctomycetales bacterium
GGCGCGGCCTGCGGACCGGCGCCGGTGTCCGCGAGGAAGTCGCAGAACTGGTGCAGGTCCGCGGCGTAGCACTTGGCCGTGTGGGGCGAGAAGTGCCGCTCAAACCGCAGGTAGCTCAGGAACTCGTCAATCAGCTGTACGTCGTTATCCTTCATGGCGCTGTGTACACGGCGGCGATGTTCCAATCGTGCAACCTGGCTCTCGGCAGGCGGCCGCGTCCGGGCGGAAGCCTGTCAGCCGGCGATCTCCTCGAGATCCATCTCGAGGCGCCTCCCCATCTGGTAGCTCAGCACGGCCGCGTCGAACCAGTCGAACTCGTGCTGGCTGTCCGACGCCATCGCGGCGAAGGCGGCGATGATGTCCGCCTCCCGTCCCACCGGGTACCGGAAGATGTACCGGTGCCCGCCTTTCACGAGCGACAGCTGGCGAACCTGGCTCATGTCGGCCTCTCCGATTCGCGGACCACGCGCCGGCCCGGGGCACGGCCTCAGACGTACCCCCGGGTCAGATCGCACGCCACCGCGTGGCAGCAGAACCGCAGGAACCGCTCCTGGCTGACGAGGTATCGGCGCCAGCCGTAAGGGCTCCCGGTCCCGTCGCGCGACTTCGCGTATTCCTCGACCTCGCGCCGCACCTCGTCGTGGGCGGCGTTGAAGGTGCGCTGGGTCTGGGCCCATGGGCGCGCGTGATCGCCGCGCGGGGGCACGGGAAAGGGCCGGGCCATCCGCGAGGCCGCCACCGGGTCGATCTCCGGAGCCGCCGGACGCCGGCTGTAGACCTGGGCGACCAGCCCGACCACCGGCGTGTAGGGTTCGTACTCCGTGACCGCGAAGACCAGGATCGCGTCGGCGCCGATCCGGTCGCAGACGTCCAGCGCATGCTCCGGTGACTCGATCTGTCCAACGCCCTGCTCCGCAAGGATCGCCAGCACGCGGTTCACGCCCACGACCCCGATGCCCGGCAGCGTGGACAGCTCGCTGGCCATCAGGTCCGCCGCCTTCACCACGTCGATGTCCGGGCTGCCGCTGAAATTCAGGCCCGGCGCCACGGCGATGACGGTGTGCGGCGGCATCGAATCCGCGCACCGCACGGTGCATCGCTGTTCCCGGCCGGCCGAACAGCCCGCGACCAGCGCGCCGCCGAGCAACACCGCCAGAACCGCGCGCCCGCGCGGCCCCCCGGCGCCCGCGGCAGGGCCGGCCGTTCCGTCCGCAACATGGGTCTGCCCTGCGATCATCCGTGATCGAGCACTCGGTTGTCGCTTCCGGAACCGCGGATGCCGGACGAATCCGTTCGTCCGCCCCGCCGTGCCGGAAACACCCCGGTTCCGTGTTCGCGGACCCGGGACTCCCTTAACTTCGGCACGTTTCTGGACCGCCTTGATTACCAAATCCCCGCTCTTGCGCGGTCCGGCTCACGGCTCCTTCCGGGCCACCGGCCCGCCGCCCGGTCCGTCGCCCGGTCCGGCCGGCTGCGAACCGGCCGCGGCCGCGGCCTCCCACCCCCGCCCCCCCCCGCCCGGCCCGCCGCCGGGTCGGGCCGGCTCCCAACCGGCCGAGGCCGCGGCCTCCGACCCGCTCCCGCCGCCATCAGGCAGCGGGCGGGCCGACCAGATGTTCTCGGACCCGTTCTGCAGGCTCGAGAAGAACACCCGCCCGTCCGGGCTCCAGACGGGTCCGAAATGGGTGCCCGCCCCGTCCGTCAGCCTCAGGACCGACGAGCCGTCGGCCTGCATGATCCAGATGTCGCCGCGCTGCGTGGCCACGGCGTCCTCGGTGGTTTCGGCTCCGGCGGCCACCACGGCGCTGCCGTAGGTGATCCAGTCGCCCCCGGGCGCCCAGCTGGGCTGGATGAAGGCCATCTCCGAACTGGCGGCCAGCTCCACCGGGAACATCGGCTCGCCGTTCCTCAGATCGACGCGCCAGATGCTGAAGAATCGCCCGCCGCGCTCGCGGGCCTTCTGGTAGACGATGCTCTCCCCCCTGGGAGACCACTCCGGGAACAGCCCCGTGCCGATCATCCGCCGGGCCGCGGGCTGGTCGAGACTCAGCGTCCACAGCTCCCACTGGGCGGCCTTGTCGTTGAACAGACAGAACACCAGCCGCCGCCCTTCCGGAGAATACGACGGATGCACCTCGTGCAGCGGAGAGTTCGTGATCTGGACGGCCTGGCCGCCCTCCAGGCCCGTGATCCAGATGTCCCAGTTGCCCGAGCGGCAGCTGGCGAACGCCACGTGCCGCCCGTCCGGGCTGAAACAGGGCTGGACATCGGCCGCCGGGTCGGAGGTCAGCTGCGTGACCGCCCGCCCGTCGATGCTCTTGAGATAGATGTCCGGCTGGGCGGAATGCTGCGTCGAGCAGTAGACCAGCCACTTGCCGTCGGGGGACACGTCCACGTCGGCGTCGGCCCCCTCGGTGGAAAAGCTGTGCTGGGTCATCGGCGAGGCGGCCACGGCCTTGTAGGCGATCCGCTCCCGGCCGGGCATCTCGCCGAAGACGGTCAGGTGGGCATCCCCGGAGGTTCGCAGCAGCGGCTCCGGCGGCGCAGGCGGCGCCACCACCACCGGCTCCTCCCCGGCCGGAGGCCCGGAAGAGACACAACCGGCCAGGGCGGCGGCCAGCAGGGCGGCCCCGACCCGGGATGTCCGCAACACGTGGAGGCCCGGCCGGGCGGCCCGGCCGGTCGACCGGCACCGGGCGTTCGGCAGGCGCGAATGGATCCGTGGAAGCATCGGTGTACTCATCGACCCCGCTGAGGTCCAAGTCCAGTAACTGCCAGGGGCGTTGATTGTCCGATAACCTGCCTCTATATCGTCGCGCCCGCCGGGCAGGCTGAAGGTCTTTGTCGCTTTGCGCAAAAGTGGCGCTACGTCCGGCTGCAGAATGCGCCGCCAGGCCCCCGAGCCCGGAAACACGGCACCGGGCCGGCGCCCTGGCCCGCTTGCCGCCCGTCGCCGTCGCCCGGGCCGCGCAAGGCCCGCACGCCCGGCCGAAAAACCATCCTGACACCTTTTTCAAGCCCGCGGACGTGTGTCGGACGCGGCATCCGCGCAACGCTGCGCTAAGAATCGTGCGAGCCGGAGCTTGAAGCAGCCGCGGGACGGCGACACCGTTCTGGAGCCGCCCCGAGGCCGCCAGTAAGATGGACCCCTGTGGATGCTCACGGGCTGGCCAGGCTGGAGTTCGACGCCGTCCGCCGCATGCTGGCGGATCATGTCAGCTGCGCCCTGGGGCGGCGACTGGCCCTGAAAATCATGCCGGTCGCCCGCCGCGACCTCGTCGAGCGCTGGCAGCGTCAGGTCGCCGAGATGATCGAGGCCGCCGCCGGTCCCGGACTCCCGCCGTTCGGCGGCGTGCACGACATCCGCAAACTCGTGCGGTCGGCCGTCCCGCCGCACTGCCTGGAGCCGGATGACTTCGCGGTGCTGGCCGATACGTTCACCGCCACCCACCACGTGGTGGAATGGGCCGCGTCCCTGCCGCCGCACCTGGCCGGGCTCCGCGGGCTGTGCGTCCGGGTCGGCGACTTTGAGCCCCTGGCCCGGGCCATCCGCCGGGTGGTGGACGCCTCCGGGCGGATCCGCGACGACGCCAGCGCCCGGCTCAGCCGCCTGCGCACCGAGATCAGCCGGGCGCGGGTCGCCATCGGCCTGGTGGTGGACCGCCTGCTGCGCGAGCGGCAGGTCACCCGCTGGCTGCGCTATCCCGAGGCGACGTTCCACGACGACCGGCTCGTGCTGCCCCTGGCGGCCGAACACCGCGGCCGGCTGCCGGGCATCGTCCATCGCAGCAGCGATTCCGGCGCTACGCTGTTCGTGGAGCCGGCCGAGGCCGTGGAACTCAACAACCGCATCGTCGCCCTGCGCCAGGACGAACGCGACGAGATCAACCTCCTGCTGTGGCACCTGACCCACCAGGTGTGCCTCAACCAGCCTGAGATCCTGGCCACCCTGGACGCCCTGGCCGTCCTGGACCTGGTGGCCGCCAAGGTGCGCTTCGCCCGGGCTCTGGACATGCATTGCCCCGAGATCTCCGCCGATGGCAGCCTGAATCTGCGGCAGGCCCGGCACCCGCTGCTGGTGGAGATGGCACGACAGGCCCGCGCCGCCGGCGAAGACCGCCAGGTCGTGCCGATCTCCGTGCGCCTGGGCGACGATTTCGACGTGCTGGTCATCACCGGCCCCAACACCGGCGGCAAGACCGCGGCGCTCAAGACCATCGGGCTGCTGTGCCTCATGGCCCAGGCCGGTCTGCCCATCCCCGCCCAGGCCGGAAGCCGCGTGCCGGTGTACGACGACGTGCTGGTCGATGTCGGCGACGAGCAGAGCCTCCAGCAGTCCTTGAGCACCTTCAGCGCCCACCTGGCCCAGCTGCTGGTCATGCTCAGGCGGGCCCGCAGCGACACTCTGGTGCTGATCGACGAACTCGGCGCCGGCACCGACCCGGACGAAGGAGCGGCCCTGGGGCGGGCGATCCTCGATGAACTCCTCGAACGGCGCTGCCCCGCGGTGATCACCACCCACCTGGGGGTGCTCAAGACCGTGGCCTACTCCGAGCCGCGGGCCCAGAACGCCTGCGTCGATTTCGACGCCCGCACGCTGCGGCCGACCTACCACCTGCTGATCGGCGAGCCGGGCAACAGCAACGCCATCAACATCGCCGCCCGCCTGGGGCTGCCCGACAAGATCGTGCACGCCGCACGCGGCTACCTCAGCCGGGCCCACGAGGAACTCGCCCGCGCGATCCGCGGCACGCTCCAGTCGCGGCGCGAGGCCGAGCGGGCCCGCGAAGCCTCCGAGGCCCTGCAGCATCAGGCCCGCCAACAGATCGAGGCCGCCGAACGCGACCGCCGGACGCTGCAGCAAAAACAGGCGGATTTCGACCGCTGGGTCGCCATGATCGCCGCCCTGCGCCCCGGCGACACGGTGCACGTCCGGCGCTTCGACCGGCCCGGCCGGGTCGTCCGCATGATGCTCCACAAACAGCTGGCGGTGGTGGCCGTCGGGGCCGTGGAGATGGAAGTGCCGATCCGCGAGATCCTGCCCCCGCGCGAGGTCCAGGAGGCGATGACCCGGCAGAT
>CAZSYS010000331.1:0-5073 GCA_964611365.1 uncultured Planctomycetales bacterium
CCCCACCGGCCGATCGGGCCCTGGACCAGGCGGCGGCCGAACTGACCGGGCAACTGCTGGCCGTCCGCGTGACGGCCGACGCGGCCCTGCGGACGGTCGGCTCGCTGGTGGGCGCGACACCCCAGGCCGAGATCGCCCTGCGGCAGGCCCTGCGCGACCTGATGGAGTTTTCGCCGCCCCGGCGGCTGCCGGACGGACGAATCGAGGTGGAGGCGCGCCTGGCCGGCGTGCGGCTGATCGATACGCTGCGGAAGGTCCTTTCCGAACACGCCGCCGACGCGGCTCCCGACAGCATAGCTCCGGCGCCCGCGAGCCCCGCGACGCACGCGGTTTCGGCCACGGCCGGCCCGGCCGATGCCGGGCGTCCCAGGCCGCGCGGATGGCGGCACTGCCACGATCGGCAGATCGATCTGGCCGCCCGCGCCGCGGCGATCGATGCCCGGCGGCGGCTGGCCGAGCGGGTTCTGGCCCTGCAGGCCGGGCCGCGGCCGCTGGGGGCGCTGCCGATCGAATCGCCACAAGCGGGCCTGACGCTGGTCCGGCGGATCGATGCCCTGCCGGCCGGGCCGGCGCGGTTCGAGCCGGCGGGCGTGTGCCGCGCGGATGTGCGGCTGAGCGAACAGCAGCTCAGGGACCTGCTGGAGGAGCTGGCCGGACAGGCTCCGGAACCCTGGCCCGGTCTGTTGCGGCAGGTCCGGCTTCCGGAGGGCCGGTCCGAGCTTGTGGCCGAAGGGTTCGCCGTGGCCCCGCCGGACGCGCGCCCGGGGGTGATTTCAGCGGACCAGGTGGCGGCCTCTTCGGTGGCCGGCCCGGCTGCGCCCGAGTGGGTCGGGCGGACGCTGACGGCCCGCGCGGTCGGCCGGCCTCCTCCGGGGGTCGATGACCCGGGCCAGGCCCGCGAGCTGGCGGTTCGGGCGGCCCGGATCGAAGCCCGGCGGCGGCTGTGGCTGGAGGTCGAGGCTCTGCCCCTGCACGGCGGCGGAACGATCGGGTCGTTTCTGGCGGATCGCCCCGAAGCGGCTACCGCGCTGGCGGGCCTGGACGGGCGGATCGAGGTCATGGGAGAGCCGGCGGGCCTGCCACAGGGCGACTGGGCAGTGACGCTGGGACTGCGGCTGGCGGAGGTCTGGAATATCCTGACGCCGATGGTCGAGGCGACCGCCTCGGACGCAGAGCCGTGAACCGGGGGGGCCGTGGGCAAGCGTAACCTTCATGTCGCCATCGATCCGGTGCCGATAATCCTGCCAGGCTCATCGGCCGACGATGGGCGCCGGAGCTGATGGGCGCGGCGGCGGCAGTCGGATCAGGTCTGCCGGCGGCCGGTTCATCCATGGTCGCAACGATGACGGTGCCGGAGCACTTCTTGGCGAAGCTGGGACTGCCGGCCCTGCTGCCGGCTCTGCTGCTGGCACCGGCGTGGCCGGTCCGGGCGGAGCAGCAGGCCGCCGCCGGGGTGCCGGATCCTGCAACCTCCGGGGCAGCGGCGACGGCGCCGGCCGGGACCGGCAGCGGGCTTGCCGGGACGGCCGGGCCGACGGTGGAGGAACCGTTCCTGGACGTGCTGCACAACCGGCGTCTGACCGGCGACTGGGGCGGGGTGCGCACGCGGCTGGAGGATCTCGGCGTCAAGTGGAACCTGACGCTCAGCACGCTGTACCACCACAACGCCCGGGGCGGCCTGGACACACATCACGCCCACCGGATCAACGGCCGGGCGGACATGGAGCTGAGTCTCTCGACCGAGCCGATGGGCCTGTGGCCGGGCGGGCAGCTGTACGTCTTCACCGAGAGCGGCTGGAACGAATCGATCAGCGACAAGGTCGGCGATCGGATGGGAGTCGATGCCCTGTCGCTTTACGACGAGCCGATCCGCGTGCGCGAGCTGTGGTACGAACAGCGTTTCCTGGAGGACAGGATCCGCTTCAAGTTCGGCAAGTACGACCTGGCGGTGGACATCGACACCAACGCCTACGCCAACTGGGAGGTGGAGCAGTTTCTCAACTCCGCGCTGGTCAACACGGCCAACATTCCCCTGCCGGATTACGGCCTGGGCGCCGTCCTGGGCATTCAGCCGGTCGAGTGGCTCTGCTTCACGGCCGCCGTGGCCGATGCCGAGGCCGACGGGCGGGAAACCGGCCTGAATACCGCCTTTCACGGAAAGGATGACTTCTTCAGTGCCTGGGAGCTGGCGTTCCTGCCGACCTGGAAGACGCCCTGGGGCGATCTGCCGGGCGGCTATCGCTTCATTCTGTGGTACGATCCGCGGGCCAAGGCGAAATTCTTCAATGACCTCCGGGGGCGCCGCCGCACGATTCCCTGGAAGCGCGACGATGTCGGCTTTGCCTTCAACATGGACCAGATGCTCTTCAAGGAGCGGCCGCAGGACGAGGCCGACATGCAGGGGCTGGGCCTGTTTCTGCGGTACGGCTGGGCGGACGAGGACGCCAACGAGATCGAGCACTTCTGGAGCCTAGGCGCGCAGTATCTGGGGCTTGTGCCCGAGCGGGACGACGACGTGATGGCTTTCGGCTTCGCCCAGTCGATCATCAGCGACCAGATGCATGCCTACGTCGGCGGCGACCGGGAGAGCGTTTACGAGGTGTATTACCGGATCGAGGTGTTTCCCTGGATGCACGTGACCCCGGACTTCCAGTGGGTGGTCAACCCCGGCGCCGACGGCGGCCGGGACGCCTTTGTGGCCGGGGTGCGGGTCGAGATGATGTTCTGAAGCCGCCGGCCGGATGGGCGTTCCATGCGGGCGGATGGCCGCGGGCGCGGGACCTGGCCGCGGGGCCGGGACGTCAGGGAGGAACCTGGTGATGCGATGGATGAAGTGGCCTTTCCTGGCGGCCTGGCTGGCCGCCGGCGCGGTGCTGCCCTCCTGCGGCACGGACCTGCGGGATTCGGTGCTCATCGGCGTGCTGGACGCCGTGTCGGGCACGATCACCGATTCGATCGGGGCGGCCCTTCCGCTGCCGGAGTGGATCTCCGCGGCTTTGTACCCCCAGGCGTGATCCGATAACCGCCGGGCAGCACGTGCCGGCGGGTGTATCCGTGATGGCAGGTTGAATTCCGGCCCTGGGGGGGCATAAACTCGGATGGGGGCACGGCGGCAAGTCCCGGGCACCACCTGGAGAGATCGCCCCATGATCCGCACGCAAATGTTTCCGGTCCTTCTGGCGGTTTCAGCGGCGGCCATGCCGGTCGGCGGCTGCAGCATCGACCACAGTCGCTGCGCCACCGGCCCGGCGATCCGTGATGCGAGCGTGCAGGAGATGGCAGAGCTGTATGAGCTGGCGGTGGCGCCGCGGCCTTACGCCGTGCGGGTCCCGACGAGGCTGCAGTCGCAGCGGGCGATGCATCTCCTGGCCGAAAAGGCGGCGGAAGTGGCCGCGGAGATCGGCTCACAAGCCCATCCGGTCTCCCTGACCGGCGCGGACCGGTCCGACGCACCGGGCCGGATCGAGAGTTTCCGCCAGGCGTTGCTCGGCCTGGAGGCCGCGGCCCGCAAGGCCGATGTTCACGCGGTGCACGACCGGTTTGCCGATGTCATGGCCGCCCACCGCGGCCTGTGCGGATCTGAAGGCTCGATGAACTGACCTGCGGCTTCTCCGCGGCGCCGGTTCCCCGGGTCCACGGCTGCCCGCAAGCATTTCCGCCCCATCCCCGGCGGGGCGGTCCTTCTGACGGATTCCATCCAGGTTTCTGCATGGCCACGCTCCCGTGTGGCCGCGGCGCGCCCCGAGCACCCGCCGATAACCCTTGCTGCGCCCCCCGGTCCGCCGTTCGTCCGACGGAATCTGTCCCGTTTCGCAATAAGATGGGGAGATTGCCCCCGGCGGCCCGGGCCGATACGCCAGCGGCGGCGGCATGCCGCCCGGTCGGCCGGCGGCGGCGAACCGGGCCCGGCAGGTGCCATGTCCTTGGACTTTCGGGAGTACGAAATCATGTCCAGAGCCAGCGGTTGGACGATCGGTCGAAAACTCATGGCTTCCTTCCTGCTCGTCAGCTCCATCACCGCCCTGCTGGGCGGCGTGGGCTACTACGGCGTCCGGAGCGGGGCCAAGGCCATCGACGAAGTCGGCGTGGTGCGGTTGCCCAGCGTGGACAGCCTGCTGGAGATCGAGTCCAAGGCCAACCACATCCGGGGCACCATGCGCACGCTGACCATTCCGGGCATACCCGCGGAGACCCGTAAGCGGCAGTATGACAACCTGGCCCAGGCCCGCGAGGAGTATCAGAAGGCCTGGCAGATCTACGAACCCCTGCCGCAGACGCCCGAGGAGGCCGAGACGTGGAAGCAGTTTGTCCCGGCCTGGGAGCGATGGCGCAACGAGAACAACAAGTTCATCGAACTCTGCAGGCAGTTCGACGAGCTGGGCATCCCCGATCCCACCGAGCTGGCCCGGCTCATCGAGCGTTTCGGCAAGGACCACTACGCTCTGGCTCAGAAGGTGCTGCACCTGATCGACCTCGAGAACGCGGCCTTCGAGGGCGGCGACGACCACACCGCCTGCAACGCCGGCCGATGGCTGGCCTCCTTCAAGACCGACAGCCGCAAGCTGGCCGACGTGGTCGGCGATTTCGAGAAGAAGCATCATCACTTCCACGAAACCGTGGGCACGATCAAGAAACTGGTCGCCGAGGGTAAGCGTGATGAGGCCCGCAACGTCTACACCGACCGGCTGGTCGGCGCGATGAAGGAGGTCTTCGGGAGCTTCGACGCCATGCTCGCCCTGGCCAACGACGCCGACAAGGCGCTGGTTGCGGCCCGCGAGCAGGCCATGGGCCCGGTGACCGAGGCTCAGCGGGTGGCGACCGACCTGCTGGGCAAGCTCGTCCAGATCAACCGCGACGTGGCCGCGACTGCGGTCAAGGACAGCCAGACGTCCGCGGCGCTGTTCACCACCGTCTCGCTTTCGGCGGCCATCGCGGGCGTGGTGGCGGCCCTGGCGCTGGGCATGATGATCACCCGAGGCATCAACCAGCGGCTGACGCGCATCGCCTCCCAGCTCGGGGAGGGCGCCGACCAGGTCAACGACGCCGCCGCCCAGGTCTCCTCGGCCAGCCAGC
>CAZSYS010000332.1:0-5067 GCA_964611365.1 uncultured Planctomycetales bacterium
GGGGCGAACGCGAACGGCGACCGTCCGGAGGCGACGCTTGCTCCCGTGCCGGTCGCGGCCGCGGCGGTGCTGGCGGCGGAGATGCCGGCGGACGAGGATGAGCCGGCACCGGAACTGGGCACCGGCGAACGGACGATGCTGATCAACGTCGCCGACAGCGACGAATGCCGGATTGCGATCCTCCACCGGGAGCGGCTGGAGGAGCTGTTCATCGAGCGGGCCAGCACGGAGTCGCACGTCGGCAACATCTACAAGGGCCGCGTGACCAACGTGGAGCCCAGCATTCAGGCGGCGTTCATCGACTTCGGCCTGCCGAAGAACGGCTTCCTGCACGTCTCGGACCTGCAGCCCCAGTACTTTCCCGAGAACATGCGCCACGTCGAGGACGTAGGACGCAAGACTCCGCGGCGGGAGCGTCCGCCCATCCAGCGCTGCCTGCGTCGGGGCCAGGAGATCATCGTCCAGGTCATCAAGGAGGGCATCGGCACGAAGGGCCCGACCCTCAGCAGCTACATCTCCATCCCCGGGCGCTACCTGGTGATGATGCCGGGGATGAGCCGTCTGGGCGTCTCGCGGCGGATCGAGGATGAGGAGACCCGCCGCAAGATGCGCCGGATCCTCGACGAGCTCAGCCTGCCCAAGGACATGGGCTTCATCCTCCGGACGGCGGGCATTGACCAGACCAAGCGTGAGCTGCAGCGGGACCTGACCTACCTGCAGAGGCTCTGGAAGGTGGTGGCCGACCGGATCCGCACCGAGCGGGCGCCCTGTGAACTGTACCAGGAGTCGGACCTGGTGATCCGCACCATCCGGGACGTGTACTCCTCGGAGTTCGGCAAGATCATCGTGGACGACGAGGCCACAGCCCGCAAGGCCCGCGAGTTTCTGGCCATCGCCATGCCGCGGGCCAACCCGCCGGTGGAGTTCTACAAGAGCGCCACGCCGCTGTTTCATCATTACGGCATCGAGGCCGAAATCGAGCGGATCAACTCGCGTCACGTGCCCCTGCCGTCGGGCGGATCCCTGGTGATCGAATCGACCGAGGCCCTGGTGGCCATCGACGTGAACAGCGGGCGGTACCGCGAGCACGACGACGCCGAGCAGACCGCCTTCCGGATCAACCTGGAGGCGGCGGAGGAGATCGCCCGCCAGCTGCGGCTGCGCGACCTGGGCGGCCTGATCCTCTGCGACTTCATCGACATGCGGATGGAGAAGCACCGCCGCGGAGTCGAGCGGGCCCTGCGGGACGCGCTCAAGAAGCACAAGGAGCGGGCCAAGTGCCTGCGGATGAGCCAGTTCGGCATCATCGAGATGACCCGGCAGCGGACGCGTCCGTCGATCAAGCGGAGCATCTATCAGGACTGCCCGTACTGCCGGGGCGCCGGGCTGGTCAAGAATCCCGAGTCGATGGTGCTGGAGGTGATGAGGCTGCTGCGCCTGGCGGTGCACCACAACCAGGTGGACCGGGTGGAGGTCAGGGTGGCCCGCGACGTGGCCCACCTGCTGCAGAACCGCAAGCGGGCCGCGATCCACGAACTCGAGCAGCAGACCGGGCGGCGGATCCTGATCCGGGCGGACGGAAACCTGGGACCGGATCAGTACGCCTTCGAGGTCATCGACCGGCGCGGCGGGCCGATCCCGCTGATCGCCCCCACATCGACCGCCGGGACGCCGATGCCGACGTCCAAGCGGGCGATGCCTCCGCCTGAGTTCAGCGAGGAAGCCGAGCGGGACGATATGCCGTCGATGTTCGAGTGAGCGGGCGCGGGTTGACGCGGGGGCGGCGGGGGGTGGACGGCGGCCGGGAAGCGCCGGCCTGAGCCCCGACCGGGCGCCGATCCCTGTGCGGGACGCCGATTCTCCCGCGGGAGGAGGCCGCGTCAGAGCTGGATCAGGCCGCCGACGCCGGTGAGGAAGTCGGTCAACAGCCCGCCTACGTCCTGGGCTCCCAGGCCGCTCTGTCCTCCGCTGACCCACTCGTAGATGCCGGTCCGCACCGAGTCCTTGAGCATCGGACCGCACTGAATCTCGGTGAGCACGCCGCCGGCCAGGCCGGTGGCCATCAGCAGGCGAATCCAAAGGCTGGCTTTCATGTCAGGCTCCAGCCGCGCGGGTCCCCTGCGGCGCGGGGCACCGTGCGGGCGTGTGAATCGAGCGACCGTTCATCGCCTCGACGGCCGGATTATAGCAGAGCTTCAAGGCCCCATCCAACCGGCGGGGGCCTCCGGGGAACGATCCGGCGATCCGCGGGTTCGCCCGGAGGGGCCCTGGGGCAGATACACGTCGTAGCGCACCGAGCGGGCTTCGAAACGCACCTGCGGGCGGGGCCAGGCACCACGGTCGTGCAGCCTGCGCTTGACCACCACGCGGCGGCGGGCGGCCCGCATGGCCACTTCCAGCAGCGATCCGGCGTCCGGATCGGAACCGGTGACCAGCCGGCAGATGCGCATCTCCTTGCCGGCCAGGGCGGACTTCGAGCGCGGCGGAAACATGGTGTCGATGCAGATCACATCCGGTCGCCGGTCCTCGGCCAGGGCGGCGATCAGCTCCCGGGCGTCGGCTTCCACCAGAACAAGCCGCTGCGGGAGCCATGATCCGGTTGCCGGATCCTCCGCGGCCCGCCGGAGGGCGTCGCCAAGCATGGCCGCGATCACCGGGTTGCGCTCCACGGCGGTGACACGGCAGCCGGCGGTTGCCAGGACGAATGCGTCCCGGGCCAGGCCGGCGGTGGCGTCGATGACCTCCAGCGGCTGTCCGCGGAAGCCGACGGCCCGCAACAGCGGCCGGCGGCCCGCGGCGCCGAAAGCCCGGCGGCGCATCGCGGGGCTCAGGAAATCCGCCCGGACGCCTTTCATACGGGGTTGCGACGGGTCGCGGAGCTCCAGTCCGCCCGGCGTGACCACCAGCAGGGCGGCCGCGCAGGAAGCCTTCGCGGGATCAAACCGCAGGGCCTTCAGCCGGGCGGCCAGTTCGTCGGCGGCCGCATGCAGCGCGGGTTCGTCGGGCTCGGCGGTCACGGCAACGACGGCGGAATCCAAGGCGGGGCCTCCGCGTGTCTATCGGCCGTCCTCAGGAAGGTCAGGAAGGCGCGGATGCGGCCGGCGGCCTGGAGGCATCGGGCAGAGCGGGCAGCCATTGGGCACGCTTCTGGCGGAGCCAGATCTCCCACCGGGCGGCCTGGTCGGGTTTCAGCACTTCGGCGATCTGGCGACCGATCTCGTCCAGCTCGGACTCCAGCCGGGGGCGGAACTCCATGCGGATCTCCTGCAGCGAGGCCTGGCGGCGGCGGAGGATGCTCTCCACCGCCTGGACCTGTCCGGGGGTGAGATCCAGCACCCGGCGCAGCTTTCCGGCGGCGGCGGCCGGGAACGTCTCGGGGTGGGTCAGACCGTGCTGGATGCGCTTGACGATCACGATGGTGGCCAGCCCGGCCCCGATGACCATCCCGCTGAGCAGCAGGCTGACCGCCAGCAGGACCGACAGCCAGCGTCCGGGTCTTCGCGGGGGAATGGTCGGCGGCTGAACCGGTGTCGGGGAAAGGTCGCTCATGGCGTCACCACCATATCAATCGAACACAGCAGACCGGTCATCGGATCGCTGAAGCCCGACCACGCCCTCACGGACAGCACAATCACGGCGGCGGCGGCGACGGCCGACAGCGAGGCCAGCGCGGCCATCGGACGAAGGCTGCCGGGCGCCGGGCGGCTGATCCGGGCGAGCACCGCATCGCTGACGTCCATCTCGGGCGCGGCGGCACGGCGGGCCTGGAGGACCAGCTCGAGAAACCTCTTCTGGGTCGCGTCATTCACGGGACATCCTCCCCCGCATGCAGCAGGCGTCGCAGGCGGCCGCGGGCCCGGTGAGCCTGCACCTTGACCATGGTGACGCTCCAGCCGGTCAGGGCGGCGATCTCCCGCGGTGTTCGCTCCTCGAGATACATCAGCGTCAGCACCAGCCGGTCGCGCGGTCCGAGCCGGGCCAGCATGGCCTGCACGGCATCGCGGGCCTCCCCGGGGTCCGTGGGCTGGTCTGCGCGCCCGGCCGCGAGGGCGGACGCGGCGGCCTCGAGGCGGTGATCCGGGCGGGCGGCACGCTGCTGCTTCCAGCGGCGGTAGACCACCCGGGTCGCGATCCGCTTGAGCCAGTGCGAGAAGGCGGCACGGCCTCTGTAACTCCGCAGGCTGAACCAGGCCTCCACGAAGACGTCCTGGGTCAGCTCCTCGCACTCGCCGGAGCCGCGCGCGAACCGCCAGAGGTACCGGCCGATCTCGCCCTGATACCGGCGCACGATCCGGGCATAGGCCTGTCCGTCGCCGCCGAGACTGGCCCGGATGTCCGCGGCGTCCTCGATGCTGACGTAGCCGGCCGGCACCGAAGCGTACTCCCGATCGACCTGACCGAACAGCGGCGACCCCGCGGGGCCCCACGGCGTCATCCGGGCATCGGCCAACAACGTACTCATTCGCCGGAGACCTTGTCCAGCAGTTCATCCAGCGCCGCCCGACGTTCCATCCTGAACTCCCGCAGGGTTTCCAGCTGCTCGGCCGTCAGGAGGGGCTGGACCTCGGCGACCACGCCGGAGATCTCGACGGCCAGATCCCCGACAGCCTGCCCAAGCGATTCGGCGGCCGACCGGATCGCCTCCTCGTCGGCGTTTTCGGCCAGGACGGCTTCGCGGAGGGCATCGCGGCGGTCGGCCAGCGTTCGGATCAGGGGAACCAGATCCTCGCGGTGAGCCAGGACCGTTTCACGGATATCCTGCCGCTGCTGGTCGGAGAGGGCAAGATCCTCCCTCAGCGACAGCAGCCGGGCGATGCGCTGGCGGATGAAGCCCGCGAACGGGCGGCCGGGCGTGGCGGACAGCCACCCACCGATGGGCGATTCCGGGCCGGCCGGGCCGGCGCCGGCGCCCAGCGACAGCAGCGACAATCCCGAAAGGACGATGATTCCGGCGATCAGCGGCTTGCGAAGGGTCATGGGGCGACCTCCGTGGGGGGTTGGAGTTCTACGTTCTGCATCGGACCGCACGCGCGGGCCGGTCAATGGCATAGTGGGGCGGTATGGGGC
>CAZSYS010000333.1:0-5058 GCA_964611365.1 uncultured Planctomycetales bacterium
CGGCCGGCCCGGCCGCTCCGCCGGCTGACCCGCTCCGGCCGCAGGAGCCTCCCGCCCGGACGACCGGCCGTGCCGGAGCCGCGGCCTCCCGGGACGACCAGGAATTCGGAGCCGGGCTGTTCTGAGTCCGTGGCGGCGGGTGAAACCGCCGGAGGAAAGCCGGCCCGCGTCGAGATCGTTCCCGGGGCGTTTTTCGCGTCATCGGCCGCCGCGGCGGGGCGGCCTGCTCAGCCTGCGGCGGGGCGCTTCTGCTGGATGACCTCGGCGTCGGCTTTGAAGCCGGCCCGCAGGCGCAGGGCTTCCATCCGCTGGTTGACCTCCTGGGCCATGCGGCTGTTGGGGAACTCCTGCACGATCAGCACCCCGGTCTCCAGCGCGTCGCGCCAGCGGTTCTCCGAGACCGCGAGGCTGAAGCGCACGCCGAGGTTGAGCAGGCGGGCCTTGAAGACGTCGCGGGCCGAGTCCTGCAGGGCCTGGGCCTCCTCGCGGCTGAGGTACGGGTCCAGTTCGGCCAGGATGGCGATGCCCTCGTCGATGGCGCTGCGTTCCAGGGCCTGCTTCCAGAGGTTCAGCAGCTCCTGCTTGCGCTCTTCGCGCCGCCGGTTCCAGGTCTCGGGGAGGGCGGCGACCCGTTCATGGCGGCTGAACAGCCGCAGCAGCCGGTCGATCTCGACGCGGGCCCGCTCCCAGCGGTAGTCGGTCATGAGCTTTTCGATGTGGGCGACGGCCTCGTTGATCTTCTCCTCGATGGTCATCTCCCGCAGGCCGGCGAGTTCCTTGCGCAGCGTTTCGGCCTCCTGGCGGTAGCCGAAGCGGCGTTCGATCTCGTTGATCAGGTAGTGGGCCGCCTCCCACTCGCCGCGGTACATCTCCTCGCGGATGGCCTGCCGCAGGGCGTCGCGCTCGGTCTCGCGGTGGGTGATGGCCCGGACCGCATCGGAAATCTGGCTGTTCTCGGCCGTGGTCTTCAGCAGCGGCTCCATGCGTCGCAGCACATCATGGATGTCCAGCGAGAGCTGGTGAAGCCGGTTGATGTTGCCCTCGGCCTTGAGCAGCACGCCGAAGATGCCGTAGGCCAGCCCGCCCCCGACCATCAGCAGGAGGGCCGCGGCGATCACCAGGGTCGCCTGGCCGGCGGCGTCGGGCTGGGCCGCGAGGTAGATGCCGCAACCCAGCAGGATCAGGCCGCCGGCGAGGGCGGCGACCAGGGCTGCGACGGACAGCTGATACTGGAAACGGTTGCGAACCGGGGCGTCGGCCACGTCTGGGGCTCCACGGGGAACGGGAGACGTCCGGGGTCCGGCAGCGGACCCACGCCGGCGACGGCTACTGTAGGGTCCTGGGGCCGGGGCGTCAACGCCGGCGGCCTGCGGGCGGGCTCGGGTCAGCCGGCCATGAACTTCTCTGCGGCCTGCACGAGTTCCCGGACGTGGTCGATGCTCACGCGAAAAGCGGCCTGCTCGTCGGGGGTGAGCGGGATCTCCAGCACCTTTTCCACGCCGCGGGCGCCCAGGACCGCCGGCACGCCCACGAACAGGCCGCCGATGCCGTATTCCCGGTCGCAGTATGCGGCCACGGGCAGGATCCGCTTCTTGTCGCGGATGACGGCCTCGGCCATCTGGACGGTGGCCGCGGCGGGGGCGTAGTACGCGCTGCCGGTCTTGAGCAGCCCGACGATCTCGCCGCCGCCCTTGCGGGTGCGTTCGATGATCGCGGCCAGCCGGTCCGGGGGGATCAGGTGGGTCACCGGGATGCCCGCCACCGAGGTGCAGCTGGGCAGCGGCACCATGTCATCGCCGTGGCCGCCCAGCAGAAGGGCGGTGATGTCCTCCACGCTGCAGTTCAGTTCCATGGCCAGGAAGGCGCGGTAGCGGGCGGTATCCAGGACGCCGGCCTGGCCCATCACCCGGTGGGGGGGGAATCCGGAGGCCTTCCAGGCGGCATAGACCATCGCGTCCAGGGGGTTGCTGACCACGATGATCACCGCGTCGGGGCTGTGGCGGGCGGCCTGGGCGGCGGCGCCGGCGACGATTTCGACGTTGCGGGCCAGGAGGTCGTCCCGGCTCATGCCCGGTTTGCGGGCCAGTCCGGAGGTGATGATGATCAAATCGCTGCCGGCGGTGTCGGCGTAGTCGTTGGTGCCGACGAGGTTGCAGTCGAAACGTTCGACGGGGCCGGCCTGCCGCAGGTCCAGGGCCTTGCCCTGGGGCATGCCCTCGACGATGTCCAGCAGGACGATGTCGCCGAGTTCGGCGGCCGCCGCCCAGTGGGCGCAGGTCGCCCCGACGTTTCCGCTGCCGATGATGCTGATTTTTGCACGCCCGATCATGACGTCATCCTTTCCCGGCCGGGGCCGATCCGGCACGCCGGGGCGATTATAGCGCCGGGGGCGGAACGGACCAAGGAGCCGGCCGGAGCGCCGGTCCGGCGGTCACTCGTATTCGCCGACCATGATGCAGGCGTTGTGCCCCCCGAAGCCGAAGGAGTTGCTGATCGCCCGGCGGATACGCAGGTCGCGCGGCTCGTTGGGGACATAGTCCAGGTCGCATTGCGGGTCGGGCGCGGCGTAGTTGATCGTGGGCGTGGCCGTGCGATGGCGGATCGAGAGCACGGTGGCCACCAGCTCGACCGCCCCGCTGGCCCCCAGCAGGTGGCCGATCGACGACTTGGTGCTGGTCACCGGCACCCGTCGGGCCCGGTCGCCGAGGACGCGTTTGATCGCCCGGGTTTCGGCGATGTCGCCCAGCGGCGTGCTGGTGCCGTGGGCGTTGATGTAATCCACGTCTTCGGGCGACAGGCCCGCGTCGGCCAGGCACTTGCGCATGGCCATGGCGGCGCAGGTGCCTTCCTCGCCGGGCTGGGTGATGTGTCCGCCGTCGGAGCTGCAGCCGAAGCCGAGAACCTCGGCCAGGATCCGCGCCCCGCGCCGGCGGGCGTGCTCGAGCTCCTCGAACACCAGGACGCCGGCGCCCTCGCTGAGCACGAAGCCGTCGCGGTCGCGGTCGAAGGGCCGGCTGGCCCGGGCGGGGTCGTCGTTGCGCACGCTGAGGGCGTGCATGGCGTTAAACGCGGCCACGCTGATGGCCACCACGGCGGCCTCGCTGCCGCCGGTGATCATGACGTCCGCCTCGTCGCGCTGGATGCAGCGGAGGGCGTCGCCCATGGCGTTGGTGGCCGAGGCGCAGGCGGTGGCCACGGCCGTGCTGGGACCGCGCAGGCCGAAGTGGATGCAGATGTTGCCGCTGGCGGCGTTGACCATCAGCTTGGGGATGGTGAAGGCCGAGACCTTGGAGGGCCCTTTTTCCCAGAGCCGGCCGTGCTGGGTTTCCAGTTCCTTGAGCCCCCCGATGCCCGAGCCGATGATGACCCCCGTGCGGAAGGGGTCCTCGCGGTCCACCGAAAGGCCGCTGTCCGCGACGGCGTCGATGGCGGCGGCCAGGGCGAACTGGGCGAAGCGGTCGAGACGCTTGACCACCTTGAAGTCGATCCACCGGGCCGGGTCGAAAGCCAGGCACTGGCCGGCGATGCGGGTTTCAAAGCTCGAGCAGTCGAACAGCGAGATCGGCTGGATGCCGCTGCGGCCGGCCACCAGGCCGTCCCAGAGCTCGGCCGTGGAGTTGCCCAGGGGCGTGATGGCCCCCATGCCGGTGATCACAACGCGTCTTGTGGCCATACCCTCGGTTTCCAGGTTCAGCCGCCGGGCGGTCCCCATGCCTGCCAACGGCCGCGGCCCGGCGCGCAGCCGGCCCCGGCGGGGCTGCGCGACGCATCCCGCGTCCGATGCCGGCGGTCAGGCGCCCTTGTTGCCCTGATTCTGGACGATGAAATCCACCACCTGGCCGACGGTCTTGATCTTCTCGGCCTCCTCGTCGGGGATGTTCATGTTGAAGTTGTCCTCGAAGACCATGACCAGTTCGACGATGTCGAGGGAGTCGGCGTTGAGATCGTTGACGAACGACGTTTCGCGGGTGATCTCCGCCTTGTTCACGCCCATCTGCTCGCTGACGATGGTGAAGACCTTGTCTTCGATTTCTGTAAGGGTCACCAGGCAGTCCTCCTGTCGTGAAACACCGATTACCAGACGTTGCTCAGCCGCTCCGGAATCCTCCGGAGGGCACCCGTGCCGGACCGGGCCGCGGCCCGCGCCGCGCGATCCGGGCTCACATGCTCAGCCCCCCGTCCACGGCGAGCACCTGACCGGTCACGTACCGCGCCTGCGGCGAGGCCAGATACAGCACCGCCTCGGCGACGTCGGCCGGCTCGCCGAACTGCTGGCAGGGGATGAGCTGCCGATAACGCTCCTTGATGTTCTCCGGCAGCACGCCGGTCATGTCGGTGGTGATGAAGCCCGGGGCCACCACATTGCAGGTGATGTTGCGCCGGGCCAGTTCCTTGGCCACCGACTTGCTGAAGCCGATCACGCCGGCCTTGCTGGCCGCGTAGTTGCACTGGCCCGCGTTGCCCATGATTCCCGACACGCTGCTGATGTTGATGATCCGCCCGGCGCGGGCCCGGACCATGTAGCGGCTGGCCGCACGGGTCACCCAGAAGACCGATCGCAGGTTGGCCGTCAACACGTCCTCGAACTGCGCATCGTCCATGTTCATCAGCATGCCGTCGCGGGTGATCCCCGCGTTGTTGACCAGAATGTCGATCCGCGAAAACTCCTGCGCGACCGACTCGACCAGCTCCTCGCAGGCCGCACGGCTGGTGACGTCCAGCGTCCGCGGCACGACGCGGCCGGGCAGCCCCTGGGGCACCAGCGAACCGCGGATGCCGGACGGGCCGGCGACCAGCAGCGGGAATTCGTTCCCCCGCGGTTCGCGAGGCGGCGCCGGCGGGCCGTCCGGGGCGACGGTGAGGGCGGCCAGGACCACCACGAGGATCCCCATGTAGTGCGGAAAATCGGTGAACGGCATCCACCCCCAGTACGGCGCTCCCCCGAACCCCATGAACGAGGGCACGAAGAAGGTGGTGATCTCCAGCGGATGGAAGCTCCAGTTGGTGGCGTAGTCGTAGCCGAGACCGCCGCCGGTGCCCCCGCGGATGGAGTAGGCC
>CAZSYS010000334.1:0-1943 GCA_964611365.1 uncultured Planctomycetales bacterium
GGCCCGGCCCCGGGGTCGTTGGGCTCCAGTTCCCGCACTTCCGGCGCACGGCCTACCTGGAAACGCAGCGGATTGGTCAGACCGGCAGGCGTCTGAACCCGGATCTCCCGGTCGCCGGGAGCCGCGCTGCGGTCCACCGTCACCCGGATCAGCACCGATTCGGCGATCTGGGCGTTCAGGCCGTTCTGAAGCTTCTTGCGGAGATTGCGGAACTCGTGGATGACATGCTGAAGCTCCGGCAGCGTCCTGGCCTCCAGACCGTACAGCAGGGGATGCTCCGGCAGATCGGCTGGCGCGGATGCCGGTGCCTGGCTGCGGGCCGTTCGCCTGCCGGTCCGGGCCTTGTCCCCGCGCCGCGCGCGAGCCGGTGCAGGCCCGGCCGAGCCGGCGGCGTCATCCTCATCCTCGACCATCCGTCGGGTTACCAGATCGCGCAGGTAGCGCTGCAGGGCCTCGCGCTGCTGCGGCTCGATGTTCCGCAGCGGACGGTAGGACCGGATGACCTCGGCCCGCACGCCCTCACCGGAAACATGGACCCCGGAAGCCTGCTGAAGGAACTGACCGCCGAGTAAAACCTCCGCGGCGGCGCCGGCGACCGCCCCGGCCGGATAGACGTATCCCAGGTGCGGCTCCCGGGCCGCGGGTTGTCCCCGGGCGACCGGCACACACAGCACCAGGCCCGCAAGCCGCAGCGCCGCACGAATCGTGATGGAACCCCGCCCTGACAACTACACGATCTCCCTGAGCCGGACGCGCTCCCGGGTCGGGGCGTCGGCCGCCGGCAGCACCGGAACGTCCAGGCCGCGGGCGTTGGGCAGCGGACCGTCCGGATCGATGCCCAGCCGCTGGTAGATTGCCCCGATGACCTCCTCCGGACGCACCGGCCGGTCGGCGACCTGCTCTCCGCGGGCGTCCGACGCCCCGACCACCCGGCCGCCCCTGAACCCGCCCCCGGCCAGCACGGTACTGAAACACTGCCCATAGTGACCGCGACCGCCGTTCCACGGCGACTCCCACTGCACCCGCGGGGTCCGCCCGAACTCGCCGCCCCACCACACGATCGTCGTCTCCAGCAACCCGCGGTCGGCCAGATCCTGCAGCAGCGCGGCCATGGCCTTGTCCATCTCCGGCAGCTTGCGCCGCATGACCTCGAAGTGCTGCTTGTGGGTATCCCAGCCCTTGTAGTTGATGGTGACGTATTTCACGCCCTGTTCCACCAGCCGCCGGGCCATCAGGCACGACTGGCCGAAGGTGTTGCGGCCGTACTGCTCCCGCAGCGCGTCGGGCTCCGAGGACAGATCAAAGATTCGCGCCGCCTCGCCGAACATCAGGTCGTAGGCCTCCCGGCCGCACTCGTCGAACCGCCGCAACAGCGGGTGCGAAGGCATCGCCCGACCCAGGCTGTCGAGCCGCTCGAGCAGTTCCCGCCGCCGCCGCTGGCGCTCGTCGCTGATGTCCTCGGCGACGATGCCCTCCACGGCGAAGCGCTTCTGGTTCGGATCCCCGCCGGTGGCGAAGGGTTTGTAGCGCTGGCCGAGGAATCCCGCCTCGGAAAACCGGCCCTGCGGCTCGGTCAGGACGATGTACGGCGGAAGCAGCCCCGGGCGCCCCGGCTCGTCGCCCTTGAACAGCGCCACCACCGCCCCGGCGCAGGGGAAGACCAGGCGATCAGGCTCCCTTCCGGTCTGGACGATGTAGGAGGCCGTCTCGTGCGCGTTCACGCCGTGAGTCATGCCCCGGATGATCGAGTAGCGATGAGCCTGCCGGGCAAGTTCAGGCAGCAATTCGCCCACCCGGATTCCATCGACGTTGGTCGGGACGGCGGTCTTCAGCGGACCGCAATAGTCGGGGCCGGCCTCGGGCTTGGGGTCGAACGTGTCGATGTGACACGGACCACCCCACATCCAGATCTGGATCACCGCCCCGGCCGTGGCCGGCCGGCT
>CAZSYS010000334.1:1953-5046 GCA_964611365.1 uncultured Planctomycetales bacterium
GGGGGGGGCCCGCCCGGCTCGCGGGTACGGCCGGCCGGTCTCCCGTCCGTGCCTCGGCCAACGCCGGGAGTCCGCCCCCCCGGACCAGCGCCAGGCCGGCCAGTCCCGCCGCCCCCCGACCCAGCAGGGCCCGACGGGTCAGGACGCCGACCCACGGCTCATGGTTCATGCCCGCTTCTTCCGGCGTTCGCATCGACGTGCCGTCCTCAATGGCGATACAGGAATTCCTTGCTGTTGATCAGGGCCCAGGCCAGGTCATGGACCGACTGCCGCAGCCCCGGCCCTTCGGCGCGAAGATGATCCACGGCGGCCGCCGACTCCTCGGGCATCGGTTCGCGCGACAGGATCAGCAGGTAGACGCTGCGGACCAGGCGCCGACCGTCCCCGCGGGCGGTGGCCTGCAGTCCGGCCAGCCGCCGGCTGCCTTCGATCTTCTTTCGCACGTGGCTGGAGTTCAGCAGGTGCAGCCGCTGGGCGACGGTCGGCTGCGTGCCCCGCTCCGACTCCAGGCCGGTGTCCCGCGCCGGCCGGCCGAACAGCTCCAGGAACGGGCTGGTGATGCTGCCGTCGGCCAGCTCGATCGTGGGCTGGTGATCCGGGATGAAGGTAAAGGGCTCGGGAATCGGGCTGGAGTAGGCCTCTCCCTCGCCGGCGATCCGGCAGAGAGCGTCGATCAGCACCTCGGCGCCCAGCGGGTGGATCGGGTAGCTGGCGAACAGCCTTTCGGCCCGCCCGGGGTCCCCGCGCGGGATGCAGGCCTGCTGGTACGTCGCCGAATTCAGGATCAGCCGCATGACGTGCCGCAGATCCCAGCCCGACCGGACCAGTTCCTTCTCCAGGAACGCCAGCACCTCCGGGTGCACCGGCGGGTTGTCCGGGCGGATGTCGTCGGGCTCGTGGATCAGCCCCCGCCCCAGAAGCCAGCACCACAGGCGGTTGACCGCCTGGCGGGCGAACCAGGGGTTCTCCGGTGTGATCAGCCAGTCGGCGAAGACCACCCTGGGATCACGGTCCGGAGGAATGGTCACCGCCCGGCCGTCCGGCAGCACCGCGTGCAGCGGTCCGGCCGGCTCGGGGTCCGGCAGGACGATCTCCTCTTTCCACTCGCCGGTCTTCTTGTAGGCCACCCTGGAGAAGAACGCCTCCAGACCGGCCCGCTGCCCGGCCGGCCAGTGTTCCACCCTCGTCCCCATGAAGCTCAGGGCCGCGGCCGCCGCCAGCCCCGCCGGTTGGCGGCTCTGGACGGCCCGGTAGAAGTTCACCTGCGGGACGCGGAAGTTGCTGCCGCTGGAAGTGAGCAGCTCGCGGGCAAAACGGTCATACGGCATGCCGGTCCGCACCGCGTCGCGGATCCAGCGGTGATAGGCCTGCACGGCGTTGGGCCAGAGGTTGATCGGAAACTCGGCCTTGACCCTCAGCACGTCGCACCACTTCAGGGCCCAGCAGGCGGCGTGCTCGTCGCGGTCCAGCAGGGTGTCGATGAGGGCGGCCCGCTTGCCCGGCCGGCGGTCGGCCAGAAACCGCTCCACGTCTTGCGGCTCCGGCAGGACGCCGGCGATGTCCAGATGCACCCGGCGGCAGAACACCTCGTCCGAGCAGGGCCGGGCCGGCTCGAGGCCCTCCCGCCGCAGGCCGGCCCGCAGCAGCGTGTCCAGCCGGGTCGGGGACACGGCCGCTTCGGGGCTCTCCCACGGGCGGACGGCCGCTGCTCCCGGGGCAGATGCCCCATGCACGGTCGTCAGCAGCATCAACGCCGGCAGCAACACGACCATCCGCATGACCCCCAGCCGATTCCGGCCGCCGGCAGTACCCCGCTGTCGACCGGACTCGCAACCGGCGCGCGCCGATCCGACAGGGGGTTAACGGCCCCCGCCGGCCGGCTATTGCCGATGCGGCCGCCGCCCGGGTCTGAGCCCGCCGGGCCGCGGAGCGGTGGACGTGCGCGCCGGGTTACGGCCTGGGCAGCGGGCGAAGCATCACGTGCCGAAAGCGGATGGGCTTGTGGTCGCCCTGGAGGATGATCGGGCCGGTGGGATCGCCGTCCTTCACACCCGCCTCGGGATAGATGTGCGTGGCCCGGGGCGGCTCATAGTCATGGATGATCTTCTGGCCGTTGAGCCACACATTGATGGTCTTGCCCTGGATCCTGGCGTAGACACTCTGCCACTGGCCCTGCGGTTTGCTGACGTTCCTGGATGGCGCCTTCTGGCCGTACATGCCGCCGTTGCCCCAGTCCTTGGGCTTGTCGACCGGAACGCCGTAATCGTCCTGGATCTGGATCTCATACTGCCCGCGGAGAAAGACCCCGCTGTTGCCGTTGGGCGGAACCAGGTACTCGTAGTAGATCTCGAAATCCTGAAACTTGCGCTCGGTGTAGATATTGGTGCCGTGTTCGCCCTCCGGGAAGTCGGCTTCCAGGATCCCGCCGGTCACCTTCCAGGTGTGCTTGCGGTCGTCATGGAAGGCCTTCCAACCCTCCAGCGTCCTGCCGTCGAACAGCCGGATCCAGCCTTCCCCCCTGGGGGCGTGCTCCTTGTCCAGGAAGTCCGGCTGGGATGCCGCACAGCAGGCCCGCGGGGCCTGACACCCTGTCGCGGGCCGGGTCGCCGGCCTGTCCTCCCCGGCTGCAAGCCCCTGCCCGACCAGGACGACCGATACCAGAATCATGGCACATGCGTGTCTGCACACTCTGAAACTCCTTGGGTTTGGGAACCGTGCCACGGCGGCGCATACGTCCGACCGCCGGTGGGTTGCCATCATAACCGCAGCCGAGCAGACCGTGCCAGTCCGGCGTGCCCCGGGCCCTACCCGGCCCGACGGAAAGGCCGCCACCGGGACGAAACCGCCGCCGGATGCCGAAGTCCGATAGCCCCCTGCCGGCATAAACCCGCCCGCGGAAGTGTGTTACGGCGTCCTCGGGCCGTCGCCGGCCCGCAGGCCGCCTGGCGTCCAGCCCCGCACCGCCGGCCCGGAGCCGCCCGATCGGCCGCGCTTGACACAGCGCTCTAACACCGGTACCTTTGCGGTTTTACGCTCGGGACCCGGCCGCAGCCGGCCCGCCGCGGGGCTTTGAGGCCGCGGGCTTCCGGGGAC
>CAZSYS010000335.1:0-5038 GCA_964611365.1 uncultured Planctomycetales bacterium
GGCGAGAACCGACCCGCGGGGCTTGCCTTTCCCGCAGGAAGCGACACAATGCCCCGGAAACCGCGCCGCCGACGGCGGCAGCCGGTCCGGTGGGGGATGGCCCCGGGGCAACGGGCTGGATGATGAACACGCGACCACGATGCATGGTCAGGATGCCCGCCGCGATGCTGCTGCTGCAGGCGGCTGCGGCGATCACCTTGTCCGCCACGGGCTGCGCCTCGCCCGAGCCGCGGGGCTGGATCGGCCTGAACACCCAGGCCGGCTGGTGGGAGCCCGCCCTGGGCGGACGCGTGGGCGCCGCCGGGCCGGTCGACCGCCGGATCCACTTCGACCTGGTCCGCGAGCTGGGCGTACCCATGGTCCGCGATCTGGCCATGAACTGGGGCCGCATCCAGCCTCAGCCCGGCGCAGCCTTCGATTTCAGCGTGTCCGACGAGGTCGTCGCCCAGGCCCAGTCCGCCGATGCCGATCTGCTGATCCTCTGCTGGGGCGTGCCGCGATGGGCGGCTGCGGCGCCCGGCGAACAGCCGGTCGATCCGGGCGTGCCGGCCAGGGAGCATGCCGGGGCGTTCGCCGCTTTCGTGAAGGCGTTCGTCGAGCGATACGACCGCGACGGGGTGGCGGACATGCCCGGCCTGCGGCGCTCCGTCGCCGCCTACGAGTTCATGAACGATATCGAGTCCGTCCCGCCGCCGGAGTATGCCTTCTGGCTCAGGCTCTTCCGTTCCGCCGTGAAGGAGGCCGACCCGCGGGCCAGGATCGTCTGCGGAAGCCTGCGCAGCCCCGGCGTCCGGCTGGTCCAGCGGCCTGAGGGCGACTATCCGACCTACCTCCAGCGGCTGCTGGCCGAGCCGGGCCTGCAGGGGGCGGGATTCCCGCACTTTGACGTGGCGGCCTTCGTCTGCTACCCGGCCGAGTATCCCGGCAGGGCCCCATTCGAGGACGGGCTGGCCTGCGTCACGCAGGCCCTGGCGGCTGCTGGCCTCAAACTGCCCGTCTGGGTCACCGCCTTCGGCTTCGACAGCGGCAGCAAGAACGAACCGCAGCAGGCCGACAACCTGTTCAAGTGGGCCATCCACGGCCGGGCACTGGGAATCGACCGGCTCTACCTCGACGGCCTGCGCGACTACCGGCTTCCCGGCGACACCGGCGTGGGGCGAAACACCGGCCTGGTCCGCGAGGCCGCCCCCGGGGCAATCCCGGCACGCAAGCCCGCTTTCCAGGCGTTTGCCGCGCTGCTGGCAGAAACCGCCGAACGGCCCCACGTTTCCCGGTACCGCGACGGCCTGTACGCCCTCACCGGCAAGGGCGAAACCCGGTATGTCCTCTGGAAAGTGGAGTCCTATGATGCCCGTGAGTTCCTCATCCCGGACTGGTGGGAGGTAACCCGGCTTTCAGGCAGCCGGGCGGTCCGGCAGGGCTCGACCATCCGGCCCGGCGCCGGGCCGGTGCTCCTGCGGCGGGTCCGAAGCCCGTTCATCCGGTGAGGGGGGGCAAATGCCGGTCCGGACAGGCCCGGGGAATTCCCGCCGCGGCTCGGCCCCACATGAGTGACCCATGAGCGAAATCCGTCGCGTGCTGCTGGAAGCCCTGCTGGTCTGCGCCGCGGGCACCGCCGTCGGCCTGGCGGTCAATGCCGTCAGCCCCCTGGGCCTGACCCTGGGGCGGGACTACTTCCTGGCTTCCCGCGGGACCGGGCCCCACGCCCCGGCCGGCACCGCTCCAGCCGGCACCGCCCCGGCCGCATCGGCGACCCGGTCTGCCGGGGACCCCGACCACCATGCTGAAAGCGAGGCCGAGACCGCCGCGGTCATGCGCCTCCGGGCCCTGGGGCTCCAGGACATCCCGCACGCCGAAGTCGAAGAGTCCTTTCGCAGCCCGCTGCGCGAATCCATGGTTATTCTGTTCGTGGATGCCCGCGACGCCCGCCACTTCGATGAAGGGCACATCCCCGGAGCGATCCACGTGGATTATTACCAGATCGATCGCCACATCGACCAGGTGCTGCCCTACTGCCAGGCGGCCGAGCGGATCATCGTGTACTGCAACGGCGGCAACTGCGACGACAGCGAACTGCTCGCCCAGTCGCTGATCACCGTCTACGGCGTCGATCCGGCCCACGTGTTCGTCTATCCCGGAGGCATGAACGAATGGCGCCGCCGCGGGCTCCCCGTCGAAAGGGGACCGGCGGGAACGCGCCTCCAGGAGCCCCGGCCATGAATCTGCGGGCGACGCTTCGCCGATGGGATGCCTCCGGCCTGCCGCTGCTGCTGGCCAGGCTGGTGCTGGGCGCGACCTTCACCGTCATGGGGCTGGCCAAGACCGGCGTGCCTTCGCTGGTCCTCGAACGGACCGGCTGGAAGGATTCCCCGGCGGTGAAGGCTGTGCTGGCCAGCGATGTCGTGGCCCTGACCGGCCCGGTGGAATTCCTCAAGCAGATGCGTCAGTACCGCATTTTCGGCGATCAGATGTGGCCGCTGATGAACCTCACGGCGGTGGCCCTGCCGTGGGTCGAGACCCTCTGCGGCCTGCTGCTCCTGGCCGGCGTCGCCGTCCGCGGAGCCGCCCTGATGCTGCTGGCCATGCTGCTGGCGTTCACGCCGATGGTTCTGCTGCGAGGCCTGGAACTGCAGGCCGCAGGCGGCCTGACGCTGTGCCAGGTCCGCTTCGACTGCGGCTGCGGGGCCGGCGAAGTGGCTCTGTGCGCTAAACTCGCCGAGAACACGGCCATGATCCTCCTGTCGGTCCTGGCCCTGGTGTCGTCGGCCGAGCGACTCTGCCTCCGGCGACGTCTGCTGCCGGCCTGACCACCGGTGCCGTCGGCCCCCTTCGAGGCGCATCATGAGCAGGATGATTCAGCGGCCCGGGCGGTTCCGGCGGGGCGGCCGGTCGGACGGCCCGATCGCCCCGGCCATCGCATGCATCGTGCTGACATCGCTGCTGCCCGGTGCGGTCCCCGCCCGGGCGGCCTCCCGTCTGGTCCAGCCGGCCGGCCTTCCGGCCGACGCGGGCGTCCGCGCCCTGCTGGCTCACCGCGCCGCCTGCCTCGATGCCGCCTTCTCCGCGGATCTCGCCTCGGCCGACGCGTGGAACGCCCGGCGCGGCGACCTCCATCGCGAATACCTGTACATGCTGGGCCTGGACCCCGAACCGCCGCGCACGCCGCTGCACACCACGGTGACCGGCATCCTCGAAGGCGACGGATTCGTGGTCGAAAAGCTCCACTTCCAGAGCATGCCGCGACTCTATGTGACCGGCAATCTCTACCGCCCGCCGGCCGTCGCCCCGGGCCAAAGGCTACCGGGCGTCCTCTACCTCTGCGGCCACTCCCCCCAGGGTCGCAACGGCAACAAGACCGCCTATCAGTCCCACGGGATCTGGTTCGCCCGCCACGGAAACATATGCCTGATCCTCGACACCCTCCAGCTCGGCGAGATTCCCGGCGTGCACCACGGAACCTACCGCCAGGGGCGGTGGTGGTGGCTGTCGCGCGGCTACACGCCGGCCGGCGTGGAGTGCTGGAACGGCATCCGGGCCCTCGATCTCCTCCAGGAACGCCCGGACGTGGACGGCCGGCGCCTGGCCGTGACCGGCCGCAGCGGCGGGGGGGCCGCCACCCTCTGGGTCGCGGCCGCCGACGAACGCGTCAGGGCGGCCGTGCCGGTCAGCGGAATGTCGGACCTGGAATGCTACGTCGGCGGGCAGGTCGTCAACGGCCACTGCGACTGCATGTTCCTGTGGAACTGCTTTGCCTGGCCCTGGACGCGCATCGCGGCACTGGTCGCCCCGCGGCCGATGCTGCTGGCCAACGGCGACGCCGATCCCATCTTCCCGATGTCGGGCAACGAAAGGATCTCGGCCCGCCTGGAACGCTTCTACGCCCTGTTCGGCGCCTCCGACCGCTTCGACGCCGTCGTCAGCATCGGTGGACACTCCTGCCGGACCGACCTGCGGGAATCGGCCTTCCGATTCATCAATGCCCACCTCCGCCACGATGCTTCTCCGGTGACCGACACCGCCGCCAGTTTTCCCCCCGGCGACGCTGAAGACGGGCAGTTCCTGGTCGCGCCTGAGTCCCTGCGCGTTTTTTCCGCCGACGCCGACATTCCGGCCGATCAGCTCAACACCGAAATCGACCGGCATTTCGTGCCCGTTCGCCGACCCGAACCCCCGCCTCCGGGGGCCCTGGAGGCCTGGCGCGACGCGCTGATGGCGGAACTGCGCCGGGTCACGTTCCGCGGGCTGCCCGAGCCGATCGGCCCGGCACGCCTGCTGCACGAGCCCGCCCCGGGACGCCGCCGGCTGGACGCCGGAGACGGATTCCCCTGTGAACTGATCGGCGACCTGCAGCCGCAGGCCTCCCCGACGGCAAGGATCATCCTGGTCGTCGAGTCCGCGACGCAGAACTCATCCGACGAGGTTCCCCCGACGCCTCTTCCGGCGGCTTTCGCCGGCCCCGACGGCACCGTCCTGCGGCTGGCCGTGCGCGGCACCGGCCCGAACCGCTGGACACGCACGAATCCCCCGAACTACGTCGAACGATCGCTGGTCCTGCTCGGCTCGACCGTCGATGCCGGCCGGGTGCACGACGTCGCCGCCGTAGCCGCCTGGCTGCGGACCCGCTGCCGGCCGCCGGCGCCGCTGATCGTGCTGGGGAAAGGCGCCGCGGGCGTGATCGCCGTGTGCGCGGCCCTGCTGGAGCCCGGCATCGACGGCGTGGTCGCGATCCGCCCGCCGGCGGGGTTCATGGAACCCTCGGCCCCGGCTTTCCTGAACGTTCTGCGGGTCTGCGACGTGCCCGACCTCCTGGCGATGCTGGCCCCGCGCCCGCTGACCGTCATCGAGCCGGGCGAACTCGATCTGGCCGTGATCCGCGATGCGTACCAAGCGGCCGGCGCCATCACCGGCCTCGATGTGCGCGACCACCGCTGAGCGACGCTTGCGGACCCGCCGCCGACCGCCGGTCACCCGGGCGATTCATCCCCGCGAGTCCCGAGGAACACGTCGTCGAAGAAGGCCACCCCGCCCCGACCCGACG
>CAZSYS010000336.1:0-5035 GCA_964611365.1 uncultured Planctomycetales bacterium
GCCGCAGACACCCACAACCCAGTTGCCAGCCCGAAAAGGGCCGTCATGCCGCAAATCATCGTCGGACCTCCATTTTCAAAGCCCCGCCGTCGTTGAAGTCGGGCGCACGAAAAGTCCAGACACCGGCCGGGAGTATAACCGCGACCGTATGCGGGGAAACGGCGCGTGCCGGCGGCGCGGTGCACCGGCTTGAGGCCTCAGACAGCCCGGGAGCCGGATGGGCAGGGTCTCAGCGAGCGTTGGCCTGTCGGTCCGCGGTCGCCCCGCCCAGCGAGGCCACCGCCGCCGGCCGGTCGTCGTCGGGCACGCTGCGCGGCACGCCGAAGCCCATGAAATGCAGGAATTGCGTGCGAGTCAGAATCGGAACGGACAACCCGCGGGCGTCCTGAACGATCCTGTCAAAGGCCTGCCGGTCGGCCTCCAGACGCTCCGCGGAGGGCAGCGCGGCGGTCTGACCTTCCTGGACCTCCGCGGCGGCCACGGCCGTCTGCTGCGCCGGCCGGGACCCGGCCACCACGAAATCCGTCTCGGTGTCCACCGCCTCGGCGACCTCTCCGCCCATCGCCCGGATCAGCTGGCGGAGCTTCTCGCCGCCGGGATCGTCCACCCGGCCGTCGAAGTCCAGGTCGAAGTCCCCGGTCACCAGGAACCGGTACTTGCGGTGCTTATCGTACACCGGGTTGGCGATGATGTCGCCCTCCAGGATCGGGTCGCCGACCGTGCTGTCCACGATCGCGCACTCCGAGGTGGTGTCGAAGACGTGGCTGACCCGCAGCGCCGCCTTGCCCCGCCCGTCGGCGGGGATGCCGCGGATCCGGGAGTAGACGCTGAAGGTCATGCCCGGCCTGACGTTGTCGGATCGGCCGATGCTGATGTAGGCGATGTCCTGCCCGGCCACCGCCCGGACCACGGACCCGTCGCTGATCTGCAGCACCGACAGCCGGTCGGCCTGCGGACGGGCCGAGGCCAGCTGAGCCACCAGCTGATCGAGCCGCTGCTGCATGTCGGCCGCCTTCTTGCGCAGGTTCTCGGCCTGTTCGCGCTCGGCGGCGAGCTGCTGACCGGCCTTCTCGGCCGCACTGGTCAGCTGCTTGCGAAGCTGCTCGACGTCGGCGTCCCACTTCTGGCGGTTGGAGGCGACGGCCTGCTCCAGCTCCCGCACCCGGGCCTCGAACCGCTCGGTGGCCTGGGCGAACTGGGCGTCGTTTTCCCGGGCGGCGGCGGTCATCCCGGCCACCTGCTTCTGCAGCCCGTCGCGTTCGGCGGTCACGGCCGCCAGCTGCTCGGACTGCCCGGCGAACAACGTGTACAGGTTCCGCAGGATGGTGGACATGGCCGCATCGGGAGCGATGACCTGCCTGAGCCGCTCGTCGGCGCGGACCGGCTCCAGGGCCGCCGTCAGGCTCTGCCGGATGCGGGGCGGCTCGGAGGTCTCCTCGCCGACCATCTCCCGGGCCAGCGCCGCCAGCTGGTTCTGGAACTCGCGCAGGTTCTGGTCGGCCGTGCGGGCCCGCTGGCCGGCGGCCTGGACCTCGGCCGACAGGTCGCTCTGGTAGGTGTACAGCCAGATGGTCAGCCCCAGCGAAACCACCGTCAGGCAGACGAACACGATCATCGCGACCTTGACGCCGGAAGAACCGCCTGCGACAGGCGGCCTGACTGCTGCTACTGCGGACATGGCTGCAACTCCCTCACGGATGCCTGCCATACGGGGGGTTGGCGCCCGGGCACGGGCGGCCGGCGCGGGAGACCGCCGCCGGCGGGCCTTCGCCGGCCGGAATCATCCCGGCCGGACATTGTGCCGGACCCCGCCCGGCCAGTCAAATCCGTCTCAGACTCCCCCCTGTCAGCCGGTGGCCGGCTCTCCGCGGCCGGTTCCGGTCCCCCTGGCGGGCCGGCCGGAACCTCGCCCGTCCCGGCGGAAGGTTCACTCGCCGATGATCTTCACCAGCACCCGCTTGGCCCGCCGGCCGTCGAACTCGCCGTAATAGATCTGTTCCCAGGGGCCGAAGTCCAGCCGTCCGCCGGTCACCGCCACGACCACCTCCCGGCCCATGATCTGCCGCTTGAGGTGGGCATCCGCGTTGTCCTCGCCGGTGGCGTTGTGGCGATACTGGGAAACCGGGGCGTGCGGGGCGAGCTTCTCCAGCCAGGCCTCATAGTCGGCCAGCAGCCCGGCCTCGGCATCGTTGATGTACACGCTGGCGGTGATGTGCATGGCATTGACCAGGCACAGCCCTTCGCGGATGCCGCTTTCGCGCAGGGCCTCCTCCACCTGGGGAGTGATGTTCACGAACCCCCGCCGCGACGGCACGTGGAAGGTCAGTTCCTTGCGGTATGATTTCATTTCTGCCTCCCGTCGCCGGCCGCTACCGCCGGATCACCACCGTCTGACCGGAGGAGTACCGGCAGCGCTCATCCAGCAGCCACTCGATCATCGCCGCCACGTCGTCGGGGTCCAGCGTCCTGTCCGCCGGGAACTTCGGAAACGCCTGCCGCAACATCGAGGTCTCCACCGCTCCCGGCGCCACCGCGAAGACCCGCACGCCCTGCTCGCGGCCCTCGTTGGCCAGTGCCGCGGTGAAGGCGTTGACCCAGGCCTTGGAGGCCCCGTAAGCCGTGAAGCCTGGAAACGGATCGAACGCCGCCACGCTCGAGAGGTTCACGACGACCCCGCGAGAGGACCGCAGGTGACTCCAGGCGGCGCGGCAGGCGAAGAACACCGCGTGGACGTTCGTCGCGATCATGTCGGTGAACACCGCGTCGTCCATCTTCTCGATCGGCGACACCGGCGCCAGGCCCGCGTTGTTCACCAGGATGTCCAGCCGGCCGAACTCCCGCACCGCGCGGTCGATCAGCCCCTGCACCTCCGCCGGCCGCGTGACGTCGGCCACGTGCGACACGCAGCGCCCCGGCAGCCCGGACGTCAGGAACACGGTTTCGTCGAGCTCGGCGGCGGTGCGCGAGGCCGCCACCACGTTCGCCCCGCGCGACACCAGCCGCAGGACCGTCGCCCGGCCGATGCCCCGCCCGGCGCCGGTCACGATCGCCACTCTCTTCTCCAGCGACATCGCCATTCTCCAGACCCCCCGACCCGCCCCATGCCGCGCCCGGCCGCCGGCCGGCCGCGAAACCCGCTCCGTTCCCCGGGCGCCGGGCGGACAGGCCGCCCATGGCCTGCCGCGTTCCTCCCCCTCCCCCGGACCGGGCTCACGGAGGCCCGGCCGGACCGTCCTTCGCCCGCGCGATCAGCTCGATGAGCGTCTCGCCGGTGATCGCCCCGGGCAGAACGAACAGCAGGTCGTTCTCCGCCGTCCGCTGCGCGTCGCGGATCTGGCGCCCGTCCGCGTAGACCCAGACGTCCCGGTCGGCGACATCCACCACTTTGAAGACCGGGCTGAAGCGCAACCGCGAACGCCCGTCGATCCGCAGACGCCCCACGTTCTCGCTCAACTGCAGCACGTACGTGCCCCGGGCCTCGCTGAAGCCGTCGTTGTCGACGTCGCCGTCGTCGGTCCGGACCAGGCTGCCGGCATCCACCTCGATCGGCCATGGCCGCAGGTAGTCGTCGGCCAGGGGGTCCGCCTGCACCGGCGAGTCCACGTCCGCCGGCCAGACCCGGACCATCGCCCGGAAGTCGAAACGTCCGTCGTCGGCCGGAACCTCGAACAGCACGCCGATGCGCGACTGCTCCGGCTGGTCCAGGATGCTCGCCGGACACGGCTTGTGCGGCACCACCAGCAGGTCGGCCAGCCCGCGCTGAGGGCGGGCGAAAAGGGCATACGCCGGCGCCGCGGCCGGCTGAGAGGCGGATTCCGGCCGTCGCAGCTGGAAACCCAGCACCGCGTCGCAGGCGAAGGCCAGCCCCACCCGTGAAACCGGCGCGTCCGGCGCCGAAGCCTGGCCGGCGGCCTCCAGAAACACCCGCCCGTCGGGGTAGATACAGTATCGCCAGCGGTGCGACGGCCCGGCCTCGCTGGGCGGGGCATCCGGCGTCCCGAAGCGCCACTCTCCCTGCACCGTGACCCGCAGTGGGTGGGCTTCGACCACCGTCTGAAAGGCCTCGACGATCGGGCCCAGGGCCGACCACTGATGGGCCGCGTCCGGCGCCGGTGCCTGCCCGCCGGCGGAGGGGTCCACGCGCGTGGGCACCGGCCCGAGGAACCCGCGGCCGACCAGGTTCCGCGTGCGACCGGGATCCGAGCCCAGGTCATACCAGCGGCGGATCTGCCCGCGGGCAAACACCAGCTCGAAACGCTCCATCGCGCCGACCACGATCTGGCGCCCCTGCACGGCCGCATAGAGGTCGCCCGGCTGGCGGTCCGCGGGGGCGAGCACCTCGCGGCGGTTATCGACGAGGACGAGGTCGTCCAGGAACAGCTCGACCGGCGTTTCCAGGGGGTCGCACCAGAGACGCAGCTCGCGCACGTCCGCGAGGTTGACCTCCTCGCCGATCTCCGCCAGGTCGATCCGCAGGAGATTCCACCCCGATTTCAGGAACATCCGCGGCGGCCGGCAGGTCAGCGGGCGATCGGTGCCGCTGCGCACGCTGATCCGCAGGCCGCCCAGTTCGCGGGGCGCGTGCACGCTGACCAGCAGCAGCCGGTAATCCGCCCAGTTGCGGTGCAGCCCCCAGCGGGCCTCGGGGGCGTCCTCCGCGACGACCTGCTGGCTTGGCGAGCTCAGAAGCACCCGCAGGGCGCCGACGCCGGTCTCCAGCCGCGCCCGCACGGTGCTGATGCCCACCGCGCCTCCCTGACCGGGCGGCTCGATCCGAAACAGCGTGCCCTGCTCGGGGGTCTCGAAATCCGCCAGAATCTGAAACGGGCGGCCCTTGAGGTCGCCGTACGTCTGAACCATCCGGTCGATGGTCGGCGGCAGCGTGCGCGCCAGACCGGCTCCCGGGGCCCCCGGCAGCGGGCCCTGGCAGCCGCAGCAGAGCAGCAGCCCCGGCAGCATCGCCGCGACCGCCGGAAGCGCCGGCCGCACAGGCCGCGGCGGGAGCACTGGGGCGCGTCCCGATCCGTCACTGTCC
>CAZSYS010000337.1:0-5010 GCA_964611365.1 uncultured Planctomycetales bacterium
GGGGGCTTCGCCGACGGGTACGACAGCGTCAAGCGGTATGCCCGGCGGCTGGCCGCGGCCTCTGCTGGCCGTCCCGCCGCTGACTTCAGCTTCGCACGCGGCCTTCATTCGGCCCGGCGGTCCTTCCGCTCAGGGGAGCCGTGGCTGGGTCATGTCCTGATGGGCGCTTACGTTCAAGCCGCCCAGAGGCTGCCGGTCCCACGCCGATCTACAGGCCCTCCAGGGTGATGGCGTTGATATCACCGACGTTGGAACCCAGAGACGCGTTTCTCCGGATCACGATATCGATCTGGCCGTCGGCGGCCACGATGTTCTGTTTGTACAGCAGGACCGTGTTGGTCCTGCTGCCGCCCCCGGCGCTGATGTAACTGTAGATGTCAAGACCCCTGATCACCAGCGCGTTTTCGACAAGCACATCCATGCCCGTCCGGTCGGTGGAGTTCTTGAAGAACAACAGCTGCAACTGATAGCTGTTCCCCGGCGTCACGTTCAGACGGTAGATCATGTCGCGTTCGCCGGGATAGCCCAGGTTCTGCGTGCCGGACGTGGACAGGACCGTCCTCATCTGCGCGGCGGTGGTGCCCTGGCCGGAGAAGAGACTCGTCGTGCTGTAAGTGTGTGAAGCCTCGTATGGCCCGTGATCCATGCCGTTGGTGTCGGGGTCGGAGCACTCCACGGTCACGCCGCTGATCGGCGACGGCGACGCCGGCTTGCCCGGGCAGTTGGCATTGTATCGGGTATCCCACCAGTTGACGGTGCCGTCCCCGTTCACATCGCCGGCCTGGCTGTGCCATTTGTCGACGTCTCCCTTGAATGAGAGCGACCCGACGGTGACGTTGCTGGTTGAGCCGCAATTCAGGGTATACACCATGTTGCCGCTCAGATCGATGTCGCTGAAACTGGTAATCAGCCGCAGGGAGCCGGCTTCGGTCGTGAACGCCCACACGGGGCCGGGGGTGGTCGTCGACGCTGAAACCTCGTCAATGCGCCAGTAATACGTGGTGCCGTAAGCCATGTTGCCGGGCGGATCATACGAGTTTGCCGTCTGATTGCCCTTGTATGCCGCCTCGAGGCCGTTGAGCACGGCGTGATAGTCCGTGCTGAAGTAGACGTTGTGCGACACCGCGCCGTCGCCGGACTGCCAGGCCAGAATGGCCCCCACCGGAACCATCGTGGCGGCGTGGACCGGCGTGGTGGCCTGCGCCGCGGGGTTGGAGAGCGAGAACTGCCAGGTCTTCGAGGGGTAGGCGGTGCTGCCGTACACGGCGTCGACGCGCCAGTAGTAGGTCACGCCGGGCACCAGTCCGCCGGGCGTGTAGCTCCCGGCGGTCAGGACAACCGACGGAGCCGAGCCGTACGTGACGGCATTCCTGTCGGTGCTGAAATACAGGACGTAGCTCTGGGCGCCGTAAGGTTCGGCCCATGTGAGCGTGACATCCGGCGGAACACCGACCTCGCAGTCCAGCGGGTATGGATTGACCGCGACGCCGATGTCGCTGCCGGTGATGCGGTCGATATCGGCATTGCAGCGCTCGACCGCGCCGGCGACACTGTCCGGGTCGGAGCGGTACTTCCAGAAGGGCGTTCCTCCGTTGCCGGGCGTCGTGTCGTAGTGGTAATCAAACAGTTCGGCCTCAAAACGCACGGAGAGCATCTGCGGATCGCCGTACTCGCGCAGGATATTGATGAACTCGTTGGGATAATTGAACACGCGCGTATCGGTGCTCGGCAGCAGCGAGGTGTCCTCGTCCTTGTCGTCCCAGGATTCGATGTTGACCCACACCGCGCCCTCGTCCAGCATGCGGCCCAGGCCGTAGCCCAGAATCGGCGCGCCTTCGGGAAGCTCGGGATGCACCGGCCACCACTCACTGGGGTTGCTCGACTTGCGGGTGCTGTAATTATGCCGCGGATACTCCGTGCAGAACGTCGTGGGACTGTTGACGCAGCCCGTCTTGTCGTCATAGTCGAAGCTGCGGAAGCCCGAGGCGGTGTTGCCGTACTTGTTGCCGACGCCGGCGCCTCTGCCCCGGTTCCACTGCCCGATGCCGAAATGCCCGGGCCAGGCAATGTAGCTGTCCTCCTCAACGGTCATCAGCGGGCAGATCGCCTGGACATCGTCCATGGTGATGGTGTTGTCGACGTACTGCGCGCCGACGCCGACGAAGTAGAGATTCTCGCCGAACGTCTGGAAGAACCCGTTGCGCATGAAGTCGATCCAGTTGTTCAGGAGCCCGTTAAAGCTGGTGGGCGGATCCCACCACCCGCCCGGCTGGGGCGCGTCCCACCAGGCATACCAGCCGGCATAACCGTCGCGCCGATGCCACATGTCCCGGGGCACCATCGACCAGAACGGCTTGATGGAATAGTCGTACCAGTAGTGATACTGGTCGAGATCCGTCTGAACGTTGAACTTCGGCGTCGGTGATCCGTTGTTCTCGTAGTATTCGCGAACCTGGCCCGCGGCCACGTCGAACTGAGCGATCCTGAGGAACTCGCGGCCGCCCCGTCGATTGATCGCCTTGATGAGTCTGGGCAGGGTCGGGCGGACGCCGAGGAACGGCCCCTGGTCATCGACCCCCATGGGATCCCACAGCCCCGCGCCGTGAGGCTGCACCGCATGGATGCGTGCCGACAGCATGCAATCCACGTGATAGTCGTAGAACTGCTGGTTGTAGGCGTCATGATTGCTGAAGATGTCCATCGAGAACTCGTAACCGTCATAGCCGTAGCCGCCAAGCACGGAGTACGGCCAGCCCGAGACCGGCTTGTGGTCCGAGGAGCCCATGATCGTGCTGAGTTCCATGGGCCCGCTGGGGCGCACCAGCAGCGTGTCCTCGGGCAGCACCGCCGCAGTGGTATCCGAACTCCTGCGGACAAAGAAGTAATCGAGCTCCACGCCCCCGGTGAGGAACACGAACCTCATGTCGTAACGGCCGGCGGCGATGCCGGCATGGCCCAGGTGGATCTCGCGCATGAAGCCGCCGGTGTTCGGCAGGGCGACGGGGAAGGAGTAGCTCTGCGCGTCGCCGTTCAGTTCAAGCCGCACGCTCTGGCCCGGACTGGTCGTGGACAGGTGGGCGGTAAACCGGAAATCGCCCGCGGGAAACCTGACGTCATGATGCTCGATCCATTCCCCGGCCGCCGTGTTGATGATCTTGTAGCCGCCGGTGTCGGTATCGGGCGTGAAGCTCCAGGTTTCGCCGGTGGTGATGATTCCGGTGGCGGCCACCTCGTCGACGCGCCAGAAATAGGTCGTGCCCATCAGCAGGGGTCCGGGATCGTACGTGGTCTCCACCTGGGGGCCCACGAACTCCGGCGAGTTCCGGTTTGCGGTCCGGACGGCCTCGTAATCGGTGCCGAAGTACACGTCGTGGAGCAGGGCGCCTGTGGCCGGGTCCCAGCTGAGCTTCTGCTTCCAGCTGGTGTTGTACTGGCCGTTCATCGGCGTGGGGTTGGTCGCCACCGGGGACGTGTCTTCCAGGATGATCGCACTGATGCAGCCGACATTGGCGGCATCGCCGGGGTTGCGGGTGATCTCAAAGTCCAGCGTGCCGTCGCTCTCGCCCTCGAACTCGTAGGTGAAGACCAGCCCGGCGCTGGGCGACTGGTTGCGGACCGAGCCGCCGAGGGCCGCGATCTGGTCCGTGATGTTGATGCTGAGGTCGGGCTGCTCGATCGTATAGGGATGAATGAAGCCGACCGCATTGTTCGGACGGATGTACAGATTGAGTGCCCGCCGGTCGCCGTTGAGCTGTTCGGGATAGAAGAACAGCAGCTGCAGCTTGTAGCTGTTGCCCGGGATGGTGTCGAAGCTGAACGCCATGTTGCGGTCGCCCAGCTCGCCCAGGTTCTGCGTGCCCACATGATACAGCAGATAACGCAGCCCCTGGACCGGATCGTCCGCGGGCGGATAGACGCCGGTGTAGAAGCGGCCCTGGCCCGGGAAGATCGTCGAGGTGACCCTCATCCGGTCGATGCTCTCGTAGGGACCGTGATCCATGCCGTTGGTGTCCTCATCCGAGCATCGGACGGTCATGCCCCAGATGGGCGTGGGCGAGACCGGCTTGCCGGGGTTCGTGGCGTTGTACCAGCTGTTGTGCCACGAACCGTAATTGCCGCTTCCGTTCGTATCCAGGGCAAGGTACTCCTTCCCCGTCACGAGAACGTCCGGCCGATAGAGCACGTGGTTGATGACGATGCTGGCGTCCGAGACCGGACCGCTCTTGCCGCAGTTGATGCCGTAAATGATCGAGCCTTCCAGGTCGACGTCGCTGACCTCGTCCAGCAGCTTCAGCGAGCCCCCGCGGACCGTGAAACTGCAGAGGACTCCGGTCACCGGCGTGCCGTTGATGACCGGATCGATCCGCCAGTAGTAGGTGCGTCCCCTGGTCATCAGGCCGGGATCGAAGGTCGTCTTGGTCGTGTTGCCGGCGTACTCCGGCGACGGGTCCGCGTCGAAATAGACGTTGTAGGAGCTGGCGCCGGGTGTGGCATTCCAGCCGAGCAGGGCGTTGTACGCGGCAGTCGAATCGGCACAGGTCACCACGGGACGGAGCAGCCCCGCGGCTTTCCAGCCCAGCAGGTTCTGGAGAAAGCCGAAATCCTCCTGATCCACATCCTGGTCGCCGGTGAAGTCGGCCAGCAGCGCGGCTCCGGACTGGATGACGCCGGGGCCCGCAAAATGAGACATGAACACCGCAACATCGCCCTGGTCGACATCACCGTCGGTGTCCAGATCGGCGACGTTGGCATCCGCTGCGGCCTGGCGGCCGAGGCACAGAATGAGCAGGGCCGCCGCCCCGAACAGAGCCAGCCCGCCTGGCTCCTGTGACCGATGACTTCGTCCGAACATGAGGCTTTCCTCCTGCCGCGTCAGCCAGGCCGGTCAGGACGGCCGCCGCCGGCCACCGGCGCCGGCGCATGCCTGTCCGACCTCTTCGGCTGGGCAGAAGCCAGCCTGGTTGCGCGGTCTTTCATGTGCCGGCCCCCCGAAGACAGGGCATTGCGCCC
>CAZSYS010000338.1:0-5004 GCA_964611365.1 uncultured Planctomycetales bacterium
CCGGGGCGGCCCGGCCGCCGGGGCCGTCGCCCGGGCCGGTCGTGGCCGGGAACACCCCCCCCGGACACGGCCTGGCGGCCGCGTCCCGGAAGCCCGTCGGGCACGAGGCTCCGCATGAGCCGGACCACCGGGCCGACGCCGCGGCCATTCCGGCCCCCGGAAGACGTGAGGAGGCAGCGACGCGAGAATCCCCGGCCGTTCTTCCGGCATCCCTGGCCGCCGGGTGCCAGCCGGGGCGTTTCGCGCCCGCCGGCGCGTGTCGATGACCGCGTCCCACGACTGGCGAGGGCAGATCGGAGAACCCGGCAAGCTCGAGTGCGGCCGGAGGCTCCGGAGGGATGGGCCTTCAGGCAGAAATCGACCCCGGCATGGGCGGACGAGCGGATCGGCCTGCTGGCCTCTCTCGAGCCTTGCAAGAGACGGGTCCCGGCCCCGGCCCACGAGCGCCTGCCAGCCGGTCACGGCGCTTTCGGCGGTCCGGCCGAGCCTGGCGGCCCGGCCGGGCGCGAAACCTCGCCGCAGCCTGTGCTGGCCGTCCCACCGCTGAGTCCAGCCTCGCACGCCGCCGTCATTGCGTGCGGCCGTCCTTCAGCTCAGGGGAAGCCGTGGTTCCGCTGAACGCCTGGGCGGCACCGTCGTTGCTCCCTGGCCTGTTTCGCGGTGACGCCGGCCGGCGCGGGGCCGTCAGGGTCAGGTCCGGGCTTTCCAGCCGTAGGTCACATATCGGCTCTGGAACGAGCCGTCGGCCTGCAGGTCGATGACCGCATAGCCCGGCTCGCATTCCTGATGGTTGCCTTTCCACCATGCCCCCGACACGGCCCCGTTGCAGAGGTAGCTGACGCCGAGGTAGTCGACGCGGTCGACCAGATGAAGGTGTCCACTCAGGCAGAGCTTCACGTTGGGGTGTTTGAGGAAGAGGTCCTTCAGTCGGCGGGCATCGATATGCATGATGTCGCCCGGCACGCACCAGGTGCCCCCGCGTTCGTTCTGGCCGTCGAAGAAGGCGGCGGCCGAGAACAGCGGGATGTGGGACAGGACCATCACGGGCGTCCGGGGGCCGACTTTCGCCAGATCGTCGGCGAGCCACTCGAACTGCTCGGCGTCGATCAGCCCGGTATAGGCGTCGTTGACCGGCATGGTGCTGTCCAGGGCGACGAAGTGCCAGCCGTGGCGATCAAAGCTGCGGTACGGCCGATCCCAGCCGTACAGGGACATCATCCAGCGTTTCCCGTAGAGCGGCTCTTTTCCGGTGGTCCGGGCTTCGGCGCGGTTGATGCCCCAGACGTCATGGTTGCCGATGCAGTGCTCATGGGGCGTGCTGCACTCGCTTTTCCAGATGCTCTGCCACAGTTCCCACTGCAGCCGGGTCCGGGCCTCGTCCCGGGCGAAAGAGTCCATGATCGAGTCGCCCGTGCCGATGATCAGGTCCGGCTTGTGGTTTTCCTGGGCGTGATGCAGGCACGCGGTCAGGCCCTCGGCCGCACCCAGTTCGGGCTGGACATGGATATCCGTCATATGGACGATCCGGAAACCGGGCCCGGGGCCGGCCTGTGCGCCGCGGGCCACCGAAACTGCGGCGCCGGCGGCGGCTGCGGCCATCGCGTTTCCGAGCAACTGGCGACGTGACGGAACCGACGAACCAGACGCCTGCATGTCGTCATCCTCCGAGTGGTTGAACACAACTCCCCCGCGCACCGGCCGGCGCCCGCGACGCCGCGGGCCTTCCGCTCCGCCGGCCGCATGCGGACGGCCGCAACGGCCAGGTCACCTCCGTGCGGGCACCGCGACCGGGCCGGCCAGTCCGGCCGCGACATTCTTGCGCAGCTCAAACCGGTCGAACAGCCGTCCGTTCTCATCCACCGCCCGCACCTCCAGCATGCCGCGGTTCACGCTGACGAAGCAGTAATGGTGCTGGCGATGAACCTTGTTGCCGAACCAGGTGCGGGTCGGCGCGAACTCCTCCAGCTGTCCTCCTCCGCCCCCGGTGATGATGTAGATGACCCCGCCCTCCTGGACCGCCCGTCCGTCGCGGATCGGCCAGGTGCGCTCGTACAGGTGGATATGGCCGGACCAGACGATGTCGACGCCGAAGCGCTCGTACAGCGGAACCAGGGCCCGCATCCGGGGATCGCCGCCGGTGGATGGTCCGTAGGCCGTGTCTCCGTAGTCGTCGCTGTCGGACGAAAAGGGCGGATGATGGTGCACCACGAACTTCCAGGCCGCCCGGCTGGAGGCCAGAGCCTGTTCGAGCCAGCGGTACTGCTCGCTGCCGGAGTCCACCGGGCGGTTCGAATCGATCATGAAAAACTCGGCGTTGCCGTAGGTGAAGCGGTAGCGGTACTCCGGCTCCGGCAGCGACATGTAGTCGTAGTAATGCCTGGCGTCCTCCTCGTGGTTGCCGATCGCCGGGAAGAACGCCACGCGGCGGATCAGCGGGGCCATGTTGGGGAAGAAGTGGCCGGTCCAGTGGCTTTTGTCCGGGCCCGTGGAGACCAGGTCCCCGGCGATCACCGCGAAGCTGGGCCGTTCGGCGTAGCAGAGCTCGGCGATGCGGCGAAGCGTCTCGGGCGACGACTGAGTGTCCCCGATCACGGCAAAGCCGAACGGCGTGTCGTCGTCCACCGCCGTCTGGAAACTGGCGATATCGCTGCGGTAGAACCTGTCGGAAGGACCCCGGCTGACCACGCGGTACAGATAAGGCCGGTTGGGCTCCAGGCCCTTGAGCTCCATCTCGTGAAGAAGCCGGGGTTCGGTCTGCTCGACCACCTGGGTCAGCGGGGTCTGCAGGCCGTACTCGACGCGCCCGGTGCAGGGCACTTCCGTCTCCCACCGCACGGTGATCCCGGTCGGCGTGACGAACTGAAGGTAGGGTTCGACCACGAACCGCAGAGCCGGGTCGGGCCAGGGGGGCAGTCCGGCCAGGGATTCGTCCTTCCGGAAGGCGGCGAGGATCTCCGGCTCCCCCAGCGCCCGGCGCCATACGGCCGCCTCACGGATGCGGCCCTCAAAGGGGTAGTGCTCGTTGGGGTCTACATAGCCGCCCAGCGCGTAGACGGCCTTCGTCGGGTACAGGATCGCGCCGGACTGTTCGCCGGACTCGGCCTCCAGTCTGCCGTTGACGTACAACCGCATGGTCCGGCCGTCGTAGGTGCCCGCGACGTGGTACCATCGCCCGCGCTCGAACTCCGTCCTGCCCCGCAGGTAGGTGATCCGGCCGTCCCCATCGTCGGCGCCGGCGCTGGCCAGTCCGAACCCGAAGATTCTCTCATGGAAGCCCAGCACCCAGCCTCGCTCGGTCTCCCCGTCATCCTGCAGCACACACAGCAGCCCGCCCCACGTGCGGGGACGGTCCGGCGAGACCCACGCGGCCACGGTAAGTTCCTTCTCGGGCAGCGCCTGACGGCACGCCGCAGGGTCGGCCGCCAGAATGATGATGTCGGAGGTGCCTTCGAAAAGCAGGGCGTCGCCGCCGGAGGCATCCTGGATGAACTGGCGGCCGGTTCTCAGCCTGGCCGGGAGACTGCCGGCCAGATCCGGCAGGGTTTCGCCCTGCAGCTGGGTACTCATCAGCACCCAGCGGGAGACCAGACCCCTGGTGAGGTCGTCGCCCTTGACATCGGCGGCCGGCGACGGCCGGACGGCTGCGGCAAGCAACCCCAGAACGATCAGACTTGTTCGGTACATGTCCATGCACTCCGGATCGTCGGTGATCGAGGCAGTCGGGCCCCGTCGATCCCCTCTGCGCGGTCTGGCCGCGATCGTCCGACCGTCCCCTCCTCAGCTTCCGCAGTCCGGGCCCGGAGACCGGCCGGGCCCGCCCATGCATCGCGTGAACGCGCTGACGTCCTGCGGGTCGATCCAGGCATCACCGTTGGCGTCTGTGCAGGCACAGGCGGGGCTGCTCCACGCGTACAGGCCCAGGCACAGCTGCAGGGCCGCAAAATCCTTCTGGTCCACGTCCCCGTCCAGATCCAGATCGGCCCAGGGCACATTGCAGACCTCGCCGACGACCTGAAGATTGTCGATCGCCCACCACCAGTCGTTGCCCGCATGGCTTAGGCCGAACTCCAGCACCATCGTGCCGGCGCGCGGGGGCGTCTGCAGCAGCAGGGTCACGGTTTCGTCCGTGGCGTCGGGCTTGTAGAAGCCGCCCGCCTGGGATTCCCACCGCAACACCTCGACGGCCGGATCGCCGTCGAAGGCGGCGCTGATCGTGGCGGTCTGGGTGTCCTCCGGGCGCCAGCTCGAGTCGAAGCGAAGACGCACGGTGCCGGGGATCAGGCCGGCCAGGCTGATGGCCGGCGTCCGCAGAAACGCGTTGTAGGTCCCGGCGGCGTGCGGCGCATCGTCCCACTCATCCGGGTCTGCCACCGCAACGACGCGTCCGGCCCGGAGGAATTCGCTGCGCTGCTGATCCGCCGCCACCCAGCTCCACCAGTGGCGGTCGGCGAAACTCCAGCCTGCCCACTCCGTCATGCCGTCCTGGGACGTGCCGGCGCCGGGGACGCCGCTGTCATCCACCTGCCATCCCGGCGGAGGCGTCTCCGTCCAGAGGGCCCGACCCGGATCCGGCCAGATCGGCTCCTCGACGGGCAGTCCCAGCGGAAGGCTCTCGAAATCCTCGGCAAAGACGACCCGCTCGCGTCGCGGCCGGGTGCGGAAGCTCGTTTCGGCCGACCAGTCGCTCCAGCCCAGGCTGGCGTCGCGGTAGCGGACCCGCCAGTGGTACGTGGTGTTCCCGGACAGGCCGCTGACCTCGACGCCGGTGAGGTTGGGATCCGTGACGGTGTTCACGCTGTAGTAACCGTTCGCGGCGCCGGTCGCCCCCGGCGGAGCGACCCAGTTCTCGAAGCGGATCCAGCGATCGGCGATCGGCCGGCTGTAATCGCCGGAGACGTCGGTCACCTGGAAATGCGACTCGAGGTGGCCGTCGCCCTCGGGATCGTGGAAGCCGGATGCCTGAAGGGTGACCGAGTCGGGATCCAGGCCCGACTGGCCCGGCGC
>CAZSYS010000339.1:0-4958 GCA_964611365.1 uncultured Planctomycetales bacterium
CCCCCGGCCTCGCGGCCGGCCAACATCATCCCCAACAAGGCTGAAAGCCTTGCACTCCCCTTCGTGGATGGCCCGGACACCGTCACAAGCGTGAAAGCCTTGCACCCGGCACGGCTTGCCCGGGCAGAAACCGCCCCGACGGGGAAGACGGTGTACCCGTTCGCTCCGCGGGAGGCAGGCTGGCAATCTCAAACCGGTTCAGCGACCCGCCCATCGCGGGGCCGCGCCGCGGTCGCCGGTCGCAGGCGGCGGAGGCATGGTTTTGCAGGGCGGTCGCAGTACACTGCAAGGTCCGGGTGCGGCCAGGGCCGGCGCGATCGGGCGGCCGGCCGTGCGGCCCCGGGCGGATCCCCGCGAGGGGGGAAGGAGACCCGTTCCGGATGCGCAGGCAGGGGTTGCCGTCGTTCATGCTCTTTCTCGGCGCCGCCCTGGCGCTGTGGCTGTGGCCGTCGGTCTTCGGCGGCAAGGTGTTGGTCCCGCTGGACATTGTGGCCCACAATCCCCCGCATGTCGCCGGAACCGACCAGCCCGTGCACAACGCCCTCATCGGCGACATGGTCTTCGAGAACTACGCCTGGAAGCTCTTTCAGCGCCGTGCGATCAAGCAGGGCGAGCTGCCGCTGTGGAACCCCTTCAGCTTCTGCGGCCATCCGCTGTACACCACCGGTCAGACCTCCACCTTCTACCCGCTGAACGTGCTGTTCCTCGTGCTGCCGGCCGCGCGGGCCTACGTGGTGCACACCTGGCTGCACCTGATGATGGCCGGGGTGTTCACCTGGCTGCTGTTCCGGCGGCTGGGCGTCGGGCCGTTCGGCTGCGCCGCCGGCGGCGTCACCGCGGCCATGGGCGGCATGCTGGCCACGCGGCTGCTGTGGCCCATGCTGCTGGGCTCGGCGGTCTGGCTGCCGCTGATGCTTTTGTGGATCGACCGCGCGGGCCAGGCCGATCGTCCGGGTCGGCGGGCCGGAAATCTGCTCTGGGGCTCGATCCTGTTCGCCCAGCCGGTTCTTTCGGGCTTCTTCGAGATCGCCTTTTACGTGATGGCCGCCTGCGGCCTGTACGCCGTGGTGGCGGCGGGGCGCATGGCTGCGGCGCGCCGGCCGGTGTCGTGCTGGGGACCGTTCCTGGGCAGGGTCGCGGCCGCGGCGGTGCTGGGGGCGGCCCTGGCGGCCCCGCAGGTGCTGCCGTTCCTGGAGGTGATGAAACGCAACGTCCGGGCCGGCGAGCTCGATTACGCCGCGGCGGTGCGCAACGGCTGTGTGCCCGTGGAACTGTGGACCGCGATCATGCCCGACGCCCTGGGCAGTCCGGCGCGCCACGCGTGCCTGGACCTGCGCGCCGGCCGCTTTGTGCCGGCGCGGCAGGCGGTCGGCGACGACAGCCCCTACTTCGGCCCCCGCAACTATGTCGAGTCGCACATGTACGTCGGGCTCGTGGCCCTGGCGGCCGCCGTGCTCGGCATCGGCGCCGGCGGCACGCGGCGGCTGGAGTTCGGACTGCTGGCGGCGATCAGCCTGGCCCTGGCCTTCACCACTCCGCTGTATGCGATCTTCTTCCACCTGGTCCCCGGCGCCGACCAGGTGCGCTCGCCGCATCGCTGGATCCTGCCGGCCCTGTTCGCGCTGACCTACTTCGTCGCCCTGGGAGCCGACCGCTGGCACGTCCGCCTGACCGCCGTCCCCGGACGTGCGGCCCGCAGCCTGGCGGTCATCAGCACGGCCGTGGCGGGCGTACTTGTTCTGGTCGTGATGGCCGCGTTCTTCCTGCCCGATCTCATGGAACGGGCGGCCTCGGCGGTGGCCCGGGCCGTTCCGCGGGCCGGCGAGGTCTTCCGGGAGCCGCGCTACCTTGCCGGACACCTCTGGCTGAACCTCGCCCGCCTGGCCGTCGCGCTGGCGGCCGGCGTGATGCTGGCGGCCCTGGCCTGGCTGCGGGCCTGGTCGCCGCGGCAGGTGCCGTGGCTCTGCCTGGCGATGCTGTCGGCCATGGCCCTGGACCACGGACAGGCCACCGCGGGCTTCTGGACGCACAGCGATCCGGACCTGCTGGCCGAGCCGCCTCCGCTGGTGCGCCGCATGCAGGCCGACCCCGATCTGTTCCGCGTCGGCCGGTTCGGCCCGGAAAAGGTGCTCTACGCCAACACGCCCTCGATCTGCGGCCTGCAGGACTTCGGCGGCTACGACTCGGTGATCCTCAGCGATTTTGCGGCCTTCATGCAGTCTCTGGAGCCCCAGAATCTGCTGCCCTACAACATTGTGATGCTCCTGGAGCGTCCGGCCACGCTGGATGCCGGGGGCCTCAGGCTGCTGGACCTGCGCTACCTGCTGGCCTCCCGGCCGATTGAGCATCCCGACTGGGAGCGCATCGACGCCGATGCCGGCCTGGAGCTCTACCGCCTGCGGCCGCAGCGGCGACTGGGCCGGGCGTTCATGGTCCCGGAGGTCGTGCCCGTGCCCGACCGCAACGCGGCCCTGGCCGCCCTGGCGTCCGGCCGGATCGACGTCGCCCGCACGGTGCTGCTGGAGGTCGAGGCCCAGGCCGTTGCCGGGCTGACCGGCGATCCCGCGGCCACCCCGGGCCGGGCGGTCGTCGAGCACTATTCCGCCGGCACGGTGCGGGTGCGGACCGACGCCCCGACCCGGCAGGTGCTGGTGCTGTGCGACGTGCATTACCCCGGCTGGCAGGTGCGGATCGACGGCCGGCCGGCGGAGATGCTCAAGGCCGACGGCGTCTTTCGGGGAGTCTCGGTGCCGCATGGCGGGCACACGGTCGAGTTCCGCTTCCGGCCGCCGCTGCTGCGGGTCGGCGCGGCGGTGGCCGCGGGGGCCCTGGTGCTGGCGGCGGTGCCGGACATCGTCCGCCGGAGGAGGGGGGGATCCTGAACATGCCCGAATCGGTGTCGATCGTCGTTCCGGCCTACAACGAGGCGGGCCACATCCGCCGGTGCCTTGAGTCCATCGCCGCCTTCGCCGCCGCGTGGGACCGGCCTGTGGAGATCGTCGTGGTGGACGACGGATCCGCCGACGCGACCGCCGCGGTCGTGGAGTCTTTTCCGGCAGAAGGGCCGGCGGTTCGCCTCCTGCGGCACGGGCGCAACCTGGGCAAGGGCGCCGCCGTGCGCACCGGCTTCCGGGCCTGCGGGGGGGACATCGTGCTGTTCACCGACGTGGACCTCTCGGCCCCGATCACCGAAGCGCCGCGGCTGGTCGATCCGATCGCCGCCGGCCGCTATGACATCGTGATCGGATCGCGGGCCGTCGATCCATCGCGGGTCAGGCTGCGTCAGTCGGCCTTCCGCCGGACCGCCGGCCGGGTCTTCAACCGCCTCGTGCGGCTGGCGACCGGGCTGAACTTCCTCGACACCCAGTGCGGCTTCAAGGCCTTCCGCCGCGTCGCGGCCGCCGGACTGTTCGAGCAGCAGCGGGTCGGGGGCTTCGCCTTCGACGTCGAGCTGCTGTTCATCGCCGCGCGGGCGGGCCTGCGGATCCTGGAGGTGCCGGTGGAGTGGAGCCACGACGAAGACAGCCGCGTCTCGCTGGTCAACCACACCCCCGGCATGCTCGCGGATCTCTGCCGCATCCGCTGGTACCACTGGCGAGGGGCCTACCGCGGGCTCCGGGCCGATGCGGGCCGGGATCTGGAGGCGGCCTGCTCCGAACGGGCCTGAAGCACCGCCTCCGCGCCCTCCCCCGCGCCGGGGACCTTCCGGCGGTTCGCCCGGCGGCGGTTGCATCGCCGGGGGCCCTCACGCACAATGACCTCCGCCGGGCAAACAACGCCGGCCGGCGCGGACTTGAAGGTCCCGGCCGGCCGCCGTGCCGCTCAGACGTGACGCAGGGCCGGCTCCCTGCAGGAGGACGACGATGAACCGTATCGACAGGGCGGCCGTGACGCGCCGCGGCTTCATGCGCGCTTCGGCCGCGGTCAGCCTTGCGGCCGCGGCACCGTCCCGGGCCCAGGCGACCGACACGCAGCGCGTGCGGGTCGGCATCATCGGCTGCCGGAACCGCGGCTGGCAGCTGGCCCAGGAGTTCACCGGCTCGGGGCGCTTCGACATCACAGCCCTGTGCGACTGCGACACCGCGATGCACGACCGGGCGATGGCCGAGCTCCACAAGCGCGGCGTCGAGATCCGCCCGCGGCTGATCACCGACTTCCGCCGCCTGCTGGACGATCCGGCGATCGACGCGGTCGTCGTGGCCGCCCCCGACCACTGGCACGCGCTGATGACCGTGATGGCCCTGGAGGCCGGCAAGCACGTGTTCGTCGAGAAGCCCGCCTCCTACAACATCGCCGACGGCCGGGCGATGGTCGCCGCCGCCGCCCGGCACCCGCGCCTGGCCGTGCAGGTCGGCACCCAGCAGCGCAGCGGGCCGCAGTTTCTGGCGGCCAGGGACTTCGTCGCTTCCGGCGGGCTGGGCAAGGTGGATTTCTGCATGGGCTGGGCGACCTTCACCCGAGCCCTGGTGCCGCGCGTGCCGGATGCGCCGCCGCCGGAGACGCTGGACTACGAGATGTGGATCGGACCGGCGCCCGTGCGGCCGTACAACCCCCAGCTGCACCACTACAACTGGCACTTCGTGCGCGACTGGGGCACCGGCGACATGGGCAACTGGGGGGCGCACTGGCTGGACTCCATCCGCCAGATCATGAACCTCGACCTGCCCACCGAGGTGTTCGCCACCGGCGGCCACTGGGCCGACGACGCCAAGGAGTGGCCCGACACCCAGACCGTGCACTACAGCTTCCCGCAGGTGCCGGTGGTCTGGGAGCTGCGCAGCTGGAAAGCCTACGATCTCTGCGGCCAGAGCATGGGGCTGCAGATCCGCGGCGAGAAGGGCTGGATCTACGTCAACCGCGACCACTGGGAGTTCCACCCGCGCGAAGGCCAGCCGGTGGTGCATCCCGGCGGCGACATGTCCCACGCCCACGCGGTCGCCTTCGCCGAGGCCGTCGCC
>CAZSYS010000340.1:0-4941 GCA_964611365.1 uncultured Planctomycetales bacterium
GAGCGCCAGGCAGAAAGGGATCAAGGCTTCAGGATCATACTACCCTCCGGACCGGCTCCCTGAAACTCACGGCGTTGAGAGTCATCCGCAGGCCGGCAGCCCTTCCCGGCGTTCTCGGCGTCTTGGCGCTTCGACCCGTCTCCTAGTGCCTGAAATGGCGCGTGCCGGTCATGATCATCGCCACGCCGGCCCGGTTGCACAAGTCCACCGTCTCGGCGTCGCGGTTTCCTCCGCCGGGCTGGATGATCGCGGTGATGCCGGCGTCGATGAGCTTCTGCGGGCCGTCGGGGACCGGGAAAAAGGCGTCGCCGGCCGCGACCGCCCCGGCCAGCCGCCCGCCGTGGCCGTTCTCGCGGGCCAGCTGGATCGCCAGATCGCAGCTCTTGACCCGGCTCATCTGCCCGGCCCCGCTGCCCAGCAGCATCCCTTCACGGCAGACGGTGATCGCGTTGCTGCGGGTGTGTTTGCACACCAGCCAGGCGAACCGCAGGTCGGCCATCTCGGCCTCGGTGGGCTTGCGCGCGGTCACGACCTTCCACCGGTCCTCGTCCAGGCCGACCAGGTCGCGGGTCTGCACCAGCAGGCCGCCGGTGATCTTCCGGCAGTCCGGTTCGTCGGGGTCGGGCGGGGCGTCCATCGCCCCGACGGCCAGCAGCCGGCACTCGGCGCCCCACTTGCGCTTTTCGGTCGGCGTGGTGATCAGCCGCACCGCGTCGTCCTCGAACTCCGGCGCGATCCAGACGTCCAGCTTGAAGAACGCCGCCCCGGCCGCCCGCCCCCAGGTGCCGAAGGTGTTCATGACCACATCGGCGATCCCGCGCGTCACCGGGAAGCTCATGCACAGCACGCCGCCGGCCGCGGCGATCGGGTCGCCGAGGTAGGCCCGACGGTAGGCGTCCACCGGGTCGTCCCCCACGGCACACCCGCAGGCGTTGGCGTGCTTGATGAACGCCGCCGCGTGGCGGCCCGGGTGCGACCAGAGCAGGTCCTTGACCAGCGACAGGGCCGCGTCGCCGTCGGCGCAGTTGTTGAACGACGGCGGCTGCGAGGAGAGCACCCGGGCACGCGGAATCGCCGCCTCCCGGGCCTGACCGGCCGCCGCCGGCCGGTAGACGGCGCCCGCCTGGTGCGGATTCTCGCCATAGCGGGCGGTCTGCCACCTGCACAGCTGAAGGTTCAGGAAATCCGGCACAAGACCGGATATCGCCCCGGAGTCCGTCGCGGAAGCGGCCCCGGCCCCGGCCGACTGCCGCAGATAGGCCGATACCGCGCGGTCGTAGGCCTCGGTCCGCTCGAATACGGCGGCCGCCAGCTGCCGCCGGAAAGCCTCATCCACCCCCCCCGTGCGGCGCAGGCGGTCCAGCACCTCCGGCAGCGACCGGACATCGCTCACCACCACCACGTGGCGATGGTTCTTCGCCGCGGCCCGCAGCAGGCAGGGCCCGCCGATGTCGATCATCTCGACGGCCTGCTCGAACGTGCAGCCGGGGTCGGCGACGGTCTTTTCGAAGGGGTAGAGGTTCACCACCACCATGTCGATGGGCCGGATGCCGTGCTGCGCGAGCGTGCTCATGTGCCCGGGGTTGTCCCGGTCGGCCAGGATGCCGGCGTGAACCATGGGGTGCAGCGTCTTGACCCGGCCGTCGAGCATCTCCGGAAAGCCCGTGACCTCCTCCACCAGCGTGACCGGGATGCCGGCCTGCCGAAGATGTGCGGCCGTGCCGCCGGTCGAGAGGATCTCGACGCCGAATTCATCGACCAGCGTCCGCGCGAACCCGGCGATGCCGGTCTTGTCGTAAACGGCGATCAACGCCCGCCTGATCTTCCGATCGCTCATACGGGCGCATCATACCGGCGCGTCCGCGGACCGACCAGCGCGCCGGGCAGCCGGGAGACCGCCGCGTCCGGGAGTCCCCGGCAGCGCCGGACCGGGCCGCCGGGCCGGCCGCTCAGCGAGGCGGGACGGTGATCGCGCTGCGGAAGGGGTCCTCCGGCGCGGATCCGTCGGCTGCACGCTCCGCCGGCGTTTCGGAGCCCGGCGACGACGTCGGTGCGGAGGCCGGCCGGGTCGTCACCGGCGAGGCGAAATCCGCCTGAACCAGCGGCCGGGCGCCCGCGGGCCGGACGCAGCAGATCCGTCCGCGGTGCGAGGCCATGATGATCGCGTCATTGCGGGGGTTGCTGACCGCGGTCATGGCCTCGCCGGCCGACCAGTCGAGCCGCCGTGCCGCACGGCCGGTCTTCGGGTCGACCAGCACGATCACGCCGTCATCGCGGAGCAGCGCCGGTCCGTCGGGCCATTCGGCCAGGAACTGCCGGGCGCGCGGATCGAACCAGTTGGGCGTCCGCGGCTCCTTGCCGATGCGGTGCACGCCGCCGCCCAGCACCGCCTGGTAGACGCTGCCGTCGGTCACCACCGGCCCGCCCTCGGGAAACCCCGCCAGGCGGTAGCGCCAGGCCGGTTCGCCGGCCAGGTAGTCCACCGCGTGGAGCATTCCGTCGGCCGTGGCGACGTACATGATCCGTTCATCAAAGCCGACCATGCCGACGGGGCGTGCATGGGTTCTTGTTGCGAACCTCACCCGGCGGGTCGAAGCTCCCTCGGGCAGTTCCTCGGCCGCGGTGATGGCCGCCATCACCCCGTTGGTGTCCGCCCCCAGCACCAGGTCATGCCTGGGGACGTAGACCGGCGCCGCGGCCAGCGGACCGGTCGCACCGATGCGGAACTCCTGCAGGCCGCTGCGGATCTGGTAGCTGCGCAGCCGCCCCGAGACCGAGGGCACGAAGATCAGGCCTGTCCCGACGGCCGCCGACGCCACCGGCGGGGCCTGCAGGTCGACGCGGTGAACGGCGAAACCGGTGGCCATATCCAGCAGAATCACGTCGTTGGAACGGGTGAAGGCCACCATCGGCCGGTCCCCGGTCCGGTGAAGCACCGGCGGATGGAGGGGTTCGCCCTGCTCGACGATGCTGCTGATCCACAGCACCCGGCCGGTGGTCGCGTCCATTGCCCGGACGATGCCGTCGGTGCCGGTGGCAAACAGGTAGCCGTCCAGCAGATCGCAGGAACGGAGGCGCTGCGTGAGCCGCATCGGCAGCCGGACCTCCCAGGCCTGGACCGCCCGGGCCGGGGCCAGCATTTCCCGGTCGCGGCCGCCGGCCAAGGGTCGCCCCACCCCGCCGGTCGGTCCGGATGAGGCTTGAGCCGCCGAGACCAGTGCGAATAAAGCAAAAGTGGCTTTATTGTACCTGAAAACGAAATCCGGTTTCATCATCCGCTCCTGCCGGGTCCGACCGGGCATAGGTCGTGGGGTGACCGACGCGCCGGCAGACCCGTTCACGGAGGTCACGGCCCGGCCGGGCACGCCAAGGCCGGGCGGGGGCGATGCCGGCGGTCGCAGCCCATGGGCCGGGGGCATCTTTCCCATCCACGGGCTCAAGGCGCGCCGTCGTTGCGTTCGGGGCCGCAGCCGGACCCCCGACCCGGGCGTCCATTCAATCCGGGCGCCGCATTCCGGTCAAGCGCGGCGCAGACGGAGGGCGCTCCTGACCCGCAGGCGGGGCTTGCAAAGCGGATACCCCCGGGTATATTCACCAAGCGGACCGGAACGGGGCCGGCCGACCTGCGGGTCCGGCTCCGGACCCGGCCTCCCAAGCTTTTTGGGGCGCCCGCGGCGGGCCGGGATGGTTCCTCCGACCGGCGGGCGAACGGATGCCTTGTGTCCGCCGCGCCGGCGGCGTGTCGGGCCTTCAGCCGGGGCACCCGTACCACCCATACCCGTGATTGATTGAACGATCCTTCGCGCATGGTCAGCACAGGAGACCGCCTTTGACGACGACAACCAAGGTATTCGTGATCCTGGTCTGCCTGTTCGCCTTCATCTTCACGCCGATGTCCATTCAGTTCGCGGCCCGCACGGAGAACTGGAGGCAGACGGCGGAGAACTTCCGTGAGCTGGCTGAATCGACGTACGCCGGCGAGCGCAGTGCCCTGGCGATCCTGGCGTCCGAGCGGGAGCGGTTCAAGAGCCTGATGGGCGAGCAGCAGCGGCGGCTGGAGGCCGGCGAGCAGCGTCTGGCCGAGCTTCAGCAGCAGGTCGAGCGGCTCACCCAGGAGCGTGACCAGCTGGCCCGCAGCCAGCAGAACTGGGAGACCTCGGCGCGACTGCTGACCGCGGAGGTCAAGGTTCAGAGCACCGCCAACCGCGAGCTGTCCTCGGCCAAGGAAGAGGCCCTGGAGCGGGAGCGCGAGCTTCGGGCCAACAACCTCATGCTCACCGACCGGGTCAAGGAGCTGACCGCCCAGCTGGTGGTTCGCCGGCAGCAGCTGGTGCAGAAGCTCGACGAGATCGCGGGGATTCGCGAGGAGAACCGGCGGCTTCGAGAGCAGGTCAACCTCGGCCGGGCGGGCGAGCCGGCGACGGCCGCTCCGACCCCGACGGCGGTGGCGGTCGGTCCGGCGGCCGCCGGCCCGATCCAGGGGCAGGTCACCCGGGTCGAGGGCGAGCGGGCGACAATCAACGTGGGCAGTTCGTCGGGGCTGCATTCCGGCATGGTCATGGTGGTGATGCGCGGGCAGGACTACGTCTGCGACCTGGAGATCACCGGCGACCTGACCCCCAACGAGGCCATCGGGCTGATCCGCCACGAGTCCGGCCGGCGGATCCGGCAGAACGACCTGGTCGTGGACTCGGCGAGTTTCGAGCGCGCCCGTTGAAGGTCCCGTCGGAGTCGGCCGGGCCGGCGGGGTTCTCCGGCGGTCGGCCGCGACACGGTCCACAGGAGGCATGAGCATGGCCCAGCCCAACGCGGGAACCCAGCGGGTGGCACCGCCCGACGACCTCTACACCACGCTGCTGATCGCCGCCTCGGCCCTGCTGCTGCTGGGCATCATCTTCATTTCGGTCCGGTCGGTGACCCTGTTCGGCTCGCTGTGGCCGG
>CAZSYS010000341.1:0-4919 GCA_964611365.1 uncultured Planctomycetales bacterium
CCTCCCAGGGCCTGGTATCCCTGCCGCCGACCATGATTCCGGACAGCATTGGCACAGAGGCCGGCCGCTACGGCGCTGCGCGGCGCCAATGTGCGACCATGTTCGACGGCCGGCGGGGGCGCCGGGCGCTGCGGCGCTGCGCGGCAGGGGGCATTCGGCCGGCGATCGGCGTCGGTCAGCGGAAGACGTGGATCAGCGTCTGGGTGAGGGGTTCCTCGCTGCGGGCGTTCCCGTCCCAGACGGTCAACGTGATGCGGACCGCCCGCGGCCATCCCTGGCGCCGCTGAGATACGACATCAGCGGCACCGGACGGCAGCCAGGCGCTGGGCAGGTTCTCGCCGACCGCGACCTGCGACCAGATCCACATCTGGCCGTCCGGCACCTGCTCCCAGAAGATCGGGCGGGGGATGTCCTCGGCCGGGCCGGCACCCCACGGCTGCCAGGCTTCCTGAGGGTCGTCGTAGGTGAACTCGACCTTGAAATCGCTGCAGTTGGGCAGAAACGCGAACGCCATCCGGTCGGCCGCCGACGGCGGCGGCGTGGGGTCCAGCACCGTGCGGCGCACCGCGGCCGAGCGATCGTAGAACAGCCGCGCCGGCTGCAGCAGCAGCAACTGCTCCTGAGGCGCCCCGGGAACGGTAACGACCGCTGACGAGTACGTCTGCGGGTTTCCCCCGGCGTCCGGGGCGATGCGGCTCCACGGCAGCGGGCCGCCGCTGTATTCGTACCAGTATCCGTCCTGAAACATCATCCAACGCGACGGCTGCTCCGGCATCTGCCGGAACCAGCAGTTGTTGATCGTGTCGCGCAGCAGCCAATGCAGACCTCCGGTCCAGTCGTACCAGAACACGCCGACCGGCGTATTGCCCAGCACGGAGTTCGGGTCCAGCGGGTCGTCAAAGGTGTCCCAGGTCAGATCCCAGACCGCCTCGAGGAAGCCGGGGTTGGTCAACGGGCCGGTACCCGGGGCCCGGCCCGGGGCCGGCCGGGCATCGACGTTCTCGGGAAACGCCACCACCCGCCGGGCCAGGTGCCAGTCGGATGCCGCCACGGGCGAGGGGGCGTTCGCCGCCGCCGGCTCGATGGGCCGTAGCCGGGCGGTGTCGAATGCCCACGCGCCGCTGCCGGGAGGCGACTCGACCAGTTCGGCGAAGTCCGCGTGGCCGTAGACCACCTGGACGGTCGGGTCGATGGCGATCGGCGGGGCCAGCGGCTGACCGCCTGCGTCCCGCTGCTGAAACACGTAAGTCTCCACCGGCCGCTGCGTGAACAGCATCAGCACGTCGGCGCGGTGGATCGGGACCTGCGGATTCGACCCGGCGGCGGCCTGTTGCTGGGGCGTGTCGTAGGCCGGGAAGGCCCGACCCGCCACCGCCATGACGCCGGTGCCGGGGTTCGTCCCGGCCAGGTCCGCACGCAGCATGTCCAGGGCCTGCCGCTGGTGGCGCTGCAGGGTCGTCACCGTCGCGGCCTTGCCGCTGGCTTTGGTGGCGGTGGTGAACACCGTGCCGACCATCAACATCAGGCCGGCCAGAATCGCCACCGACACCAGCAGCTCCATCAGCGTGAACCCGCGGCCGGACGCAACCGCTCGCCCCGGTCCCGGACGCCGGCGGCCGCAGGCTCGGACGCAAGGGGCCGGCCGTGCGGCCCTGCTTCGGTGACGGACCCGCGGGTTCTTCATGCTCAACACCGGACTCTCCAGACCGCCTCGCGGAGCACGCCGGGCCCGGCCGGCAGGCACCGCCCTTGCCCGCGCGGCCCCGTCACGGCGCGACCTCCCGGACGAACACCCCCACCACCGGCGAACGGTTGCCATAAGCCCAGCTGCTGCCGGCCCGCTTGATCGGCGGCGGGAACACCCAGACCAGCACCGGCCCGACGGCTTCCTCGTTGCCGCGAGCGATCTCCAGCTGCCGCAGGACACTGGTATCGCCGCGCAGCACCCGGTCGGGCGGCTGCCAGTTGTTGCCCAGCACCTTTCTGGCGGTGCCGGCCTGCAGCACCGGCCAGCCGTTCTGCAGCGGGCTGGCGGCGATGACGAACATCGCCCCCGGCGGCAGCAGTTCGGCCACCGCCGCGGTGCACACCGCCCGGCCGGCGCGCGCGTCCAGCGACTCCAGCTGCGCCAGCCACGGCACGGGAAACAGCGCGTCGTAGCTGACCCGCATCGCCGGCCGGGGCAGCCGGATGGCCTGGCGGACATTGGCCGGCAGGCCGGGATCGTCGATGTTCGGCGGCACCACCAGCCCGGGCACGACCGGGTTGTTCAGACTCGCCTGCTGGGCGTAGTTCTCGGTCAGCTCGCCGCGGTGGGTGACCACGATGGTCGCCAGGAAGTTGCGCAGCTCCGCTCTGGGGGCCAGCTTGTGCTGGAACGCGCTCCAGGCATACCGCCTGCCGGCGGCCTGCGCGGCCGCGGTGAGATCGACCTGCGACATCCGGTAGCTGTTATCCAGCACGGAGGCGCCCAGCGGCGTGCACTGCGACGGGTCGAAGTAATGCGTCGGGCAATAGCCGCTGTCGGCGTAATAGAGCCCGGCGCCGACGGTGGTGACCGCCATGCCCGGCGGGTACCAGGCATTGATGGGCACCGGCGGATACACCCGGTCGGCCACATGAACCCGGTGAGGCACCGGCGGGACGCCGCCGCCGAGGTCGATATGGGGCGAGAGCTCGGCCACCGGAAGATGCACGCCCAGCGCCGGCTCGACGCCGGCCTGGAGGTTCCAGGCCCGCACCGCAAACGCGGTGTTGACCACCTGCTCGACCACCGGACCGTAGACGGCCGCGTCGCCGTCCCAGCGCGTGAACTCGGTGAAAAACCGGACAAATGTGCCCAACTCGACGGGCTCCATGAGGGCGTCGTACATGTCCGGAACTTCCGGCAGACCGAACGGGTTGGGCGCGATGGCCGCGTCGTTGTTCAGATCCTGCTCGGCCGGCAGACGCAGGGCCAGCGTGGCCGCCGCGGCGTCGGCCGCCGTCAGGCTGATGGACATCTGGATGGTGTCACGGCTGATGTCCATGCCCACGGGGAAGACCGTCGCGACCATGACCATGCCCAGCCCCAGGATCATGATCGCCACCAGCAGTTCCATCAGCGAGAAGGCCCGCTCGGACTCCCGACCGCCCGGCCGGCCGCCCAGGCGGGCCTGCCGATGCCGGCCCGGGGTCTGGGTCTGCCCGGCGGCGAATGCGAGTTGTCGTCCGTTCTGGCTTCTCACCGGCAACTTCTCACTTCAGGCGGATCACCCGCGGCTTCCCCCGGCTTACCGCCCCAGCCCCGGGGCTCCCTGGATCAGCGACCCCAGCGAGCGATTCACGTAGACCGGCCGGGCGTTGGTCGCCAGAAAGGTCCGGCGCCCCGCGGCGTCGGTCGGGGCGAAGGCATTGAACCGCTGGCGGTCGTAGACCAGCACGCCGCGGGCGGCATCGTCCGGATGCCACAACAGCAGGGGACGGGGCGGCCCGCTGCCTGAGGCCTGCCGCTGGGACTCGTCGTAATACCACAGGTTTGCGGCCGGGAAGCGCGTGCTGGCGCCGGACTGATCGAACACCATGTAGAAGGTGTCCATCAGGTTGAAGGCCGCTCCGGGATTCCGCCAGTTCACCGAAGGATCCGCCTGCTCGTTGTGGTCGACGCGCAGATCGCCCTCGGCCATCGAACGCCGGCCCCCCTGCCCATCCCAGCGCAGGGCATAATCCGGCGCCAGCCACATGCCCTTGGGCAGGGCCACCGGGCTGGCCTCCGGCAGCCGGCTGAAGGCCACGCCGGCGTTCATGTCCACCCTGCCGGTGGCCTCATCCACCCGCCGGGACGCGAACAGCAGCAGCTGCAGCTGCTGGTGGCCCAGCAGTCGCGGGGCCCGCGCCGGATTGAACGCCCCGCTGCCGTCGGCCGGCTGACCGAGCGTGTCCTCCATCAGCCCGCGGCGGTCGGTCCGGAAGGCCGGCTCGACGCGCACGGCCACGGGCGTGATATTGGCCTCGGCGGCCGTCTGGGCGGTGGTGATCAGGCCGGCCAGCGTGCTGACCGCCTGAGCCTGCTGGTTGGAGGCCGTCAGGGGTCCGACGGCCGGCACGGCGATGGCGATCAGCAGCACGATCAGACCGACGACGACCATGAGTTCGACGAGCGTAAACGCGCCGGCGCGGGTGGAGCGTCGCGGCCGGAGCAGGGAGGATCGGAACCTGGCAGGGGCTGAAGGCGCCTCGAGCGGGAAGCCGGCCGGCGCGCGGCGACTGCCGCGGCTGCCTGCCGGATGCCGCCGAGCCTTGATCGCCGAATGCCGCTTCTCCATGCTCAAGGTTCGATTCCCGATCGTTTCTCAGGGTCTGATCATCACCACGTCGTCGGCCGCCGCCGGCAGCTGGGACTCCTCCGGCGGCGTGAGCCACCCGCCGGCGTCGGGGCCGTCGCCGAACCGGCCATCGGCCCCGGCCGAGCGGAGTTCCCAGCGCCGCTGGCCGGCGATGCCCGAGGCGTCGACCGACGGGACCTGGACGAAGTAGCGCATCGGCCGGCCCCAGGCGTCGGTGATTTCGAAGAGGTCGGCGTCGGCGGGCTGCTGCTGGGGCACCCGGACGCGGATGTTGTCCTGGTCGAGGTTGGTGCGCTGCCGGTCGGGCAGCTTGTCGATCACCTGCCGGGCCCCGGGGCTGAGCATCCGCAGATACAGGGCCAGGCTTTCGATGCTCATGTACTGATTGTTGGGCTCGACAACGGTGCCCGCCGGCCCGCCGCCCTGGAAGTCCGGAAGACAGGCCCGCATCAGCCCGCGCTGGAGATCGTACAGCTTGGCGTAGGTTTCCGGGGCATCCTCCAGCGAAGGCCCGTAGCAGCCGCCGCCCAGGGCCGTGCGCAGCGAGTACCGCGACAGCGGGCTGGGCGGCAGGCTGCCGAACAGGCTGCTGAT
>CAZSYS010000342.1:0-4902 GCA_964611365.1 uncultured Planctomycetales bacterium
GGCCGGCGCCGGCCTGGCGGCTGTGACGCCGCTTCGCGCCGGCCGGAGCCGGGGATACCATGGCCGTGCGGCGACGGGCATCGGATGAGCCCCCGACCGCAGCGCGGGCCTCGTCGGCCGGCGGGTCCTGCAGGCTGCGGTTTCAGCGGGAATGCGACGGCAGGCGGCTGATGGATCTGCCCGGCATGGACTGGCAGGAGGACGAACGGCTGATGCGCGAGGCGCTGCGCGAGGCCGAAGCCTCCCTGGAGTCGCAGGACGTGCCCGTCGGAGCGGTGGTCGTCCGCGGCGGACGGATCATCGGTCGCGGCCGCAACCAGCGCGAAATGCTGCAGGATCCCACCGCCCACGCCGAGATCATCGCCCTGACGGCCGCGGCCGCGGAACTGCACAGCTGGCGGCTGGAAGGCTGCACCCTCTACGTGACCCTGGAACCCTGCGCGATGTGCGCCGGCGCCCTGGTCCTGGCCCGGGTGCAGCGCCTGGTCTTCGGCGCCGAGGACCCCAAGGCCGGGGCCTGCGGGTCGGTGTTCGACCTGGTCCGCTCCGACCGCCTCAACCACCGCCTCGAGGTGACCGGGGGCGTGCTCGCCGAGGCGTGCGCGGGGCTGCTGCGGGGTTTCTTCGCCGGGCGACGGGCGGCCGGAGAGAAGTAGGTTCGCGATTCACCGACGCCCAGCCGCTCGGCCTGGCCGCCGGCCGGGGCCGTCCATGCCGCCGGGATTGGCGGCCGGGAGGCTTGGATCATGATCAGAGTCGGGCTCATCGGCGCCGGCTTCATGGGCCGCATGCACTTCAGCCAGTATGCCCGGATGGCCGATCGCGCCCGGGTCGTCCGCCTCTGCGATCTGCTGGAGGACCGCCGACGCGGCGACTGGTCCGGCGTGGGCGGGAATCTCGGCGACGGCTCCGGCCCGCGCCTCGACCCCGGCCACGCCCGGCCCGTGGCCGACTGGCGCGAGGTCGTCGCCGACCCGGAGGTGGACATGGTCGATCTGTGCGTGCCCACCGACCTCCATGCCGGGATGGCCGTGGCCGCCCTGGAGGCCGGCAAGCACGTGCTTTGCGAGAAGCCGATGGCCCTGACCGTGGCCGAGTGCGACCGCATGCTCGAGGCGGCGGGGCGCTGCCGCGGTCTGCTCATGATCGCTCAGTGCATCCGCTTCTGGCCGGAATACGTGTTTCTGCGCGAGGCTTTACGCGACGGCCGCTACGGCGCCCCGCGGGCTTTGCAGTTCCGGCGTCAGGCGAGCGTGCCGACCTACTCCCACGGCCAGTGGCTGCAGAACCCCGCCCGCAGCGGCGGGGCGATTCTCGACCTGCACGTCCACGACGTGGACTACGCCATCGGGCTGCTGGGCCGGCCGCGGTCGCTGGTCGCCCGGGCCTGCGCCCGCCCCAACGGCTCTTTCGACCGCGTGCACGCGCTGTGGGACTGCCCGTCGGTGCCGGTGGTGCAGCTGGAGGGGTTCTGGGACATGCCCGAGGGCTTCGGCTTCAGCTGCGGGTTCACCGCCGTCTTCGAGCGGGCGGCCCTGACGTGGGATCTGGCCTCGGGAAAGCCGCTGACCGTGCTGCAGGACGGGCGCCCGCCGGAAGCACCGGCATTGCTTGCGACCGACGGCTATTACAACGAGATCGCGTACTTCCTGGACTGCGTGGCCGCCGGCCGGGCCCCGGCCGTCAGCACGCCGCGCGAGAGCCGCGACGCGGTGGCCGTCGCCCTGGCCGAAAAGGAAGCCGCCGCGACCGGCCGGGCGGTCGATGGCGCCTCGATCCTCCTGCCGTCTCCGCGGGCCTGATCCCCGGACCGGCGGCCCGCCGCCGCCGTCGGGATGGCCCCCGGGTCAGTCAAACCGCGTTTCGCCGCCGCGCCGGCTGCCCAGCCACAGGGCCCGGTGCCACTGCAACTCGCCGTTGACGACCTGCGGAACGTCCTTGCGGGTCATCTGGAGGTACGACAGCCGCGATACGCTGCCGTCGAGGAAACCGACGTTCATGCGCTCGCGGGCGACGTAGGTCTTGTCGTTGGCATCCTTGAACCGGCTGTCGGACAGCCTGGGGCCGTGCCGGTAGCGGAGCGTCTGAGGCAGGGGGTCGTGCGGCTGACCGCCGCCATAGGCCCCCTTGCCGGCGTAGCTCTCCGGGAAGATGCCGGGCTTGGCGTGCTCGGCCACGAGAATCGGGTTGCCCCTGACGTTTTGCAGGCCTGCCGGAGCGTTGGCCCCGTAGCTCATCCACAGCAGCGGGACGGTCTGCTGGCCGGAAGCGCCCTTGGCGCTGGGCCAGAGCATCCGCCCCCGGAAGTCGCGGACCCTGAAGTCCCAGGCGGATTCCACCTGCTTGACCCCCACGGAGGCGTTCTTCTGGCCGGGGACGGCCTTGAAGTTCAGCAGCAGGTCGCGGTCGTTCGTGCCCGAGTCGCGCCCGAAGCCCCGCTGATCGACGGTGTCCTGGATGTCCAGGTTCCACTCGCCGGCCTCCTCGAACACGCGGTTGAAAACGCCGTCCGAGAAAGCCGACCCGTGGTAGATCGAGAAGCCGCCCTCATAGATCTCCGCCTGCAGGGCCGGCGTCGGGCGGGGACGCGGATCGGCCGGGCAGGTGAAGATCTCCTCGCACTCCTTGTTCACCCGGTAGGAGGGCACCGCCCAGCCGAAGTTGGTGCTCACCCGCTCCCGGCGCATGCCCTGCTCCAGCCGGTAGATCAGCGTGCCGGTGACGGCCTGCTTGAGGTTGCTGCCGCAGACCGCGGCCTGGGCCTGGTTGCGCGATTCCCGCAGCGCCGGCAGGAGCACGGCCGCCAGCAGGGCGATGATGGCCACGACCACGAGCACTTCGATCAGCGTGAACCCGCCGCGAGGCAGAGCCCCCTGGCCGCGCCGCCGTCCCGCGGGTGCTTCATGCGCGATCGCCAACGGCTTGTCTCGCGCAGGATCCGAACGGAACCCGCGGCCATGAAGCCGGCGGCAGATGGTCTTGCCTGTCCGGTGCCGGGGCGGCATGCGCACCTCCTGGACCGGCTCGCGGCTGCGGGGCGGGACCGGTGTTCGGCGCCGGATCCCCGGGCTCCTGCCCCCCCCGGATGATGATCGGCCTGGTCGCCGGCGGACTGCTGCGGCCGTTCATCGGTCGCGGCCCGGGACGTGCTGCAGCCCGCAGAGCCGTTTTCAGCTCTGCTGGATTCTACGTCCGTCCGTCCGCTCAGGCAACGCGTCCGGCCCCGACGGCGGCCGCGGCGGCCGATGCCGGTCTTGCGGCCTGAAACCGGGCGCCTACAATGGCCGCTCTTTCCACGGGAGCCGCCGGCGAGGTTCCGCGGCTCCGGGGGACTTTCTCCTTCCTGGCGGAGGTGAGGATCCGATGTCCGGACAGAATGTGGGGCTCATCGGTCTGGCGGTCATGGGCGAAAACCTGGCCCTGAACATCGAGAGTCGCGGCTACTCGATTTCGGTCTTCAACCGCACCACCGGGAAGACCGAGGCCCTGATCAACGGCCGGGCCAGGGGCAGGCGGTTTTACGGGGCCCGCACGCTGCGCGAATTCGTGGATTCGCTGGAGAAGCCGCGGCGCATCATTCTGATGGTCAAGGCCGGAGCGGCGGTGGACGATTTCATCGCCCAGCTGGCCGGGCTGCTGGACAAGGGCGACCTGATCATCGACGGCGGCAACAGCCATTTCCCCGACACCATCCGGCGCAGCCGCGAACTGGCCGACCGCGGGCTGCTGTTCATCGGCACCGGGGTGTCCGGCGGCGAGGAGGGCGCCCTCAAGGGCCCCAGCATCATGCCCGGCGGGCAGCCCGAGGCCTACGCGCTGATCGCCCCGGTGTTCGAGGCCATCGCCGCCCGGGTCGACGGCCAGCCCTGCTGCGCGTACATCGGCCCCGACGGCGCCGGCCACTACGTCAAGATGGTGCACAACGGCATCGAGTACGGCGACATGCAGATGATCTGCGAGGCCTACGACCTGCTCCACCGGGTGCTGGGCCTGTCGGCCGCCGAGCTGCACGAGGTGTTCGCCGAGTGGAATGCCGGGGACCTCAACAGCTACCTCATCGAGATCACCCGCGACATCTTCGCCCGGACCGACCCCGAGACCGGCAGGCCGATCGTCGACGTGATCCTCGACCGCGCCGGCCAGAAGGGCACGGGCAAGTGGACCAGCGTCTCGGCCCTGGACCTCGGCGTGCCGGCGCCGACGATCGCCGAGGCGGTGTTCGCCCGCTGCATCTCGGCGGTCAAGGACGAGCGCGTCGCGGCCTCCGGGCGGCTGTCCGGCCCGACCGCCGGCTTCCAGGGCGACCGCCGGGCCTTCATCGGCGCGATCCACGACGCCCTGTATGCCTCGAAGATCTGCTCCTACGCCCAGGGTTTCCAGCTGATGCGCGCCGCCGGCGAGGAGTACAGGTGGGATCTGCGCTTCGGCGAGATCGCGATGATCTGGCGGGGCGGATGCATCATCCGGGCCCACTTCCTCAACCGCATCAAGGAGGCCTACGACCGCGATCCGCGCCTGGCCAACCTGCTGCTGGACCCGTATTTCAAGGAGATCATCGACCGCACCCAGGCCAACTGGCGCCGGGTGGTGGCCACCGCCGCCGAGACCGGCATTCCCGTTCCGGCGTTCTCCTCGGCCCTGGCGTACTACGACAGCTACCGCAGCGCCCGCCTGCCGGCCAATCTCCTGCAGGCCCAGCGCGACTACTTCGGCGCCCATACCTACGAGCGTGTGGACAAGCCGGGCATTTTCCACACCGAGTGGCTCTGACCGCCGCCGGCGGACAGGCGAGGCGCCGCACCGCCCGGCGTCTCTGCCGGCCGGGGCACGCGAAGGAACGCGGGCCGTGAGGGTGAGACCCTGGACTTCGCGCCGCAGGGCCAGTCACGGCCTCTGGGGTTC
>CAZSYS010000343.1:0-4860 GCA_964611365.1 uncultured Planctomycetales bacterium
ACGCCTGGCCGTACCAGAAGATGTCACCCAGGCCGGCATAGGAGCCGCCCAGATCCGCCAAGCCGAAGCCGGTGCCCACGCGGCACTCCAGCCAGACGGCCTTCTTGGTCTGGTCGGTCGGCCAAGTGAAGGTGAACACGCAGCGGTAGTCGTTGCCGTCGCCACCGGGCAGCGGCCGGATCAGGCTGGCGCTGGGGGCCTTGGCGACGGTGGCGTTGCCGTTGCGACCCTTGTCGTTGAACGTGAAGTCGCCGGCTACCGGAGCCCGCGTCGCGTTCTGGACGTCGATCATCAGACCATTGACGCCCTTGACGTACCCGACATAGTTGGCCGTGGTAGCCGTACCGGCGCCGGGCAGCAAGGCGGTCTTGCTGGTGTCGATGGCGTCGTCGTCATCGTTGTTGGCCCCGGTCAGCGGAGCGGCGTCGATGGCGACCTTATTACCGTCGTAGTAGCTCTGGTTGTAGAACACGTGACGACCGACAACGGTGGTCGGATCCTCCAGGTCCAGGGCGAAGGTGAGTTCCGCGGCGTCGTCGCCGGGGGTGTTGTTGACCGCATCGGCCTTGACCGCGAAGCTGCCGGCACCGTAGGTGTTGCCAGTGCAGTCCACAGAGGACCGGACGACGTTGGTGCCGTCGGCGGAGGGCTTGACCACCAGCTTGTAGTTGCCGTTGGGCAGACCGTCCAGGTTGATCTGGCCTTCGAACAGCGGGCCGCCACCCAAGCCGGCGTAGCAGCCGTTGCCCAGATCCAGGCCCACCGTGATACCGACGCCGAGGGCATCGGCATCGAGCGGCAGATCAACGACCTTGTAACCGGCACCAAAGCCGATCAGCGAGCCCAGCGGGGCCAGCGTGGAACCCCCGGAACCCGAGCCGGCTGCCGATCCGCCCTTGAAGTCGGCGGCCGACGGATGCCAGTAGTAATCCATGTTCGGGCCGTCCGAGGCGTAGGGGTTGATCAGCAGACCCGACACAGTCGAGTTGGCGTCGGCGTCGAGGGCGACCGCGAACGCGGCGTTCTCAGTACGGATGAACGGGCCGTAGGTGGCCTGGCCGTTCAGCACGCTGCTGTAGAAGCCGGCTTCCGTGGGATTGCCGCTGCCGTCAAGGTCGGCATGGCCGATAGCCACCGGCACCCAGGACGATCCGTTCCAGCTCTGCAGTTCCAGGTCGAACACGACGTTGGCGACGCCCTTGGTGTCGCCGGCATCGCCGCCCACATCGACCTTGACCGCCCAGTTCAGCACCGGATCGGTGACCGTGGTGTCATCGACGTCCGATCCGCCGCTGTACGGCGTCAGGGTCCCGGCTCGCAGATCGGCGGCGTGGTTGTCGCCCCCGATCAGCACGGTGTAGGTCACGGTGTTGGCCGCCATCGCGACCCCGCCGGCCAACAGCATCATCAACGCTGCCAGTTTGACTGATTTCATCCCGACCTCCTCTCTGCACATTGCTCTCGTGAATCACTCGTCCGCCAGCCCCGCGGCCTTCGATGTCCGGCTCTCACGAACACTGAACCGCCCCGGAACAGGCTTGACACTCTCGCTCTCGCGGACACAGACGGAACGCCCGCCGGTGCCCCATAACCGCGCTTCCCCCGGTAGCACTTACCGGAACTGCTGATGGGTGTGGCTCATCACCTCCTGGCGGATTTGGATTTGCCGCCGCCTCCGCCGAGAAGCATCCTGATGGCGGAGACTCCTGCGATCCGCTGCCCCGATTGTAACGCCGCCGGTCGCCACTGCAAGAAAAAAATCGCGATTCCCACGAATTAATACCGGCCCAACATCCGGCCTGCGATCACCCGGCTGTTCCACCAAGGCGGGCATGAAAGCCCCAAGGCCTGGATCGAGGCCAGAATCGGCACCCGGCCGGGTGCGTCAGCCCGACGCAACAACCGGCCATTGAATACTACCCCGGCCAACCCCAAAGGTCCAGATCAAAAAGTCGTGAAAAAGTCGACTGGAAACCATGAACAGGCAAGACCGCCAACTGGAGGATGATTCTATGTAAGATACTGCTGTTAATAGACTTAAAATCGATCTGCCAGATGCCTCCAAGCCTGAGTTCAGCCATTGATGCCGCACGGATTGCCGTCATTCGAGACTTCCTTGACACACGGGCCAAGGCATCAAGGCACGGCATTATCGACAGGCACTACGGAAAAGCTCCCTGTGCCTGGCAGCCGGCGACCGCCAGCATCCGCACAGCCGCCAGATCACCCCAGCCCAGGCGGATCCGGCCCCGATTTCGCCGGGAACAAGGGCACCGCTCGGCGTGGAGACCGCCGCTCAGGTCATAGAGACGTCATAGGTAGCGCCTTGTTTGGAGGCGCACACGGTGGCGCCTCCTGTAGCGCCCTGACCCGGATACGCCTGTTGCATTCAGGCTTCCTGAACCCGTCCGAACCCCGAACCGCACTTCCGCGACGTCCGAGGGCCGGCCTGACGCCTGGACTGCCGCGCAATCGCTGCGGGTCGGGCGAATCGCCGCGGATCGGGGCAAAATCCGCCGCTCAGGCCGACCGAATCATCAGCAGGCGGCCAATCGCCGCGGATGGGGGCGAAATCAGCGGTGGCGGCACCCCCGACGGCCGGGCAAACACACATTCCGGACGGGTGAGAGAGGACGTCCATCACAGACACTGGACGGGGGGGCGAGATTGCTGTAATCGCAGGCGTTACAATCGTTTGCGGTCATCCTCGGGCCATTCCCTGAACTTGTCAGGGCATCCACAGGCTGCCCAGCACCGCCGGACGGTCGGCCCCGGTGGCCGCAGGCAGGCTGGCCGGGACACCGTCGAGCCGGGCCAGGGCCAGGATGGCGAAGCTGGCGGCCTCCTTGGCCTGCGAGGGAATGCCGAGCTGGTCGATCCGCAGAATCCTGGTCATGGGCAGGGATTCAGTTAACATGTTGACCAGCGTAGCGTTAGACGCTCCCCCACCGCAGAGAACCAGATCGAAGTCCCCCTCGAGAATCTGGGCAGGCAGCCATCGGACAAAGGATCGGGCGATCGTGGCGGCGGTGAGGGCCGTGGCCGTGGCGATCCAGTCGTCGGGGTGTGGGCTGAGGGCTTGCAGTGCCGGCAGGTGGGCACGGGCGAACTGGACGCCGAAGGCCTCCCGGCCGGTGGTTCTCGGCGGGCAGCGGCGGAAAAAGGGGTGGCTGAGCCAGCGGGCCAGGATAGGGGTCAGTATGGTTCCGCGGGCGGCTCGGCGGCCGTGGCGGTCCATCCGCTCCCTGCCGTCGGTGGCCAGGGCCACCAGGGCATCGATCAGCATGTTTCCCGGGCCGGTGTCGAAGGCTATGACCTGTTCCGGGCCGCCGCCGGCAGGCAGCCAAGTCACGTTGGCGATGCCGCCGATGTTCTGGACGGCCCGATGGCGGGAGGGGTGGCCAAGCAGGATCCAGTCGGTCCAGGGCACCAGTGGCGCGCCCTGGCCGCCGCGGGCGACGTCCGACTGTCGGAAATCGGCGACCACCGGAACGCCGGTGGCGGCGGCGACGCGCGCGGGCTCGGCCAGCTGAAGCGTGACCGTGCGCCGGCCGCGGGTGCCGGGGTAGTGGCAGACGGTCTGGCCGGCCAGGCCGATGACGCAGCAATGGCGGGTTTCGGGGAGCGTTTCCAGGGCGCGGCATGCGGCCCGGGCGCAGGCCTCGCCCAGGTCGGCGTGGAGGCGGGCGAGCTGCTCGGTTGACGTATGGGCCGGGGCCATGATCCCCAGGATTCGGCGGCGGAGGGCCGGGGCGAAGGGCGTGTGCAGATGCCCCAGGACTGAGACACGCATCCGCCTGCCGCGTCCCGAGGCGCGGATACAGGCCACGTCAATGCCGTCGGCGCTGGTGCCGGTCATGATGCCCAGTGCGACTCGTGCGGGTCGGCCGGCCAATAAAGGGCTCCTGCGCATGCCAGGTCTGCCTGCTGCCGGTGGTCCGCGGAGTGCGGGCGCAGCGGCCAGGGCGGGTTGAGGCGGGCCGGCCTTGGGCCTATAGTGCCGCCTTCGCGGAGGCCGGGGCGCCGGGGCATTGACCGGCGGCCGGGCAGTGTACGCGGTCTGGTTGTGGAGCGACAAGGCATGACCGAGATCAGGGCGACGAACATCACGTGGCACGAGGGGCACGTCCGGCGCGAGGATCGGGAGAAGCTGCTGGGCCAGAAGGGTGCGACGGTGTGGTTCACGGGGCTGAGCGGCTCGGGCAAGAGCACGATCGCCTTCACGCTGGAGCACGCCCTGGTGGAGCGCGGGCACCTGGCGTATGTGCTGGACGGCGACAACATCCGCCACGGCCTGAACAAGAACCTGGGTTTCTCGGCGGCCGACCGGGAGGAGAACATCCGCCGGATTGGCGAGGTGGCCAGGCTGTTCGCCGACACCGGCGTGATCACGCTGACCAGCTTCATCAGCCCGTACCGCAAGGACCGCGACCAGGTGCGGCGGATCCACGAGGAGTCGCAGCTGAGCTTCGTGGAGGTGTTCGTGGACGTGCCGATTGAGGAGTGCGAGAAGCGAGATCCCAAGGGGCTGTACAAGAAGGCCCGGGCGGCGCTGGCCAAGGGCAAAGGCATGGGGTTCACGGGGGTGGACGACCCCTACGAGGCGCCACTGAAGCCCGAACTGGTGCTGGCCAACGCCGGCATCACGCCGCAGGAGGCGGCGCTGCAGGTGATCGGCTTTCTGGAAGCCCGCGGCATCCTGCCGCAGCTCTGATCGCCGCCTTGAGGCGGGGGCGAGGCGTTGTCCGCCCTCGGCGGCCGGCAGAGAGGCCGGGCGTTACAGCCGGTGCCCAGGCCGCGGACTCATGCGCACGGCCGGCACGGGGGCCGGCCGCTACGGCGCTGCGCGACGCCAATGTG
>CAZSYS010000344.1:0-4847 GCA_964611365.1 uncultured Planctomycetales bacterium
GGACTCGCCCGGCCAGGCGCCGCGGACCGGGGCGGCGGCGGCGGGGTTGAACCGGGGCCGTCCGGTCGCTTCGAAAAGACCGTAAGCGGGCCACATGCCCAGCGGGCAACGCCCTGAACAAGCCACTGCCGCAACCGCAAGTCGGCGGACACCGGTCGCAGGCCTCCGATGTCCGTTGACCTGTCGAAACCGGTCACGATCCGCGGGAAGCCGACCGCGTCTGCAGACTCCTGCCCCCCGCCGGGGCACGAACAGCTTCAGCCCCGGAGTCCACGGATCCGCCGCCGGCGGCTCGTTGCGGCCGGCCGGCACGTTGTGGTATCATCCGCCCTCCCGATTGGCACCGGCGGACAGCCGTCCGGCCGCGAAGGGCCCGCGGCGCCGCCGAAGAAACGATGTCGCGTGTCAGGTCCCTGAGAGTCTTGCTTGAAGGAAAGGAAGGCGTCGAGATGGCCAGAGCGGTCACACTTTTCACCGGGCAGTGGGCGGACCTCAAACTCGAGCAGCTGTGCAAGAAGGCCAGGAAGTTCGGCTACGACGGGCTCGAGCTGGCCTGCTGGGGCGATCACTTCGACGTCAAGGCCGCCCTCGAGGACCGCAGCTACTGCAAGGCCAAGTGGGACACCCTGGGCCGCAGCAAGCTCTCCTGCTTCGCGATCAGCGCCCACCTGGTCGGACAGGCGGTCTGCGACAACATCGACGCCCGCCACAAGTCGATTCTCCCGCCGCACGTCTGGGGCGACGGCAAGCCTGAAGGCGTCCGCACCCGCGCCGCCGCCGAACTGATGGACACCGCCCGGGCGGCCCGCCGGTTCTTCGACGCCGCCCCCGCCGCCGTGAAGAAGAACCTCAAGCGGGTGGTGGTCAACGGCTTCACCGGCAGCAGCATCTGGCACCTGCTCTACTCGTTCCCGCCGGTCCTGCCCGGGCAGATCGAGGAGGGCTACAAGGACTTCGCCCGCAGGTTCAAGCCCATCCTGGACGTCTTCGAGCAGGAGGACGTTTATTTTGCACTGGAAGTCCATCCGACGGAGATTGCCTTCGATATCGCCTCGGCCGCCCGGGCCCTCGAGGCCGTCAAGGACCACAAGAGATTCGGCTTCAACTACGATCCCAGCCACTTCGGGTACCAGGGCGTGGACTACGTCGGCTTCATCCGCCGTTTCCACGACCGCATCTTCCATGTTCACATGAAGGACGTGTACTGGTCGTCCGTCCGGACGCGGGCGGGTGTCTTCGGCGGCCATCTGGACTTCGGCCACCCCGACCGCTACTGGGAGTTCCGCTCCCTCGGCCGCGGTTGCATCGGTTTCGAGGCCATCATGCGGGCGCTCAACGACATCGGCTATCCCGGGCCGCTCTCGGTCGAGTGGGAAGACACCAACATGGACCGCGAACACGGCGCCGCCGAGGCCTGCGCGTTCGTCCGGCGGCTGGACTTCCCCCGTTCCAATATCGTCTTCGATGCCCAGTTCGCGCGCGACTGAAAAGTCCGAGGGGCTCAGGCGCCGGCGGGCGTCAGGCGGGCCGCCTGCCGGAGAACGGCGTCGATGAGTCTTTGCCGGTCGATCGGCTTGGTCGTGTAGTCGTCGCACCCGGCATCAATGCACTTGCGCCGGTCGGCGGGCATGGCGTGCGCGGTCAGGGCCACCACCGGCCGGGTGTACCCCGCCACGCGGAGCAGCCGGGTGGCCTCGTAGCCGTCGATCACCGGCATCTGCATGTCCATCAGTACCACGTCGAACGGCGTGCCCTCCTCCTGCGCGGTCATCGCCGCGTCCACCGCCCGGCTTCCGTTTTCCACCACCGTCACAGCGGCGCCGGCCCTGCGGAGGACGTGCGCGATCAGCCGCTGATTGTCCGCACCGTCTTCGGCCAGCAGAATCCTCAAGCCCGCCAGCCGGTTGGCCTCCACGGCCGCTACGGCCGGGCCCGCCGGGACCTTGGATGCGACGGCCTCGGCGGGATGCTCGATCAGCGGGACGCCCTCCAGCGACCCGACCGGCAGGCAGACCCGGAAGCGCGTGCCCAGCCCCGGTCTGCTGTCGATGAGTTCCACGTCCCCGCCCAGCATCCGGGCCAGGCGGCGGCTGATCGCCAGTCCCAGCCCCGTGCCTCCGAACTGCCGCCGGGCGGACGCATCGACCTGGCTGAAAAGCTCAAACAGCTGCCCGACCGCATCCGGCGGAATGCCGACCCCGGTGTCCACGACGTCCGCCTGCAGCATCGGCCGACCGCCGGCGTCCACCAGCCGGACCAGCAGCCGCACGCCGCCGACCTCCGTGAACTTGATCGCATTGCCCACCACATTGATCAGAATCTGCCGGAAGCGCGTGGCGTCGGTCTCGATCGTCTCCGGCAGCGGCCCGAGATACTCTAGCTCCAGCGAGAGACTCTTGGCCTCGGCCCGCACCCGGAGCAGGGATATCACCTCCGCCAGCAGCTGTCCCGGAGAACACCGCGTCCGATCCAGCGACATCCGGCCGGCTTCGATCTTGGACAGGTCCAGGATGTCGTTGATCAGTCCCAGCAGGTACTCGCCGTTGCGTTTGATGATCTGCAGCGACTCGGTTCGCTCGGGCGGCGCCTGCTCGAGGTTGCCCTGCTCCAGCAGGACGTCCGCGAAACCCATGATCGCGGTCATGGGAGTCCGTATCTCGTGGCTCATGTTCGCCAGGAATTCGCTCTTGGCCCGGTTGGCGGCCTCCGCGGCCTCTGCAGCCTCCCGGGCGCCCTCCAGCTCCAGCCGCGTCCGCTCCTGCCGGGTGATGTCCAGGGCCAGGGACATCGCCCCCACGGGCCGGCCGTCTTCGCCGCGCAGCAGTGCGTTGCTCCACTGGCAGAGGATCAGCCGCCCGTCCCGGGTCAGGTTCTCGTTGACGATGTTCGTCCGGACCTCGCCCGCCAGAATCGCCCGGACGACGTCGCCCACCGCCGCGCGCAGCGCGGGAGGCACCAGCAGCTCGAAAATGTTCCTGCCCAAAGCCTCTTCCCGCGACCAGCCGAACATCGACTCGGCCCGGCTGTTCCAACCGGTGATCCGTCCCTCCAGATCCCATAGAACGAACGCCAGCGGCGCCGTATCATAGATACTCCGATACGTCTGCTCGCTGGCCGCCAGACGGCGGGCCCCCTCTTCCATCGCCTGTCCGGCCCTGCGGATCAGCGCCACCGCGACGGCGAACACAGCCCCGCTCATCAGCAACGTGGCGGCCGCCACGGCCAGCAGAATGCCGGTCCGCTTCGCCCCCTCGCGGCGCAGATCCTCGACCGCGGTTTCCCCCGCGGCCGCCAGGTCCTCCGCCAGCTGCGCCGAGGGCCTGGAGAACTCGTCGATGTAGGTCGTCGCCGCTACGCTGAGGCCCACGTTGTCGGCCGTCCGTCCCGGAACGATCGCGATCCACACGTACTTCTGCCGGATGCGCCCGTCGGCTTCCCTCCAGTCGTAGTATCCGCCGGCCTCCCGGCCGCCGCGCGTGGCCGACATGATCCGCCAGAACTCCGGCAACTGCCCGGCCAGCGACTGCAGATCCAGATCCACGATCCGGGGGTTCCTGTGGAACAGGGTGATCAGCCTGTCGTAGTCCGTCAGCGCGGTATACCCTTCCTGCCCGACCGGCTGAACGGCAATGTCCGCGAACACCTCGTCCCCCCGGAGGTCCGCCAGCGTCCTGTCGGGGTGGCCGGCCAGATAGAGCCCCACCTGCCGGGCCACCAGCTCGGCCTGCTGGCGGATCATCTGCTCCCCCAAGCGGTTCAGTGCCAGCGTGCTCCGCTCGTCCACCATCCGACGCGAGCTCTCCAGCAGCCAGGCGGCCTGGGCCTGAAGGGCCCGCAGGTGGAAATAGCCCAGGCCGCTGATGACCAGCAACCCGCCGGCCGACACGAGCACGAACACCAGCACCAGCCGGCCCGGCAGACGGGACGGCATTTTCCACTCACGGTCGATATGGGCAGAAGCGTGCAGCAAAAGCTTCCATCCCGAGGCCGGCGGCCCCCTCCGTTTCCGCAGACGGGCGGAAACGCGGGCTCCGCAGGAAGAATATGGAGGCCGTCCGGGGCCCCCAGGGATAGATCGTCCCGTCGCCTCAGTACCGTGAGCGATCGGTCGCCACCGGAGGGGATAAACGCGGTCCGGACTTGGCCGAAGCCGAAATCGCCCTCCCGGAAAGCCCGATATCGCCGCCCCGCCACCGGCGGCCCGGCGGCCTGGGCCCGAACACCTCCGGTGCGGCCGGAAGTCCCCAAGTGCCGATAACACAATTGGGAGGCCCGGTCGGCTCCGTCGAAGCTGCACCGGCGGCCCCCGCGTGAACAGGAACCTGCTCATGCTTCACGATTGTCGCGTCTTGATCCTGTTTCCGGCGGCCATCGCCGGCTGTGTTTCCGTGGACACCGGCCAGACCAGGGTCGATGTGGGCGTGCCGCGGGCCCTGTACGCGGTGGACGTGCGGGCCGACAGCCCGGCCCCCGAAGGTCCGGCCTATGCCCGGGCCCTGCGCAAGGCCGGGGACTACCAGGCCAGGGTAGCCGAGAAGCTCGCCGAGGGCGACCGGGATGACCTGGTCAAGCGGTCCGGCGAGTGGGTCCAGCGCATCCGCGAGCTGTCCGGCTATGCCGAGACCTCGCACGACCCGGCCCGGTTCAGGCAATACTGCGATGAACTGCTTGGGCATGCCGAAAACACGCGCCGCGCCGCCCTGGCCGGCGACTATGAAGCATGCCGACGGTCTCTCAACGCCGCCGACCCGGTGTTCGCGAGCATGGCCCGCACCTTCCCGCTCAGCGGTCCCCCGCCCGCCGCCGCCTCGCCGTCCCCCGCGCCGGAGCCCGGGGCCGCCCCCCCC
>CAZSYS010000345.1:0-4826 GCA_964611365.1 uncultured Planctomycetales bacterium
GGCCACCGCCGAACAGTCCGCCGTCCAGCCCGCCGCGCAGAGGCTTCTTGCGCTTTTTTGCGGCCTGGGTGTCGGCGGACGGCTGGGGCTGCGGTTCGGGCGGCGGGGCCTCGACGGCCTGCCGAATCGACAGCGAGATGCGCCGGGCATCCTCGTCCACGTTGAGCACCTTGACCCGCACCGTCTGCCCCTCGCGCACGACGTCGCCCACCTGTCGCACGCGGGTGTCGCTCAGCTCGCTGATGTGCACCAGCCCCTCGACCCCCGCGGCCAGGCGCACGAAGGCCCCGAAATCGGCGATCCGCGAGACCGTGCCCTCGACCACGGCGTCGGCCGGCCAGCGCACCGAGGCTCCCGTCCAGGGGTCGTCGCCGGCCTGTTTGATCGACAGCCCGATCCGCCGGCGGACCGGATCGACGTTCAGCACCACCACCCGCACCACGTCGCCGATCTGCACCAGCTCGCGCGGATGGCTGATCCGCCGCTCGAAGGTCATCTCCCCGATGGGGACCAGCCCCTCGACGCCCGGCTCCAGTTCGACGAACGCCCCGTAGGACTCCAGCCGCGTGACCCGTCCGGCCGTGGCGGTCTGCGGCGGCCAGTTCTCGGCCGCCCGGCTCCAGGGGTCCGGGGCGACCTGCTTGAGCCCCAGCGAGATCTTGCGGGTCTGGCGGTCGATCTTGAGGACCTTGACCTCCAGCACCTGCCCCTCGTGCACCACGTCGCCGGGCTTGTCCACGCGGGACCAGCTCATGTCGCCGACATGCAGCAGGCCGTCCACGCCGCCTAAGTCCACGAACGCTCCGTAAGGCATGATCGAGCGGACCGTTCCCTTGACGACGTGGCCTTCCTCCAGCGAGGCGAAGGTCCGCTCGGCGGCCTCGGCCTCCTCGCGGCGCAGCACCTCGCGGCGCGAGACGATCAGGCTGCGCTCGGCGCGGCGGATCTCGACCACGGCGCAGGACATCCGGCGGTTGACGTGGGAGGCCAGTTCCTCGGATTCGATGCGCTGCAGGCTCACCTGGCTGATCGGCATGAAGGCCTTGATCCCGTCGATCTCCAGCTCCAGGCCGCCCTTGTTCCAGCCGGTGCAGCGGCCCTCGACGATCTGGCCTTCCTCCAGCGAGGCCCAGGTGGCCTGCTGCACCGCGCCCTGGCGCGAGAGCAGCAGCAGGCCGTCGGCGGGGTCGTAGCCGGTGATGGTCACCTCCACGTACTCGCCGACGGCCGGCGGCTCGACGCCCTGGAACTGGTCCCTGGTCAGAACGCCCTGGCTCTTGCCGCCCATGTCCACGAAGATATCGTCGCCGTCGACAGCGACCACCTGCCCGCGCCGTACGCCGCCTGCCTGGGCCGGCTCCGGGCAGGGTTCCTCGAGGTCCATCAGGCTTTCGAGGTTCATGCCCGACAGGGCCTCTTCCAGTTCGCGCTGGAGGCTCTCTTCGTCGCGCGATCCCGGCGCGGCGGGGCCGGGTTCGTCAGGGGGCAGGCCGGTCATCGGGTCTCCTCGGATGATTGCCCGGGAATCGGTCGTCCGGCGGTTTTCCGGACGGTGCCACGACATGATGATACGGAATCCGCGCCGCCCGGAAAAGCGGTCCGGGCCGCCGGCCCGGCAAGCCCGGAGGCGGGCATGCTGCCCCCGAATCCGGGCCCGGCGAGGTCCCCTCTGCCGGATCGAGGTGGCCGCCGGAGCGTGCCTGCGTATAAGGAAGGGTGCCCGGCGTCAAGGCACGCTTCAAACGCCGGCGGATCCCAGGCCCGTCGCCCGAAGAATAATGCTTGGACAGCCGCATTGCACGCCGATTACAATAGCGGCGACTGCGTGTCCGGACGTGTACTGCGTGTCCGGACGTGTTCAGCCCGCAAGATAGCGGGTCAGGCGCGTTTTCGCGGGTTTGCAGGCATCGCAGGGCTGCCCTTGGCGGGCGCTGGCCACCGCCGCGGCGAGCAAAAAGCCGCCTTCCGCGAAAAGAAGCCGGACCCGGCACGCCGGACACGCATGCCGGTCGCCGCGCCGGGGGATCTCCGTGCGACGGAGGTAGACGCCGTGGATGCGTCCGGGCAGGTGGTGTTCGTCCTGAAGGTCATCGTCGGCCTGGGGCCGATGGCGGTCTACTTCCTCGTGCTCGGGCTGGTCAACAGCCGCTCGCGTCCCCATCTGGTCAGCAGCCGGGTCGATTTCGTGCTTCTGGCCATCGCCTTTTACCCGGTGATGCTCTGGCCGGTGCTCACCCTGATCGAGAAGGGTCACCCCACCGCGGCGGCGCTGGCCGCGGTGGGCGTGTTCGCGGCCTTTATCTGGCTTCTGCCCGCCCGGCGCGCGTCCTGGGTCGTCTACCACACCAGCATGCCCCAGTGTGCCCGCCTGATCCGCCAGGCCGCACGGCGGGAAGGGTGGCAGGTGGTGACACCGGACGACCATCGGCCCCACCGCGGCCTCAGCATTCCCCAGGCCGGGCTGGACATCCGGCTGGAGAGTTTCCCGTGGCTGCGGAACGTCACCCTGCACTTCACCTGCCGCCACCCGGCCGGCGTCGAGGCCGCCGATCGGCTGGTGTGCGGCCTGTTCGAGGAGATCAAGGGCGAGCAGCTGCTTCCTTCTCCCGCCGGAGCCAGCCTGGTGGTGATCGGCGCGTGCCTCCTGGGGCTGCCCATGTGGTACCTGGTGAACAACATGAACGCGATCGTAGACGTGGTCGCGAGGGTGCTGCGGGCCTGACCGAGCGGGGCCGTGGCGGGTCGGTGACTGCGGCGGAGGCCTCTGCCGGGTCCGCCAGGGCCGTTCGGCCTGCTGAGGGTCGCCTCGATGAAGGTCGCCACGATTCCGGGCGATCACGCAGGGCAGCCGGCTCGACCTGTTCCGCCGGCGGGCATGGCGGCGATCCGTCGGCACTTGCGTCCCCCGGACCGGCGGTTATAATCGCAAGTGGTCTTGCTTTCGTAAGTTATTGCGAAACAAGTACCTGGGTGGAATCCCGATGTCAGCTGACCCCCCAGATGCCGCAGCGGTCTGTTTGAGCAAGAGCCCCGGGCATGGCGATCGGCCGCCCTGTGTGGTGGTGGTTGAGAGGCCCGCGCGCCAGACGGCCTGGTGGATGATGACGGTGGCGTTTGCGGTGCTGGCCACGGCGGTGGTGTTGCGGTGGGACGAGATGGGTTCGCGGTCCGCGGTGGCCCAGCTGGCCGGGGGTGAGGGTTCGGCGGCCGGGGCCCGCGGGATCTACGCTTTCACCGGGCCTTTGAGCAGCAAGAGTTACGGCCTGTTCATGCTCGACGTGGACACCGGCACGGTCTGGTGCTACGAGATGGAGAAGGGCCGGGAGGACGAGTACCGTTTCAAGCTCGTGGGTGCCCGCAGCTGGATCTTCGATCGGTATCTCGAGGAGTTCAACGTCGCCAAGCCCACCCCCAGCGAGGTGCGGGTGATCGTTCAGCAGCAGCGTTCGCACCGTGAGCAGGGGGTGTCGCCCCCGGCCGGCGCGGGCGTGCCGGAGGGGCCGCCGGGCGTCGGTCCGGCGTTTCCGCCGGCCACCGGTCCGATCGGATCGGGCGTCTCTCCGGCGGGCCCGGCTTTGCCCGCTCATGAGTGAGCTGAGCCCGGCTTGCCTCGGCCGACGGGCGGCGGAATAATATTGAGGATCGCGCGGCTTTTTGTTCGGGCCCGCCCCGGCCGTCCGGCCGGTGACGTCTCCCGCCGGTCGGCATCGACCCGCAAGGAATCTCAGCCATGGCCAAGACGTATTACACCCTGGAAGAGACTCTGGAGAAGCTGGGCTGCACGAAGGAGCAGCTTCGCAATTTCGTTTTGCGGGTCCCGATCCGGGAGTTCCGCGATGCCGGAAAGCTCAAGTACCTGGTTGAGGAGATCGACCGGCTGGCGGCGGAGATGGCCGGTCCGGCGGACTCCACCGGCGGCCTGAGTCTGGCCGAGACCGGCGAACTGGCCCTGGCCCCGGAGGACAGCGGCGAGATCAAGCTCGGGGGATCGGATTCGGGTCTGGCGGCCGGCAGCGGCATCGACCTGGGCGGTTCCACCGGCCTGACCCTGGAGGACAGCGACGCCTCGGGGCTGGCCGGCACCGGCTCGCTCTCGCTGGCGGATTCGACTCCGCCCCCCCCCTCCAGGAGCGGCTCGGGCACCGGCAAAGCCGGCGGCTCCGGCAGCGCGATCCTCGGCCTGGTCGAGGACGACGCGGACAAGCCCCCCGCCCCGGCGGGCCGGAGTTCCGCCGGCAGCGTGGGCGGGGACATGATCAGCCTGGACGAGGTGGACAGCACCGCGGTGGAGGGGCTGAAGAAGGACGACACGGTGATCACCAACATCGGGATCAGCGTGTTCGAGGACGCGGACATCGAGATTGCCGCGGACCCTATGGCCAAGACCATGCTCACTTCGGGCGAGGAGGAGCATGCGGCCCTGGAAGGCAGCGGCGGCGGCTCGGGTCTGCTCGACCTGACCCGGGAGAGCGACGACACCTCGCTGGGGGCCGAGCTGCTGGAAGGCATCGACATGGGCGACACGGCCGAGACGGCGGCCCCGACGGCCGCCGGAGCGGCCCCCGAGCCGGCCATGGTGGCCGAGGTTAGTGGACTGCCTGCGCCGGGGCCGGAGGTGCCGCTGGCCCTGGGGCCGACGGTGGTCTCGACGGCCACCGTACCGGCGGCGTCTCCGGCCTTCACCGGCCTGCTGATCGCGGCGGCCATCAGCCTGACGCTGGCCGGGGCCGCCTCGATCGCCACCAGCATGGGGGCCTGGCCGGCCTATCTGGACATGCTGGCCGGGCGATTCTGGGTTTTCCTGCTGGGCACGCTGGCCACCGGGG
>CAZSYS010000346.1:0-4795 GCA_964611365.1 uncultured Planctomycetales bacterium
CATCCCCTTCGGGATTGGCACGATGCGATAAATCCCTCGCGGCGCAGCCGCGAGCCAGCGGACAGGAAACAGCGTTCGATCCGGGAGACGTTCTCCCGGACAGGCGTATCTCAGGAAGGCTGGTTCTCCATTTCAGGCTGAACCAGGACAGCAGGAGAAGGACATGAGGAGGCAGATTGCCCCGGTTGCACTCGCCGTGCTTACCGCCATAGCGATCACACTTAATGCGGTGGCTGCAGACAAGCTCGATCGAACAGTGCTGCCGATCGCCGAACCCAATCCCCCAGTCTGCACTGAGCTCGACGTGCGCAATGTGAAACCGCCGCCTCGATTCGAGGTCAAGGCGCCCGTCGGCGCTCCCAACGTCCTGCTGGTATTGCTTGATGACCTTGGGTTCGCGGGGACCAGCGCGTTCGGAGGGCCGGTTCCGACCCCCACCTTCGACCGCCTGGCGAACGCGGGGCTGCGCTACAACAACTTCCACACCACGGCGGTGTGCTCGCCGACGCGCGCGGCGCTCAAGAGCGGGCGTAACCACCATGTCTGCAATATGGGCGCGATCATCGAGACGGGCACCTCGTTTCCCGGCAACACCGGCCAGATGCCCAATGACGTCGCCCCCGTGGCCGAGATGCTGCGCCTCAACGGCTACAGCACCGCCGCTTTCGGAAAGTGGCACGAAACCGCCGCCTGGGAGGCAAGCATCTCAGGCCCGCTCGACCGCTGGCCCACCCATCAGGGTTTTGACAAGTTCTATGGTTTCCTCGGCGGCGAGACGAATCAGTGGGCGCCTTTTATCTACGATGGCGTGCACCAGGTGGAATTGCCCGATGATCCGAACTACCATTTCCTCACCGACATGACCGACCAGTCCGTTGCCTGGATCAGGCTCCAGAAGGCACTGACACCCGACAAACCGTTCTTCGTGTACTTTGCACCGGGTGCCACGCATGCGCCGCATCATGTTCCCAAGGAATGGATCGCCCGCTGGAAGGGCAGGTTCGACCGGGGCTGGGACGAGATGCGCGAGGAAATCCTGGCGCGGCAGATCGAGAACGGCACCGTGCCCAGGGGAACCCGACTGGCCCCCAGGCCCGAGGCCATTCCGGACTGGGACACGCTCTCCGCGGACGAGAAGCGTCTCTTCACTCGTCAGGCCGAGGTGTTTGCGGCCTTCATTGAAATGACCGATCATGAGGTCGGCCGCGTGGTCAGCGCTATTGAGCAGACCGGTCAACTGGACAACACGCTCATCATCCTCGTCTACGGCGACAACGGCACCAGCGCCGAGGGCGGCCGGAACGGCATGTTCAGCGAGATGACCTACTTCAACGCTGTGTCAGAGACTGTGGAGGACATGCTTAAGCACATCGACAAGTGGGGAGGCCCCGAGACCTACCCGCACATGGCGGCAGGCTGGGCGGTGATGTTTGATACGCCCTACCAGTGGACCAAGCAGGTGGCGTCGGATCACGGCGGTACCAAAGTGGGCATGGCCGTTCATTGGCCCAAGGGTATCAAGAGCAAGGGTGAATTGCGCACCCAGTTTCATCACGTGATCGACGTTGCCCCGACGATCCTCGAGGCCGCCGGCCTGCCATTCCCGAAGGTGGTCAACGGAGTGAAGCAGCGTCCGATGGACGGGGTGAGCATGGCCTACACCTTTGACGATGCCAAGGCCAGGGACCGGCACGTTACGCAGTACTTCGAGATGTTCGGCAACCGCGCCATCCATCACGATGGCTGGTTCGCGCGGACCATCCACAGGGCACCGTGGGAACCGAAGCCCCGTCGGCCGCTCGCCGAGGACATCTGGGAGCTTTATGACACGCGCACGGACTTCAGCCTGGTGAACGACCTGGCGACGGAGAATCCGGAGAAGCTCGTCGAACTGCAGGCCCTGTTCATGAAGGAGGCTCAGACAAACCATGCGCTCCCGATCGACGACCGCACGATGGAACGCGTGAATCCCGCCCTTGCCGGCCGTCCTGATCTGATGGGGGCTCGCACCTCATTGACGCTCGCCGAAGGCATGACCGGCTTGAGCGAGAATGTTTTTCTGAACGTCAAGAACAAGTCCAAGGTTATAACCGCGGAGATAGACGTATCGGACGGCGGCGCACAGGGGGCACTCATCGTGCAGGGTGGCCGCTTCGGCGGCTGGGCGCTCTACGTCAACGATGGCGTGCCGGCCTACGACTACAACTTCCTCGGGTTGCAGCGGTTCACCGTCGCCGGCAAGGACAAGCTCAAGCCCGGCAAAGCGACGATCCGGTTCGAGTTCGCCTACGACGGCGGCGGTATTGGCAAAGGCGGCATGGGCACGCTTTATGTGAACGACAGGAAGGTCGGCGAAGGCCGCATCGAGCGCACCCAGCCGATGATCTTCTCCGCGGACGAAACCGCCGATGTGGGCATCGACCTGGCCACGCCGGTGGTCGAAGCCATCGGGTCCGAGCGTGCATCGAAGTTCACCGGCAGGATCCACAGGATCACCGTCGAAGTGAAGCGATGATCCGTGGGATGGCAGACTATGGCAGACCATAGAATACCGATACACCGTCCGCCGCGGCGGGGCCTGGCCGGCCGCTGCGCCGGTGGCGCGATATCGTTCGAGGCTGGCATCGATGCCCGGAATACGACGACACCGGTGGCGGCCGTCGCTCTGCTGGATGCCGTGCCGTGGGATCGGACCATCTCCCGGGCCGCCGGCTTTCCGGCGATAGCCTTTGCGAGCCGGCGCCGTGGGCCGGGGCCCTGTAATGCCCATCGTTCAGTCCGGTCTTTGCCCAGCGGTCTGCCATTCCCCACGGAAGATGTGCTGATCGTCGGCGGGACGCGCAGCGACCCCGAGAACTTCTCCGACGCGCCTGTCCCGCTGGCGTGCTGCCGCAGCACGACTGGACGGCAGGTGCTTTGCCGGCAGTTCCTCCGTCTCTTCCTCCGTAACGCTCCGCAGGCTCCGCCCGCTCCAGGTGAGCCTGAAGAGTCTGAGGCAGCCCTCGACGCGGCCGACACGCCGGGCCTGATGGTGGGTACACCCGCCGGAGCAGGGACAGGTGAAGGGTGAAGATGGATGCACAGCGACGGACCGCTTACGCGAAGGAGATCGCGATGCAGGAAACGAATCTTCACCGCGGGCACCGGATCACTGCGCCTCTCACCACCTGTGCCTGCGTGATGTTTGGATGCGCTGTTGTGCATGCGGAGTCGTCTCCGGTTCCGCCATTCTCGCTGACCTTCGCCCCGACTGAGCGGGAGCATGTGCCGGCAACGCAGCCGGAGGGCGAAGCTGGCGAGGAAGCAAAACAGACTGCGGCCGGGGCTTCGTCGAGCGGGGACCTGGCCAAACAGCTTCAGAACCCGGTTGCGGACCTGATCAGTATCCCGTTTCAGAGCAACTTCGACTTCGGCGGCGGCATCGATCTGCCTGCCGGTGGCAGATCGCGCCTTCTGCATCGGGTTCTTCCGCCGGGTCCGGCCCGATGTGCTTCTCGAATCGCCGGCTTTGCCTTGCGCGACAGGCCTGACCGCGATCAGGCGTTCAAATACCTGCTCAATGTCCAGCCGGTGATCCCGCTTTCGCTGAACGACGACTGGAACGTGATCAGCCGGACGATCCTGCCGGTGGTCTGCCAGGACGACGTACTTGGCGTATCGAGCCAGGGCGGCCTGGGCGACACTTTTCAGAGCCTGTTCCTGTCTCCCCAATCGACAGAGCCCTTCATCTGGGGTGCAGGTCCGGTGTTTCTGTTGCCGACAGCCACCGACGACACGCTCGGCGTTGAGCGATGGGGCATGGGACCGACGGGAGTCATCCTCAAGCAGGACGGCCCGTGGACGTACGGCATTCTCGCGAATCACATCTGGTCGTTCGCGCGTGACGACGACCGGAAGGAAGTCAACGCGACCTACCTGCAGCCCTTCCTTTCGTATACGTTCAGGACCGCCACAACGCTCTCGTTCAGCACGGAATCGACATACGACTGGACCGGCAGTCAGTGGACCGTACCGCTGCTCGGAGGTGTGAGCCAGCTGGTCAGGATCGGCAAGCTGCCCGTGAGCCTGGGCGTGAACGGCAAGTACTATGTCGAAGGCCCGGACGGCGCCCCGGACTGGGGTATCCGGTTTGCGATGACATTCCTGTTTCCGAAATGAGTATCGCCGGTTCTTCTGACACGGAGACCCATAGAGGATGACTCGCTCACACAGACAGCTCCAGCGTATCCGGCAACTCATGGCCTTGGTCGCCGTGTCGGCGGCGGCCGGCTGCGCGGGGCCGGTTCGCCAGCGGGCCGTGCCCCCCGAACTGCAGGATCGGGCGGTGATCGGCGGCTTGTCGCCGGCGGTGCGGACCTGGGGGTCGGGCCTGAACCCGGATTTTGAAAAGGCCCTGCTCGAAGCGGCGCGGCGCGAGCAGGAGTTCCGGCAGCGCTCCGGTCAGACCGGCCCGTTGCCCGCGGCGGAATTCCTGGCCATCTCGGGGGGCGGGGCGAACGGGGCGTTCACGGCCGGGCTCCTGAACGGCTGGAGCGCAGCGGGCAACCGCCCGTCGTTCAAGGCGGTCACCGGCATCAGCACGGGAGCGTTGATCGCCCCCTTTGCCTTCCTGGGCCCGGCGCACGACGACACGCTGCGGAAGTTCTATACCGGGATCACCACGAAGGACATCCTCACCCAACGCGGCATGCTCGCCGCCTTCCTCGATGATGCCCTGACGGACAGCACGCCGCTTCGGCGGCTGATCGCGTCGCTGGTGGACCGGAAGCTCCTGGACGCCATCGCCGCCGAATAC
>CAZSYS010000347.1:0-4780 GCA_964611365.1 uncultured Planctomycetales bacterium
GTCGACGTCCCTGTCGACCGACCTCAACTCGTGCATGGTGACGGGCATCCGTTCCCGTGTGCAACCGGAACAACGAAGCGATGCGACCTGCCAGGCACGCGGGTTCCCAGCCGCGGATGCGGTGAACGCCGCCGCCGGCGTTGTCCTCCATCGTGGCGTCGTACCAGGCGAACCGGTCGTGGCTCGCGGTGACGACTTCGACCGACCACCCGCAGTCCGGCAGATACGCGGCGAGTTTCGCCGGCCGCTGGAGGGTGGCTCCGCCCGCGGGTGGAAACATGTAGCTGATCAGCAGCACCCGCCTGGGCGGGGCGGGCCCGCGGTGATCGGCCTCTGGCCCGGCGGACTCCTCCGTGAGCCACCGCCGCCAGCGTTCCAGGGCTTCCCGGTGGGCCCGGGCCTCCGCGGCCCGGCGGGCTCCGTCGATCGTCGTTGAGCCGGCCGGCATCGCAGCGACCTCGGATATCGGGCAGCGCCCGCGAGCGGGAACTCCGATAACCGCTCTTCACTGGGATATCGGTCGGTCCGCGAAAAAGTTGAGGAATACCCGCCGCAACCGCGTCGAATATGCACCATCCGCCGCGCAGGCGGCTCAGGGACGGATATTATCGGTCGCAGGGCCGGGCGAGCATGGCCAGATTGTCGCCCAGGCAGGCCCGCAGACGCCGGAATCGGCCGGCGTTCGGGCGGGCGGCGGCGTTTCCGGCGGCGGCCTCGATGCTCGCCAGCGCCGCGTCGCACGAGTCGGGCGGCTTCAGGCACAACGAGCGGGCGCGGGACGGCGGCGTCAGGCGGTCCAGGCCGGCCCGGATCCGCCAGGCGACGGCTTCCGGCAGATGCCGCACCGCCGCGTCGAGTTCCGGCCGGCTGCCCCACAGCGCGTGGGCGAAGTTGGTGACGCCGCGCATGTCGAGCGGCTCCAGGCCGCAGCTCCGGGCCAGCGCGCCGAGACTGCGCGGGCCAAACAGGAAAATGTGAAAGGGATTCAGGCCGATCCACCGGTGGCCGCCGAGGCGCCGCCAGAGGCCGTCCCAGTTGGGTGTTTCCAGCAGGATCAGCCCGCCGGGCCCCAGCGTCGCCGCCATGCTCCGCAGAAAACGCCGCGGCTCGGGCACGTGTTCGATCACATCGGTGGCTACGGCCAGATCGCACGGCGGCAGATCCGCGGCGTGCTGCTCGATGGTGCCGGCGCGCACGTCCAGATCCCAGTCCTGGCGCGCGGCCCGGGCCGCCTGGGGCGACAGCTCGACGCCCACGACGCTCCATCCGCGCCTGCGGGCCAGGACCAGGAGTTCCCCGCGGGCGCAGCCCACTTCCAGCAGCCGGCGGCTGCCGGGGAGCGATTCCAGAGGCAGCAGATACTCGATGTAGAGCTGCGCGGCCCGGCCCCACCGCTTGGCCGGGGGTTCATGGAAGACGTAGTAGTCGGCATCGTAGAAACCGCGGATCTCTTCGGCGGCCGGCTGCGGCCAGGCAAACACCAGCCCGCAGGTCCGGCAGCGGTGCAGGGGAAGCGTCAACCGGCCGGTGCCGGCGCGGCGGGGCCACAGCGGCCGGCTGTTCCGCGCACTGCAGCAGGCACAGGGCGGCGGCGACGCGGCCGGGCGTGACGGCGCGCCGGCCCGGGGAACGCGGCACTGGATCAGTCCGACCTCGGCCATGTCAGATCAGTCCGTAACGCACGAACTCCTGGAGCCGCCACGGCCAGCGTCGGAAAGAAGGCCGGCGGACCACACGATCGTGCAGGCAGCTGCGCATCTGCCAGACGGCGCGGAACGCGCGACGGTGCCAGGCACGCCCGGTCCGGCGGCCGATGCGTTCCAGCGCCCGGGCGATCCATGCGGCCACCACCGCCGGCGGGGGCGGCTCGCGGACACCCTGGAAGATCACCGGGCTGCCCAGCGGGTTCCAGAGGGTCTGGTAGCGCTGGCGCTGGGTCATGCCCCAGGGGAAGCTGCGCACCGAGTCGTCCCACGACCAGACCAGCCTCGGGCAGCCGCACAGGGCCGCCAGGTGGAGCCCGCCGGTGGAATGGCCGACGGCCAGGTCGCAGCCGGACAGCATCTCGATGGCCGCGGCGGCCTCGTTGGGGTAGCTGCTCACGTTGATCCCGCGATCAACGAGCAGGTCGTACAGTTCCTCCCAGCAGGCCGCCGGCCAGTTCTGGTCGGCGTTGAAGGCCCGCTGCCGCATGACCAGCACGACCCAGGGGGCCTCCATCGGGTCGCGGGGGACTCGGCGGAACTCGATGAACCGCTGGTGGGCCGGGTCGCAGGGCAGCAGTCGGCCGTCCATGGGCTGCAGGAGCGTCGTGACGGCTGCACCTTCGCTCCGCAGCGTTTCGAGTGCGGCCTCTACCATCGGCTCGACGCAGGCCTGGAGCTGCCGCACCGGCAGGGGGCGGCGGTGGGCGTCGACGCGGCGGTCCTCGCAGGGCTCGCCGGGCAGGCCGCTCAGATCGACCACGCGATAGTCCGCGGCCATATCCTCGTAAAACGCCTGGCGGCCGGCGGCGCCGAGGACCACCAGGCGGTCGAAGCCCTCCGCGCGGAATACCCGGCGGACATGAGCCTGCCAGGACATCAGCTCCCAGCCGATTTCTCCGATGTAGGGTCCGGCCAGCAGCGTTTTCACGGGTGCACCCCCACGAGGTCGTCGGCGGTCGCGGCATGGTCCGCGGCACCGTCGGTCTGGAGCATACGGAACCGGATCGCGGGCATGTCCTCCGGCCGGGCTCCCGGCCCGGTGTTCTCGAAATGGCGCAGGGCGATCTCGGCAGTGGCCACGCCCATCAGCAATGTCAGGGCGTCCTTGTCGCCGTCGGCCTCACGCCAGAGACGGTTGAGCCTTTCGGGGCGGACGCACTCCAGAACCCGGGCGTGCGGCTCCAGCAGCACATCCAGCGCGCCTGAAGCCTTCCACGCCCGCAGGGTCAGTGACATCATCCCGGGCGTTTCCAGGCCCGCCTGTCGGGTCCAGGGGTATCGCCACCGGGCCCAGGCGCGGAAGAGTTTTTCCTTCTGCCAGCACCAGTTGCGGCGCCAGGCACCGGTGGTCAGCGGCAGGCCGTTGTAGCTGGCGCGCTGCGCACGGGCAAAACGCGGATAGCGGCGGCGGATCAGTTCCATGTGGAAGCGCTTGCCGCGCAGCAGGTCCGGCGGCGCGGCGGCGTACCAGTCGAGCATCGCCCGGTCGCTGCCCGGGCAGCGCACCACGGCATGGGGGGTGAGCATCCAGGTGCCGATCACGTCGTTGCGGCCGCTGCGCCCGGCGACGACGACGAATTCGGCCTTGCGGACGGGGTCGTCGGCCGGGGCCTGCCGGAACCGCCGGTCGATCCGTTCGGCCCAGCGCCGGAAACTGCTCCGGGCGAGGTCCGGCCGGAGCAGTCCGTCCACCGCCTCGACCCGGCCGCCGGCGTGCAGCCGGTTGCAGGCCCAGGGCCACTGGTGGGGCGGCCGGCCGGGCAGGATCTCCGCCGGATCAGGCAGATGCACGCCGGCCAGCGCCCCCATGAGGTAGCCCTCCAGCAGCACGCAGGGCCGCTGAGCCTCCAGCCATGCCGGAATCATCGCCGCGACGGCCAGGTGACGGGCGCTGTGCAGGCCCGCAGTCCGCCGGATCAGGCTCATCAGCGGTTCGATCGCCGCCGGCGGCTCGAAGGGCACCCAGTAATGGACGGCGCCGGCGGCGCGGGCCACATGCGGAGCGTAGCGCACGTCCTCGCTGACGGCCATGCCGGTGGTGAAGCAGGCCGGCACCCGCCCGACGGCATGAGCGGCGGCCAGAATGCAGCGCGAGTCCATGCCGCCGCTGAGTCCCAGCCACAGCGGCCGGCGGCTGTCGGCCTGGCGGCGGATGCAGCGTTCGAGGACCTCGCCGGCGCTTTCCAGCAGGCCTTGGACGTCGGTGTCGGGCACCGGGCGGTGGCGGAACTCCCAGTAGCGGCGGGCCTGCAGGCCCTGCGGCGTCCGGACCAGGGCATGTCCGCCGATCAGCCAGCGCACGCCGCGGATCAGCGTGCGGTCGTCGACCATGTTGCCGGTGCGAAGCAGGTCGGCCAGGCCCTGGTCCCAGAGCGTGACCGGGGCCCCGGCTGCGAGCCGGACGAGGTCGGGCGTCGGTCCGGCCACATCCCGGCCGCGATGGCTGGTCCAGAACACCGGAATCAGACCCAGTTTGTCATTGAAGATCTGCCAGCGGTCGGCGCGGGGATCATACCAGGCGCCGCAGAACGAGCCGTCGATCTCGGCCAGGGATTCGATTCCATGGCGGGCCAGACGGCGCAGCACGGCCGACCCGAGCACACCGGGCTCGCAGCGGTCGCGGGGGTTCTCCGTCCAGTCCTCCGGGAGCAGCAGGTCGCCGGTCCAGGCCAGCAGGTGACCGGCCTCGCCCGCCACGCCCGCGCCGCAGGTCGGCTCTTCGGCCGCAGGGGCCACCACGGCCAGGGCCCAGTCGCGGCCCCGGGCGGCGGTGGTCTGCCGATCGGCCGGCAGGCTGGCCGTGGCCAGCATCCGTCGCACGGCCAGGCAGGCCTCGTCGGGGCGAGGATCAAACACCAGAAAGAGTCCGGGACTCAAGCATGCACTCCGTTGTCTTGATCGGGGCCGGCGCGCGGGCTTCGGCCCGCGTTGGCCGCGCCGCCGCCTGCAGAGTCTGGAGCCACTGACGGCGAATGTCCTGCGGATCGTGGCGGTTGCGGGCCTGCTCGGCGGCCCGGCGTCCCAGGGTCGCGCGGAGCCCGGCGTCGGTCAGCAGCCGCCGCAGCGCCCCGGCC
>CAZSYS010000348.1:0-4745 GCA_964611365.1 uncultured Planctomycetales bacterium
CCCCGGCCGGCCGTCCGCCACCGCCGCCACCTCGGTCAGCCGGGCCGGCAGCAGCCCCTGCCCCTCGCGCCCGAGCACCCGGTTCCAGGCGGCGGCGTCCAGCCGGTCGCCGCAGAAGATCAGCCATCCCCCGCCGCCGGCCACGAAGGCTTCCAGCCTCGCCGCGACCGGCTCAACGACGGCCGGAAGGTTGGCCGTGATCACCAGGTGGTACTCCGCGAAATCCAGGCTCTGGAACTCGCTCTCCCGGACCACCGTGACCTCGTTGCCGCTGAACTGCGGACCCTCCGGCCGCAGGGCGGTGGACAGGAGGAAGACCTCGTCGTCATAGGGGTCGCCGGCCGGCTCGCCGTCCACGACCAGCACGCGCAGCGCCGGCAGCACGTCCAGCCCGTACACGGCCGCGTTGTCCGCCGCCAGCGCATCGGCCGGAAGCTCGACGCCGACCGCTTCGCCTCCTGGCCGCGGCAGCGCGACCTCCAGCGCCAGATCGACCGTTTCCCCGGGCGCGATCGCTGGAAACGGCTGCGGCCCGGCCACGGCGTCGCCGACGTGAACCTGCATCGTGCCCGGCTTGGAGGACTGCGTGCCGCGATGGGTGACGCGGGCGATCATCCGTGTTCCCACGCCGGCAATCGCCGGCGCGCCGTCCAGGCGGAGTTCGTCGACGGTCAGATTGCTCCGCGGCTCACGCCCGACATCCACCAGCACCAGCGAGATCGACGCCCCTTTCCCTGCGGCCCCGGCCAGCGGCGCCGCCGGCGGAGAGTCGGCCGGCCAGTCGGCCCGCCGGAAGTCGCTGATCACATACACGATCGCCTCGCGCCCCGACCGGTCGGCTTCGATGAGGGTCCGCAGCGCGCGGAACGCCTCCGGAAAACGGGCCGTAAGGTTCGAGGCGCCCGCGCGGGCCAGATCGGCGACCGTCGCGGCAACATCCAGCGATTCCAGCGGCACCTCGCGGCACAGCGGCTCGGAGGGCGAGGAGGTCCGCATCACCGTCACCGGGTCCCGCGGGTTTCGGCGCTGCCAGCGCCGGAGAATCCCCCCGGCGGTCCGGACGGCCAGGTCGAAAACCGACCGGGCGCCGGGGTCCGCGACGGCCGCTGCGCCGCCGGGGGCCGGCTCGCCGGCCAGAAGCCCCATGCTCAGCGAGTCGTCGATCAGCAGAATGCGATGCGCCGGACCGGCCGCCCGATCCAGGCCGGGGGCAACCGGGGGCTCGGTGAACCACCGGGCGGTCATCAGGCCGGCCAGCAGCACCGCCAGACAGCGCAGGGCCAGCAGGAGCAGCTCTTCGAACCGCAGGCGGCGCCGGTTGCGCCCGGCGGCCTGCAGCAGGAAATCCATGGCCGCCCAGCGGATGCGGCGAAGGCGGCGCCGGCTGAGCAGGTGAATCAGGATCGGGACGCCCATGGCCAGCAGCCCCGCCCAGGCCAGCGCGGGCGAAACGAAAACAGCCAGAGGGGCCGGCGGGTTCATGAATACACGTCCGTGCAGGGCGAAACGTCGCGACGCGGCACGAGTATACCCGTGCGGCCTGCCGGCGAAAGCGCGGCCGCCGCCGCCCGGCGGGGCGACACGCGAGGCGGCCGGAAGCGTTGATTCGGCGTGCCGGATCGGGTGTAATGGCCGGTCCGTGCCGCCGGGCCGCGGCCGGGGGAGTCCCGCAGACCATGGACCGCTTCGAGTACCGCGACGGAGAGCTCTACTGCGAGAACGTTGCCGTCCGCGCCGTGGCCGAGGCGGTCGGCACGCCGACGTACGTCTACTCGGCCGCGACCTTCCGCGACCACTACGACCGCATGGCTGCGGCCTTCGCCGAACTGGACCCCACGATCTGCTTCTCGGTCAAGAGCTGCCAGAACCTGCACATTCTGCGTCTGCTCGTGCAGCGCGGGGCGGGCATGGACGTGGTCAGCGGCGGTGAGCTGTTCCGGGCGCTGCGGGCCGGGGCGGACCCGGCGCGGATCGTGTTCGCCGGCGTGGGGAAAACCGACGCCGAGCTGCGCGAGGCTCTGCAGGCCGGCATCGGGCTGTTCAACATCGAGTCGGAGTCGGAGCTGGAGAACCTCACCGCGCTCGTCCGCTCGCTGGGCGTCACCGCCCGGGCGGCGCTGCGGATCAACCCCGACGTGGACCCCATGACCCACCGCCACACCACCACCGGCAAGCGCGAAACCAAGTTCGGGGTCGATCTGGAGCGGGCCCGCCGGGTGTTCGACGCCTTCGGCCGCCGGCCGGAGCTGCGGCTCAACGGGATCCACCTGCATATCGGCTCGCCGGTCAACACCGTCGAGCCCTACGTGGAGGCGGTCACCAAGACCCTGGGGCTGATCGACGAGCTGCGCGAGGCGGGTCATGCCATCGACACGTTGGACATCGGCGGCGGCTTCGGCGCCGACTACGAGGGCGGCGAGGCCCCTCCGGCCGGCGTATATGCCGAAGCGATCGTCCCGCGGCTGCGCGGCCGCGGCCTGCGGCTGATCCTCGAGCCCGGCCGGTCGATCGCCGCCAACGGCGCGATCCTGCTGACCCGGACGGTGCACGTGAAACAGGGCGGCGACAAGCAGTTCGTGATCGTCGACGGCTCGATGACCGAACTGATCCGCCCGGCGCTGTACGACGCCTACCACTTCGTCTGGCCGGCCGCCCCCGGCCCGGCGGCGGTGCCTCCGGACCGCGGACGCCGCACCCGCCTGCCGGACACGCGGAAGGTGGATGTGGTCGGGCCGGTCTGCGAGAGCGCCGATTACCTGGCCAGGGAACGCCACCTGCCGCCGGTGCGGCGCGGGGATCTGCTGGCGGTGTTCACCGCCGGGGCGTACGGCTTCGTCATGGCCAGCCATTACAATTCCCGGCCCAACGCGGCCGAGGTGCTGGTCGACGGGTCCGACTTCCGGGTCATCCGCCGCCGCGAGACCTACCGGGACCTGGTGGCCGCCGAAGAGAACGATTTGTGAATCCGCCCGCCGGAACCCTATGATCGGACCGGCGGGGGACATCCGACCCGACGGGCGGGCAGCAGCGATGTTTGAAGGACTCAGCGAACGGTTCGGCAGCATCTTCCGGCAGATCCGCGGACGCGGGCGGATCACCGAGGCCAACGTGGCCGAGGCGATGCGCGACGTGCGCACCGCGCTGCTGGAGGCCGACGTCCACGTCCAGGTGGTCAGGCAGTTCTGCGATGAGGTCCTGGCCAAGGCCCTGGGGGCCAGGGTCATCGAGACGCTCCACCCCGAGCAGGTGCTGATCAAGATCGTCCACGACGAGCTCGTCCGGCTCATGGGACCGGTGGACGCCCGCATCCCCTACGTCACCCCCGGGCCCACGGTGGTGATGCTGGCCGGCCTGCAGGGCTCGGGCAAGACCACCACCTGCGGCAAGCTCGCCCGCTACATGATCCACCGCGGCAAACGCCCCCTGCTGGTCGCCGCGGACCTCAAGCGCCCCGCGGCCATCGACCAGCTGGAGGTCATCGCCTCCCAGGTGGGGGTGCCCTGCTACACCGAGCGCGGGCACGACAGCCCGGTCAAGGTCTGCCGCAACGGCGTCGCCCAGGCCCGCCGGACCGACCGCGACGTGGTCGTGCTGGACACCGCCGGACGGCTGGCCATCGACGAGGAACTCATGGCCGAGGTCGCCCAGATCGCCCAGGTCACCTCCCCCCACCAGATCTACCTGGTGATCGACGCCATGACCGGCCAGGACGCGGTCAACACCGCCCGGCGGTTCAACGAGCGGCTGGAACTCGACGGCCTGATCCTGACCAAGTTCGATTCCGATACCCGCGGCGGAGCGGCCCTGTCGGCCAAGACCATCACCGGCAAGCCGATCAAGTTCATCGGCGTCGGCGAGAAGCTGGAGGCCCTGGAGGAGTTCCACGCCGACCGCATCGCCGGCCGCATCCTGGGCATGGGCGACGTGGTCACGCTGGTCGAGAAGGCCCAGAAGCAGTACGACGCGAAGGAGGCCGCCCGGCTCGAACAGAAAATGGTCAAGGGCCTGGACCTCGAGGACTTCCTCGGCCAGATGCGCAAGATGAAGTCCATGGGCTCCATGAAAGACCTGGTCAAGATGATCCCGGGGATGTCGGCCGAACTGGCCGACGCCGACATGGACGAAGACGAACTGGACCGCTACGAGGCCATCATCCACTCCATGACGCCGCGCGAGCGGCGCCGCCCGGAAATCATCGAGGCCTCGCGGAGGCGGCGGATCGCCCGGGGCAGCGGCACCGACGTCAAGGACGTCTCCCAGCTGCTCAAGAGCTTCGCCCAGGTCCGCGACATGATGAAGGTCATGGGCCGCATGTCGCTGGCCGACCGCATGCGCTCGGTCGGGCAGATCGCCAAAATGGCCGCCAGCGGCGTCATGCCCCGCTTCAAGGCCTCCTCCACGGTCAAGAAGCGGCGCGAAACCAGGGCCGACAAGCGCAAACGCCGCAAGAAGCACCGCCGGTGAACTGCGCCGGGCCCGCCCGGCTCCGCCCCGCAGACCCCCATGCCCGGCACCCCGGCCGTCCCGGACGCCGGGTCCGGCTCGCCTCCGGGAATCCCCAACAGGCTTTTTCGGACCTGCCCGGATCAAGTTGCACTGTTTTCCGGTCGATCACCCCAGGGGAGTCCGTGCGCGCCGGAATCCGGCTTCGCCGGACCGGCAACCGCACCCCGGCTGCCGGAGGAACGCCCCGCCGGCAGCGCCCCCGGCGGCTGCATCCCCGGGAGACGTCGCCGCCGCAAGGC
>CAZSYS010000349.1:0-4740 GCA_964611365.1 uncultured Planctomycetales bacterium
GACACGCAACGGGTCTTCATAGAAGCGGCCGGCGCCCCTGCCGGCCGGGCGCATGGGCGAGCGGCTCTGGCACCGGCTGCATCGTCTGTCGCCCCTGCCGGCCGTCGAGGACGGGCGAACTCACGCCTCGCGATGTAGCGGCGTGGTGTGCGACCCCTTCGGAGTCAGAGGAGGAAGAAGAAGAGAAAAAAGAGAGGGGTTGATGCGGCCTTGGAACCGGGGGCGGCGGTCGACTTCGACGACCTCTGCCCTCATCTACCGACTTCCAGACCTTCGGCCTGAGGAAACGCGAGAGTCTCCTTCAACCGCGACGCTCGGCGCCGGAGCCTTGGACGCGATGAATCCCCTCGCTGGATCGACCGCACTAACGCCCGCAACGCCTGTGGCCTGATGAAACGGGCGCGGCCCGACCCCGCCGAGGGGCCTGCGGGCCAGGAACACCGGGCAGGATCGGGTGGTTCGCACGGGCTGTCATGCAATCTAAAGTTTTGTCCGGAAAAGGGTTATGCGGATTCAGCCTGAAAGCCGCTCAGGGCTGCCCCGGCCGGAAAGCCCGGAAAGCTCAGGAGGCTTGACAGGCCCGGCAGAGGTGTTTACGATGTAATACGCCGCTGGCAGAGCCTATAATGGACAGGCACGCCCGGCGGTGTCCAGCGGGTATGCGGTGTGGGCGCGGGCACTGAATGGGCCCAGGTCGGCCCCGGGGGCCGGCCATGCGGCGACGATCGGCCGGGCTGAGCGGCCGGGGTGCAATGGCCGGGCGGGCCTGGACGGCCGACACGGCCCGACCGATCCGCCGACGCTGAGCTGCCGGCTGCCGGCACCTGGGCAAGAAGACCGGCCGCTGAGGCAAGATGATCACCGGCCGAGCGGGGCCAGGGGGCTCGACGGCTTTTCGGGGACGGCAGTTGTCCAGACGCCCGGGCATTGTGTTGCTGGCGTTGGCGGCCTTGGCAGGCGGGCCGGGCACGGGGGCAGTGCGCGAACTGCACCACCTGCTGGCCGGCCAGGGGCACGACAGCGGTGCCTGCCAGCTCTGCCAGAACATGGCCCTGGGCGGCACCGCAGTGCTGCAGGCCGGCGACCGGCCTGGGGGCCCGTCGGATCCGACACTTCATTCACCTCTGATCGGGGCGCAAACCTGCGTCCTGAGCTCTGTTCCCGGGGCACTCCTGCCGCGCGCTCCGCCGGCGGTCTGATTCCCGGTCTCTTCGATTCCTCGTTGCTGTACGGACGGATGGCCTTGCGGCCGGTCGATGGTCGCAGGCCGGACGATGCGCCGTGATCACGCGGAAAAGGGCTGCCCGTAGCGGTGGCCGCCTGCCGCGCGGGCGGAGGTGGGATGGCTGCGCCGGGGCCTTGCGGTCACAGCCTTCCGAGCCGTCCGGGCGGGCATCGTCACCGGAGGATTGCCGCTTTGAGGCCTGAGCGTCAGCGCGGTTTCACGCTGATCGAAGTGCTGGTGGTGGTGGCCATTCTGGCCCTGCTGGCCGCCGTATTGCTGCCGGCCCTGGCCAGGGCCCGGGAGGCGGCGCGGCGCACCCTGTGCCTGGCCAACATGAAGGGGCTGGAGACGGCCCACTGGCTCTACATGACCGCCAACAACGGCTACCTGATCCGCGTGGGACTGATGCACGGCGTGGCCGACGACCGGCCGGAGGTGTCCTGGTTCCGCACGCTGCAGCGTTACTACCGGGACCGGCTGGCCATCCGATCGCCCCTGGACGACAGCCCGCACTGGCCCGAGGCCGAGGGCGGCAGGGGCATCCCGGTGGACGGCAAACGCGGGTATCCGTACCGGCGGACCAGTTACGGGGTGAACAACTTCCTCGACGTGGACAAGGCACCGGACCTGACCGGCCGGCACGTCACCTGGGCGAAGATCGAAAAGATCCGCAACCCCACGGGGATCGTGCACTTCGTGTACATGGTCGAGGAATGCGAGTCCCGCAACCCGTACTACCGCGCGGGCGAGTGCATGGCGGCCTCGGATCACCCCCACGTGGAGGAATGGGGCGACGTCAGCCGGCCGTGGATGCGGGCGGCGACGCATCTGGAGACCGGAGCCTACGGCGGTCCGCGATGGAGCCCTCAGGCCCGGACGGGCTACGGCTTCCTGGACGGGCACGCCGAATCGTTGCGTTTCGAGCAGGTTTACACGGACATGGAGCATAACAGGTTCGATCCGGGATTGTTCCTCAACTACCAGAACCGTTGAGGCGTCCGGGATCGGGGCATACATCCGACATGGATCGGAAAGGAGTGAAGTCATGCGTTTCTTTCGCCATTTGTGTGCGGGTCTGGTGGTCGCGTCGATGGCCGCGTGGTCGGTTCCGGCCTGGGGGCAGCATCAGCACGGCGGACACGTCGACGTGCGTCCTTATCTGAGCGGCGGGCAGATCCGGATCGGCGCCGCCGAACTGGACGGCGCCGAGGTGGAGCCGATCTCGGACGATCATCGCGTGTTCGGCTCGGAGCTGGGCGAGGAGCAGCCGCTGTTCAGCGATCATCCGGGCTTCCTGGCCGAGCCGGGAGCGTTTCCGGGCGGCGCCGGCCAGTGGCTGGCCTTCGACGCGACCGCCGGCCTGGGTTTCTGGAACGGCGCGGGTTTCGGGGCCGCCCCGGCGGGTGAGTCGCTGACCATCCTGCTGGGCAGCCAGGAGGTGAATGTCTCGACCGGCCCGGTCGCCGGCTTTCCCTTCGCCCTGATCGACCTGGCCGGCGGAATACACCAGCACGTGGAGTTCTACCTGCTGGGTTCCGACGGCAACCCCGATCCGGATGACGGAATCGCACCCACGCTCGGCATCTACCTGCTGGAGTTGTCGCTGCGGACGACAATCGAGGGCGTTGCCGCCTCCGATCCGTTCTGGATCGTCTTCAATAACGGTGACACCGAGGAGAACCACGAACTGGCGGTGGAGTGGGCCGAGGAGCATCTCGTGCCCGAACCGGCCGTCGGGCTCATGACGGCCGGGCTGGGGATGTCGCTGCTGCGGCGGCGCCGCCGGAGCTGCGGGGCAGGGAGCCGGTCGCCGGGGGGGGGGCTTCCGCGATGGCGGGGCCTGCCCGGCGCTTTTTGAAAAGGAGCGTCGGATATGCGCTGGATCTGGCATGCGACGGCGGTCTGGACGGTGGCCTCGGGGCTGACGGCCGCCGCGGCGCGGGGGGATTGCGGCGGATGCGCCCCGACCGGGCACCTCGGCGTGGCGTTGAAGGCGGTGGAAGGCCGGCTGGAAACCGGGGTGTACGTCTTTGACGAGATCAACCCCGCCACGGTGGACGTGGGCGTGCGGGTCTGGGGCGGACAGCCCTTCCAGATCAATCCGTTCGACCCGTACTGGACGGACCTGCCCTGCTACGGGGCGACGACCGACAGCGGCCTGCCTCCGGGCAGCGCGGTGGGGTTCAACATCCTGGACGACCTGAAGTACTGGGACGGGCAGGGAACCGTGCAGTTCGGGCCCGTGCCCTCCAACGAGAAGCTGATCATCCGGTACGGCTTCAACAAGCGGTGTGCGGCCACGGGCACGGGCTTCGTGCCCGGGTTCAACTTCCAGACGGTGCCCAGCGACGGGGCCTTTCACCGGCACCTGAGCTACTACCTGGCCGGGCCCAACGACGACTGTACCACCGTGCCCCCGGCCCTGACCGTCCCTCCGGCCGACGGCATCTACCTGCTGAAGCTGCAGATGACCAGCACCGCCGGCCTGGCGGCCTCGCAGCCGATCTGGCTGGTGTTCCGCAACTTTCCCCCCGACCGGCCGGATAAGGAGAACCTCCACTGCATGGCCCTGCTCTGGGTGGCCCACCATCTGGCCGTCGACCGGCCGCGGGCGGACCTGGACTTCGACCGGGACGTCGACGTGGACGACCTGGCCCGCCTGGAGGCCTGCGCGTCCGGGCCGGGAGTACCCTATGGGGAGCCCTGCTGCTCGGCGGCGGATCTGGATGACGACGGCGACGTGGACATGACCGACTTCGGCGTCTGGCAGCGGTGCCACAGCGGCGCGGGGCGGACCGCGGCGGTGGACTGCGGGTCCTGACCAGGACGACCCCGGCGGCCTTGTGGCGCGGCCGGCTCAGGCGGTGGTGATGCCGAATCGCTCCAGCGCCTGCTTCTCGTCGTCGCAGAAGGTGAAGAGCTTGTGGAGGCTGGTGATCTCGAAGACGCGCTTGAGCTCCTTCTTCAGGCTGCAGATGATCACCTGCCCTTTGATGGCGGCGGCCTGCTTGTTGAGCTGGATGAGGATGCCCAGGGCGGAGGAGGACATGAACTGCACCTGCGAGAAGTCCAGAATCAGCTTGCGGCGGTTCATGTCGGCGACCAGCTCCAGCAGCTGGCGGCCGATGGCCTCGACCTGGGCGGTGTCCAGGATCGAGGCATCCTGAAAGGTGACCACGGTCGCGTCCCGGACAGGGTGAATCAGCAGCGAGCCGGCTGAAGCCATCGCATCGGTCTCCCGGCGGCGGGTCGAATCCCCGGGGTGGCGGCCCGTCGCCGGCCTTATTGTACCCGTCAGGTCGGCCTGCGGCGATTCCGGCCCGTGGCAGCCGGGAAACGCATCCGTTTTGAGTTTCCGGGCGACCACGCCGGTCGAAAGCCTGCCGGCAGCGCCGGCCCGGTCTTTTCCCGGCGTGGCAAAGCCGGGCGAAGCCCGCGTTTCCCGCGGCCGGGCCTTTGACATCCGACCGGCAATCCGCATGATAACCGGCTCGTCCGGCTCCGGACGTCAGGAG
>CAZSYS010000350.1:0-4684 GCA_964611365.1 uncultured Planctomycetales bacterium
TCGAGACCGCCCCGATCGACCACTCCGGCACCTCTCCGCAGGCCGGCCCGGGCGGCCCGCCCCCCTCATCGCCTTCCACCGAGCCGGTGGACTGGGAGGCGCTGGCGGCGGAGGACCAGCATCGGGTGATCCGCATTCCGGCCGACAAGCTGCGCAGCGGCGACCCCAACTGCGACATCGTCATCCGCCACCAGGACTGGGTCCGCGTGGATCCCGGGCCGGTGGGGCTTTACTATATGGACGGCCACGTCAACCGCCCGGGCCCCTACAGTCTGTCGGGCGAGGAGATCACGCTGACGCAGGCCATCGCGGCGGCCGGGGGTTTCGACCCGCTGGCCTGGCCGACGCGGTGCGAGATCCGCCGCCGGCTGGACGGCGACCGGGAGGAGATCACCCAGTGGGATCTCGCCCGGATTCTGGACGGCCGGGACCCGGACCTGTTCATCAAGCGCAACGACGTCATCCGCGTGGGCACGCACGCGGTGGCTCCATTCCTGTTCACCCTGCGCAACGCCTTCCGGCTGACGTACGGCTTCGGGTTCATCTACGACCGCAACTTCGCGGACATCGACGCGTACGGCGGCGACATCAACCCGAAGCTCCGTCGCCGCCAGGAGCGGGAGCAGCTGTTCCAGCGGGTGTTCTGACGGTTCGCGCGCCCATGCCGACGACCATCGCCACATCGACGACGCGACGCAGCGGGTGGTGGACGCCCGCCATGACCGTTCAGCTGGTGGTGCTGGCGGGCCTGCTGGGCTGGCAGTACTTCTACGTGCTGCGGCGGCTGGTGTACATCTGGCAGAACGACGGCGACTGGTCGCACGGCTTCATCATTCCCCTGTTCAGCCTCTACTACCTGTACATGCACCGCGACCGGATGCCGCTGGGCCTGCCGCGCGGGGGTGCCGGTGCGGCCGTGATCGGCGCGGCGATCATCGCCGGATCCTTCGGGCTGTTCGCGGCCGGCTGGCTGTGGCATTTCGAGTATTTCAAGGCGATCTCGCTGGTGACCACGCTGGCCGGGGTCCTGCTCATGGTCTGCGGCTGGCCGATGACGCGCTGGGCGTGGTTTGCGGTGGCGTTCCTGGTGTTCGCCATCCCGGTTCCGGTCTCGATCTACGTGCAGCTGACCATGCCGCTGCGGGTCATCGCCGCGCGGGTCTCGGCGGCGCTGCTGCAGGGGTTCATTCCGGACATGATCGCCCAGGGGCAGGGGGCGCTGGTCGAGTACATCTACAACGGGCGGCCCGGCACGCTGGACATCGAGCAGGCCTGCAGCGGCATCCGGCTGATGATGACGATGATGGCCCTGGGGGTGGCGATGGCGTTCGTCAGCGACCGGCTGATGTGGCAGCGGCTGGTGATGATCCTCTGCTGCGTGCCGATCGCGATCTTCTGCAACATCGTGCGGGTGACGACCACCGGCTTTCTGGTCGTGCTCGGCTACCAGGACCTGGCCCGGGGTTTCTGGCACACGATGCTCGGGATGGCGATGCTGTTCGTGGCCTTCGGGCTGTACGGCGGCATCTCCTACGTCATGACCCATCTGTTCATCGAGGGCGAGCCGGCGGCCCCGGAAGGCGGGACCTTATGACGACCGTTCCGGTGACGCTTCCCGAGCAGCACCTCTCCGTGCCGGTGATGGCTCCGGCGGGCGCCCCGGCCGGGGCGGCGGCGCTGTCGATCGGCGACGTGCTGCGGGTTCTGAAGCAGCGGGTCTTCCTGATCCTGTTCGTGTGGCTGTTCTTCGTCGGGGCGGTTGTCGGCCTGACGGCGTTCCTGGACCGCAAGTATCCGTACTACACGGCCCAGTCGGCCATTCTGGTGGAATCGCCGTTCCCCAAGGCGCCGATGCAGCTGACCCAGCCGCTGCTGCAGGTCGAGCTGATGAACCGCTACGTCGCCGACCAGGCCCTGCTGGTCAAGGACGAGGGCGTCCTCAGCGAGGCGATGACCGACGCCGAACTGATGAGCACCGCCTGGTACCAGTCGAATCCGGACAAGAACGAGCTGCTCGACGAGCTGCTGGACGATCTCTCCGTCAAGCAGGCCCCCAACACCAGCTACCTGATCGTCAAGTTCAGCACCCACAGCGTCGAGGACGCCCCCAGGATCGTCAACACCGTGATCCGCAAGTATCTGGCCCGGGTCAAGAGCATGTCCCTGCGGCAGTTCCAGACCGAGCGCGACACCTATCGCGACGAGGTCGCCCGCCTCAAGCGTGAGATCGACGTGCTCCGCGACCGCAAGGCCAACTTCATCGCCAGCGAGTTCGCGGTCCCCGGCGTGACCCAGGGCCTGAACGTCGTCGGCGAGACCTACCGCTCGCTGGCCGAGGAGGTCACCCGCCTGGAGGCCGAGAAGCTCCAGCTCAAGGCCGCGGCCGACAATCTGCGGGCCCTGGGACCGCGCGAAGTGGCCATCAGCCCCCAGACCCGGATGCTCATCGAACAGGATCCGCAGATCGCCTCGCTGATGAGCAACCAGCTGGCCCTGCGCCAGGCCCGGGAGATGCGTCTCCGCCGCGTCGGCGAGAAGCACCGTACCATCCAGGACCTCGACGCCCAGCTGGCCGCCGTCCAGGAGGAGCTGGACCGCCTGACCCTCGAAAAGGAGGACGAGGCCCGCCAGTACCAGCTCAGCCAGGCCGAGACCGCCTACCTCAACGCGACCCAGGCCGAACTCATGCTCCGCGAGCGCATGCTCACCGAGCAGGCCCGCCAGCAGGACATCGACCGCAAGCTGGCCACCTTCCGCAACCTCGAGGAGGAGCAGCTGCTCCTGGAGCGCCAGTACCAGGAGCTCTACTCGTTCCAGACCCAGCTGGACATCATCACCAGCGGCGAGCAGGGCATTGCCCAGGTGCGGCAGGTCGGCCAGGCGCTGCCGCCGCGCGAGAAGAGCTTCCCGAGGTGGGGCCTCAACATCGGAGGAGGCGCCGTCCTCGGCCTGATCCTGGCCGTCGGCCTGGCCATGCTGCTGGAGCTGTCGGACACGTCGGTCAAGACGCCGCGCGACCTGGTGCGCTTCGTGCACATCCCGATCCTGGGCACCGTGCCGGACGTCGATGACGAGGAGATCGACATCCCGAGGGTGGAGCTTGCCTGCCTGAGCCACCCGCGCTCGATGATGGCCGAAGCCTTCCGGGGCATCCGGACCAACCTGCTGCTCAGCTCGCCGGCCGAACAGCAGCGCAGCGTCATGGTCGCCAGTTCGCGCCCCGAGGAGGGCCGCACCACCATCGCGGCCAACCTGGCGGTCTCCATCGCCGTCAGCGGCCGGCGGGTTCTGCTGGTCGATGCGAACTTTCACCGCCCCGCGCTGCGCGGGCTGTTCCCCAAGGCCCTGGAAAACGGCCTGAGCAACGTGCTGATCGGCCAGGGGCGCCTGGAGGACCTGGTGGCCCCGACCGAACTGCCCAATCTCGAGATCATGGCCAGCGGGCCCATCCCGCCGAACCCCACCGAACTGCTGGCCGGTTCCTACATGCGGGACTTCCTGATCTGGGCCACCGGCCGCTACGACCAGGTCATCTTTGACGGCCCGCCGGTCCTGCTGGTCAGCGACGCCCTCGTCCTGGCCAGCGTGGTCGACGGCGTGGTCTTCGTGTGCCGGGCCAAGGCGGCCTCGCGCGGCGTGGTCCAGCGCGGAAAAGACCAGATCGAGAGGGTCGGCGGGCGGATCTTCGGCGCGGTGCTCAACGGCGCCCAGAGCAGCCGCGGCGGCTACTTCCGCGAGCAGATCCGCAACTACTACGAGTACCAGCCCGAGCAGGCGCTGGAAGGCCGGGCCACGCCGGTCCTGCCCGACGGGGGCCGGGACAGCAGCAGCGAAGCCGACGGCAAGGCCTGACCGCCCCGGCGCCGGCCGGCAGCACGAACCGTTCAGAACAGCACGGACGCGCGGGCTCCGCGGATCAGGCGATCCCAGTCGAAGGCCGGTCCGGGGTCCACCTTCTGGCGGGTGATGTGCCAGTGGCCCAGGAGCCCCCGGAAGGCTGCCAGTTCCGCCTCCGAGAGAACCTCGTCCCGCACCCGGCCGTCCGGACCGCGCGGGTAGTCCAGGCGGATGCCCGGCAGCGCCCGGTGCAGCGCGGCCGTCAGACGGGCCAGGGCGGCGTACTGCTCGGCCGTAAAATCGTACTGCACCAGCTCCTGGCCGTTGACCCGTCCGCGAATCAGCTCCCTGCGCGCCGGGCGGCCGATGAAGAACGGCGTGCGCACCCCCGTCTCCCGCATCCGGGACGGCAGCGTGATGTAAGGCCAGCCGTCGGTGCCGGTCGCGTACCACTGGTCCAGCACGCGGGTGTCCTTGTAGGCCCCGATGTGGGCGATCTCGACGCCGACCGAACGGTCGTTGGCCTGGCCGGCGTGCCAGGCGCGCTCCTTGAGGTCCAGCGTCTGGTAGATCGTGCCGTCAATGTCGAGCATGAACGGAACGGAAAGCCCCCGGGCGTCCTGCAGGATCCTGAAGCACTGCCGCGAGGTGCCGCAGACGTCGTAGTGGATGACGAACTGATCGACCTGTCGCCGCAGGTTCTCCAGCGTCCAGCCTTCCCGGGCCACCGCCCCGGCCAGGTCTGCCGGCAGCCGCCGGGCGCCGTAGCGGTTGGGGTCGCCCGGCGAGACCGGGTTGGCCGGCATGGTCTGGGCCGGCTCGAAATGGCGGCGGGCCCGGTAGGCGT
>CAZSYS010000351.1:0-4669 GCA_964611365.1 uncultured Planctomycetales bacterium
GTGCTCGACCGTCCGCTGCGCCGGAGGCGTCTGCGGGACCGCCGGCTCATCCAGCAGGCCCCAGCCGAACCCGAACTCCTCGACCGGCACGGCCGCAGGAGCGGCAGACGCCGTTTTCTCCAGCTCCAGGGGGGGCGCTTCGACTTCAGCCGATGAGCCGGGCGGCGAAGGGGCCTTCTCCGCCTCGTTCGTCCCCGCACGTCCGCCGCGCCGTCCGCGACGCGAACGCCGCCGCTTCTCACGCTGCGGCGGTTCGGCCAACCCCGGGGACGACACACTCTCGGGAGCGCCATCCTCTGATGATGGCTGTGCGGACGGCACAACCCGGTTCTCCGTCTCCGCCGCCGGTCGGGCCTGCTCGAACTGCGGCTCGGGCCCGGCCGGCTCCAGAAGCGGAAGGCCCTCCGTATCGGCTCCGGGCGGGCGCCGGGTTCGCCGGCTGCGGGTCCGTCTCGGCTTGGGCGCGTCCGATGCGTTGGTCTGTTTCGATGGTGTCATGATGCTCGGCTTTCTCGACCTCCATGTCGCCGGCCGCGGTGCAGGGTGTGGGTTCCGGGAATCAGGATTCCGGCGCGGCCGGTCGCTGGAGGCCGGCGTCCGTCTCGGACCGGCCGGCGATGATGGCCGTACGCGTCACCCGGTGCCGCCAGACGCCCGGGTCCAGCCCGATCGCCGCCAGAAACTCGGCCGGGCGGATCGAGCCGCCTTCCACGCGCACCCGCCAGCGGATGACACCGGCATCCACGCCGGCATCCACCAGGCAGGGACGCACGTCCATCCGCCGGGCTCCGTCCCGGTCACAAGCCTTGCGGCTCACGATCCAGGTCTCTGATTCCAGGAGGCGCTTCAGGGCGGGTTCCGCGCGCGTGGCCAGATCCGGTGCCAGCTCGACCGCGTATTCCACGGCGTCGATACGATACCCTCGACCGCTTCGGACCTCCCAGGCCCCCGCCGGACGCACGCCTTGCGGCAGCTGCGCTGCCAGCCGCGACGTCACGTCCGCCGGATCGACCGGTTCGGCCAACTCCAGCACCAGGATGTCGGCCTCCGTGGCCACGCCGACCGGGCGGGGCACCGGAAGGGAAATCCTCGGCCGGGGGTTGAAACCTCCGGAGTAGCGAAGCGGCAGGCCGGCTCGCACCAGGGCCCTCTCAAACATCCGCATCGTGTCGTGATGCGAGATGAATCTCAGGTCTCCCTGAACAGCGAAGCGAACCGCCACCCTGTACCGCGACTCGATATTCAGTTCCTCAGACTGCTTTCTGAATTCCTCGGTTGATCCACTGTTCGCCGGGTCCGTCACGCACGGCCCGGCCCCATGCCGTGTCCGCCCCCGGGGGGCGGGAGTCCCTTGGCGCGGCGGTCCGCCGCCGCGCAGTGTCCGGTCATAAGGCCTCCGGCGCGATCTTGCGCGTCTCGTCGCGGAGGTAATTGGTCACCTGCCGGTCCGTGTCGAAGCCCAGAACCCGCTTGGCCACGCGGGTGGCGTGGGCCATCGTCGTGGAGCGGACGATCTTCTTGATCTCCGGAATGTCCCCCGGAGCCATGGAAAACTGCTTGAGCCCCATGCCCATCAGCAGCAGAGTATACATCGGTTCGCCGGCCATCTCCCCGCAGAGGCTGCAGGGCACCCCGGAGCGGTTGGCCTCGCGGATCACGTCGCGCAGCAGTCGCAGCACCGCCGGGTGGGACGCGGTGTACAGCGGGGCGACCTTCTCGTTGCTGCGGTCCACGGCCACGGTGTACTGGATCAGGTCGTTGGTTCCCACGCTGACGAAGTCGGCCTCGCGGAGCAGCTCCCGGATCATCAGGCCCGCGGCGGGCGTCTCCACCATGATACCGATCGGCATCTCCCGCCTGAAGGGAATACCCATTTCCTCCAGATCCTCCATGGCGTCCCCCAGGGCCATTTTGGCCTGGCGAAGCTCCATCAGGCTGGAAATCAGTGGAAACATGATCCGCACGTCCCCCTCCAGCGAGGTCCGCAGAATGGCCCGCAGCTGGACCTTGAACGGCTCGAGGTTCTGCAGGCAGTAACGGATCGACCGCAGCCCCAGGAACGGGTTGCGCTCGGGCTCCAGGCTCTGCGACTGCGTGTACTTGTCCGCCCCCAGATCCAGCGTCCGGATGATCACCGGCCAGCCGCCCACCGCATGGATCACCTCGCGGTAGGCGTCCACGTGCTCCTGCTCGGTCGGCTCGACCTCGCTGCGGAGGTAGAGGAACTCCGTGCGGTACAGACCGATGCCCTGGGCCCCCTTCTCCATCGCCTTGCGGGCCTCGTAGGGGAACTCGATGTTCGCCACCAGCGAGATCTCGACCCCGTCGCGGGTAACCGCCGGCTTGTCCTTGAGCTCGTTGAGCCCCAGCACCGCAACCTGGATCCGCTCCTTCTCCTGCCGGTACTCCGCCAGCATGGTCTCGTCCGGCCGCACGACCACCAGACCCTTGGTGCCGTCCAGAATGACCGTGTCGCCGCCGGAAACCACGCCGGAAATGTCCGTCAGACCCATCACCGCCGGAATACCCATCGACCGAACCACGATGGCGGTGTGGGTCGTCAGGCCGCCCACGTCCATCGCCAGTCCGAGAATGCGGGTCTTGGCCAGGTTGGCGCTCTGCGAGGGCGTCAGGTCGTGGGCGATCAGGATGGCCGGCTCCTCGAGCCGGCAGAGATCCTCCCCGACGTTGCCCACCAGGTGGCGCAGCAGCCGCCGCTCGATGTCGCGCACGTCCCGGACCCGCTCCCGCAGCAGCGCGTCCTTCATCCTGAGAAACCGCCGCTGGTACCCCTGGAGCACGTCGTGCACCGCCTGCGCGGCCGAGCAGCGGCGGTCGCGAACCATCCCCCGGATCTGCTCGCGGATGCTCTCCTGCGTCAGGACCCCGTGGTGAAAATCGAAGATCGACGCGATATCCTTGCCGAGCTGGTGGGCGGTGGCGTCGCGAAGCGAGCCCAGTTCGCGGATCGAGGTCTCGAACGCCTCGGCCAGCCGCTCCATCTCGCCGTCGATCTCGCCGGCCTCGACGGTCTTGCGCGGAATACGGTAGTCCTCCGCGTCCAGAACCACCGCCTCGGCGATCACCACGCCGGGCGAGACCGCGATGCCCTTCTTGATCTCCATGCCGTCCGTCCTGCCCCGGCACGACCGGCCGGGCCGCGCCCGCCGTCAGGTCTCGCCGAAGCCGCTCTCGACAAGCCTGGCCAGGGCCTCGACGGCGTCGGCGGCGTCCGGGCCCTCGGCCGTCACCTCCAGCCGGGTGCCGCAGGAAGCCTCCAGGAGCATCATTTCCATCGGATTCTTGCCGTCGACGGCAAACTCCCCCTTGCAGACCCGCACCTGGGCCGTGAACCGGTTCGCCAGATCGACGAAACGCATCACCGGCCGGGCGTGAAGGCCCTGCGAATTCGGAACAACGACGGTTCGCACCTCGCTGGTCAACGCACTTTCCGACGTCTTGCGGACGGCCCCGCGGGTACGCCGCCCTGCGCCCGCCCCGCGGACGCGGCGGCGGTCGGCCCCGCCCTCAGCCCGCCGGCAGCTCGTCGGCCTCGCGAATCAGGTCGATGATTTCCTCTTTCGAGGCCGCCTGGCGCAGAAAACGCCGGAAGTTGTCCCGCTGCAGGTGCCGGAAGATGTTCTCCATGCAGGCCAGGTGCTGGTCCGCGTTGTCCGGAGGACTCAGCAGCAACACCACGATGTAGACCGGGGCACGGTCCAGGGCCGCGAAGTCCACGCCCGCGCTCGACCGACCGATCGTCGCGGCGATCCGCTTGATGCTCTCGTGCTTCACGTGCGGAACCGCGACCCCTTTCCCGAAACCCGTACTCCCCTTGTTCTCCCGCTGAATCGCCTCCCGGGCAACCGTGGCCGCGTCCTTCTCGCTGAGCCCGACACACTTGGCCAGTGCGTCCACCAGCTCGCGAATCACGCCGTTGCGATCCACCGCGCTGAGTTCGGGAATCACCGCGTCCGCTACAATGAAATCGGAGAGCTTCATGCTTAAGACCCTTGTGTCCAGGACACGCCGGCCGGAACATCCGGCCACACGCCGCCCGCGGCCGGAATCCCCGGACCTGTCCTCACGCCCCGGGACGTCCGTCAGCCTCCCCCCGCCGCCCCACGCCGCACAGGACACCTGCCCCTACGCCGCCTCGCCCTCTTAGCCATTGCCGGCGTGCTTGCGGTTGCGCACCTTTTCCTTGTGCCGGCGGAGCTGCGCCTCCAGCTTCTCAGTCACCAGATCCACCGTCTCGTAATAGTCGTCCGCATCCACCTGGGCCACGAATGTGTGGCGGTGGTCGGCCCTGGCCACCATCTCGATGCGGAACTTGGTCGGCTCCCGATCCAGGATCACATCGATCGATTCCAGCCGATCATAGAACCTGGCCAGCTTGACGGACTTCTCCTGGGCATATTGACGCATGCTCTCGGTGATCTCAATGTGCCGCCCCGTCAAGGTGAAGTGCAATGCCGAACCTCCTTGGAAGATCGATCGCGAAAGCCGCTCCGCGCCGCCGCAGGCCGGGGTATCAAAGCGCCCCCGCGGGCACGAAAGCGCCCCCCGCACGGGTATCAAAGCGCCCCCGCACGGTCCGCTGGCCGCATCGCCGCCCGCCCGGGCCCGGGCCGCGCACGACCCCGGCACACCTGCGTCCGCCGCCGGC
>CAZSYS010000352.1:0-4663 GCA_964611365.1 uncultured Planctomycetales bacterium
CGCCGGAACCGGCGGCGACCCGGCCGGGGCCCGCGGACGCAGCAGGTGACTGCGGGCCCGCAGGCCCGCGGCCGTGGCCACGATCAGTGCGGCCGTCAGGATCAGCAAAGCGGTACGTCTGGCCAAGGCGGATCCGGCCCCCGATGCGGATGCCGACACACGCCGGGCGGTTCCGCCGCCCCGGGTGTCCGCGGTCGCCTGTCCCGGCAGATCCGCGTCGGCATTGTCCGCCGCCGTCCGGGCCGGTCAAGCGTGGAATCGGGCCGGCGCCGGGAGCCCGCCGCGGCGGTTGATCCGGGCGGGGGCGCCGCCGGGGGATCCAACCAGGGCTATCGCCGGGATCCCCCTCCGTGGGGCGCGGGGCGTCATTCGCCCACGCCGATGGCGGTGGCCGCGGCGAAGTTCTCCGTGTGGGTGATGGAGATCAGCATGCCGGTGATGCCCAGCCGCTCGGCGACGCGCCGACATTCGCCGGTCAGGCTGACCTGCGGCCGGCCGGCGGCGTCGTTGAGGATCTCCATGTCGCGCCAGGCGATGGATCCGCGCCAGCCGGTGCCCAGGACCTTGAGAATGGCCTCCTTGGCGGCGAATCGTCCGGCCAGCCGGCCGACGGCGTCGCGATAGACACGGACGTAGGCGAGCTCGGCGGGGGTCAGCAGCCGATCGGTGAAGCGGTCGCCGTGTCGCTGCCAGGCGTCGCGGATCCGGCGGTTTTCGACCAGGTCGGTGCCCAGAGCGATGATCCGCATGCACGAAAGGTAGCCGCCGCCGCCCGCGCGGGCAAGCATGCGGCCGCGCGCCTGAGCGACGTTGTCCGACCGTCGCCGCCCCCGGCTCAGGGACGCGGCCGCCCCGGCTTGTCGGGCGGGGTTTCCTGCTACAATCCGCAGACGCCGCCGTCCGCTGGACGCCCAGGTGGCGGACGGCCGGCGGGTCGGCGACGGGACGACGGCGATGTGGCCGGAATCCAGACTGCCTGTGGCGGTGATTGTGGCCCACCCCGACGATGAAACGCTCTGGTCGGGCGGCTACATGCTCATGCATCCCGACCGGAAGTTCGTGATCACCACGCTGTGCCGGGCGAGCGACCCGGACCGGGCGCCGCGTTTCCGCCGCGTCCTTGAGCGGCTCCATGCGGGGGGGACGATGGGCGATCTGGACGACGGTCCGGAGCAGAAGCCGCTGGAGGATGCCGCGGTGCGCGACGCGATCCTTTCGCTGCTGCCCCAGACGCCTTTCCAGGCGGTGATGACCCACGGCCCGCAGGGCGAGTACACCCGCCATCGCCGGCACGAGGAGGTCTCCCGGGCGGTGGCGGAGCTGTGGCGGCAGGGCCTGATCCGTTCACCGCGGCTGATGATGTTTGCCTACGACGACGGCGGCGGGAAGCGCCTGCCGGAGCCCCGCGCGGATGCCCACCTGCGGATGCCGCTGCCGATGGGCATCCGCCGCGAGAAGTACGACATTCTGACCGGCCTCTACGGCTTCGCGCCGGACAGCTGGGAGGTGCGGGCGATGCCGCGGGACGAGGCGTTCTGGACCTTCGAATCTCCCCAGGCCCTGGAACGCTGGGGCCGGGAGCGGGAGGGGACGGGATGAAGATCCTGCTTCTGTACGAGTATCCGCCGGCGCCGGGCGGACTGGCGACGCAGGGCGAACTGCTGCATCGGGGCCTGCGGGAGAACGGCGTAGAGGTTGAAGCGGCGCACTTCCTCTCGCCCCTGGAAAAGGAGTGGTACTACCGCTGGTTCCGGCCGGACGTGGTCGTCGGGGTAGGCTACTGGGGCCACGTGCCCCATCTGGTGCTGCATCCGCGACAGTTCGGCGTCCAGGCCGTGCCCTGGCTGGTGGCCGACGGCTTCATCGCCGACCATCTGGAGACGCTTAACAGCCTGCCGCTGATCCTGGTGACGTCCAGCTGGGTGCGGGAGGTGTATGCCCGCGACGGCGTCGGCCGCGAGCGGATCGAGGTGCTGCCGGTCGGATGCGACACCGACGCCTTCCACCCTCTGCCGGCCGATGATCCGCGGGTGGTCGCCGCCCGCCGGACCGTGGGGGTGGCGGCGGATGAGCTGATGATTCTGACCGTGGGGGGCGACGCGGCCTCCAAGGGCGGCCGGGAGGTGATGCGGGCTCTGGCGATGATCGACCGCGAGGTTCCCCCCTGGCGCTACGTGTGCAAGACCTGGCCGCAGCCGCGCACCGTGCGGCAGAACGCGCTGGACCTCCAGCTCGCCCGGGAGCTCGGCCTGGCCGACCGCGTGGTGTTTGCCGACGCCATCGTGTCGCGCCGCTTCATGCCCTGCCTGCTGAGCGCCTGCGATCTGTATGCCGCCCCGTCGCGCCTCGAGGGCTTCGGCATGCCGCAGGTGGAGGCCGGGGCCTGCGGCAAGCCGGTGATCGGCCTGCGGGCGATGGCCATGCTGGACACGCTGGTGGACGGCCGGACCGCCCTGTTGGCGGGCGTCGCGGTGGAGAACCGCGTCACCGAGGCGGTACTGGGCCCCGAGAGCGGATATGCGACCGAGCGGCGGGTGCAGTTTCCCGCCCCGCGGGTGGCGGACTACCGTGCGAATGTTGCCGACGTGGCCGCGGCCCTGCGCACGCTGATGAACGACCGGGATCTGCGGATGCGGATGGGCGCCGCCGGACGGCAGCGGGCCGTGGAATGCTACGACTATCGGGCGGTGGCCGGATCGCTGCTGGAGATCCTCGGCCGGCGGCTGGGGATCGGCTGAACGGAGCGATCCGGCGGACGCCGCCCGTCCGGCCGGATGCCGCGGACCGGCGGCGTCGGTCCGCCGTTGTGCGGATCCGGACTTTTTCGGAGGAGCCGGGCCATGGCCGCCGGCGCGGACGGACAGATCGAGCAGGCCTGGGCCGCGGCGGTGGATGTGCTCATGCACAACGCCCGCGGACCGTGCGACGGACTGCCGCGCACCGCCGGCTGGGGATACCCCGAGCCTTATACCCGCGACCTGATGCTGTGCATGCCGGGCTTCGTCGTCAGCCGGCGCCCCGAGCTCCTGGCCTGCGGGCGGCGGGTCCTGGAGGTGCTGGCCGGGCATCAGACCCCGCGCGGCCACATTCCCTCGCTGGTGCACGATCCCCATGATCTGGGGGCCAGCGACACCACGCCGCTGTTTCTGCTGGGGCTGGCCGTCTACCGCCGGGCCTGCGGACGGCCGCGGTTCCTGGCCGGTCCGGCGCGTCGAGCGCTGAACTGGATGCTGCACCAGAGCCCCGACGACTCGCTGATGGTCGCCCAGCAGCCGACCAGCGACTGGCGCGACGAACAGTGGGTTCCCGGCTTCGGGCTGTACGTCAACAGCCTCTGGCACGCGGTCCTGCGCCTGTACGGGCGGCCGGCCCAGGCCGATCGGCTGGCGGCGCTGATCAACGGCGTCCGGCAGCGCAGCCGCCGGGGCATCCGCCACGTCCACGAGGGGCTGGCGCTGCCGGACCGGCCCTGTTACGCCTTCTGGGCCTACAAGATCCACCGCGACGCGCGGGTGGACGTGCTGGGCAACAGCCTGGCGATTCTGTCGGGCCTGGCTTCCCGATCGCGGGCCGCGGGCATTGTCACCTGGATCGAGCGGGCCTGCGCAGGGATGCGCCGTGCCGGTGAGCTGCACGGCCGGCTGCCCCCCTGCCTGTTTCCGTTCATCCGGCCGGGTGAGCCAGACTGGCGGCCGCGCTATGCCGAATACAACCGTCCCGGAGAATACCACAACGGCGGCGTCTGGCCCTTCGTGTGCGGCTGCTACACGGTCGCGTCGGTGGCCGCGGGCCGCCCGGCCCAGGCCCGGCAGAAGCAGCTGGCCCTGACCGCCCAGGTCCCCCCGGCGGCGCAGGCCGGGCTGCCGTTCGGATTCAACGAGTGGTTCCACGCCCGCACCGGCCGGCCGGGCGGCCAGGACTGGCAGAGCTGGTCGGCGGCCATGTACCTCTATGCCGTGGAGTGCGTCCGGCGCGGGCGGGCACTCTTCTTTCCCGCCGGGCGGGCCTGATCGCCCGGCAGCCTGTCCGATAAGGACGCGTTTCCCGGCGACAATGCCCACGGCAGGGCGGAACGCGGCTTTCCCGCAACGAAAACCGACGGATTACCGGGCCGGCGAAAGATTCTCCAAATTCACGCTTCGCGCTTGACCAAAACGTATATTTCCCATGTTCACAGGAGGCGGTCGCCCGCGGCCCGCATGGCCTGTTCCGCCTCCGCGATCGAGGGGACGCAGCCATGTCGCGGGGCGCGAAAGGCGCGGAGGCCGATCACGCGGCGGGCGCAGGCTGCCGAGGCGGACAGGAGCCGATGCCAGGGGACCCGATGGCCATACCGGCCGACGACGGAGCGATCCAGCGGGCGTTCGCGGAGCTGGACGCGCGCATGGATGCATGGCTGGAGGGAATGAACCGGGCCCACGAGGCCCTGGTCGCCCTGGCCGCCCGGGCGGCGGCGTTCGGCCGCAGCGGGTCCGGCGAAGCCTGCGAACCTGCCTCGGACGTCGCGGCGGACATGGCCATGGCCCAGACAGAGGCCCGGGCGGAGGCCCGGGCGGATCGGCCGTCGGTCGCAACGCAGGCCGCGAAAGTCCTCCCGCCGGCTGCCGATCCGGCGCTGGCTGACGAGATTGCCTCGCCGCCGCCGGTCCGCACGGATTCGCAC
>CAZSYS010000353.1:0-4662 GCA_964611365.1 uncultured Planctomycetales bacterium
GATCGTAGACCGTGCAGTCCATCGGCAGCATGCGCTGCCGGCGCCGGCTGACGGCCTCCTCCCCGGCCACGCCGTACTTCAGCGACAGGTCGCCGGTCAGCCGCGACAGCCGCTGACAGACCGGCTCGAGGTCTCTCCGCCGGCGCGGGTCCACGGCCCGGGCCAGGGCCCGACTGAAGGTCCGGACCTCATGCACGCTGGCCTCGGACCGCCGGGCCGACTGCAGCCGCTGGCGCAGGGCGGCACAGCCTTCCTCGTTGGCATAGCAGTCCATCGCCCGGGCCAGCGGACCTGATGCCCCGTCGGAGGCCCGCCGGCCCAGCGACACTTCGGTCCGAAAGACGCGGGCATAGCCGATCAGGCCGTTGGCGCAGACCTGGCGGATCAGCGACAGGTACACGCTCGGCAGACCCAGGCCGTCCAGCGGCGTCTCGAACGTGCAGGTGTGCCGGAACACGTCCCGGCCCAGCCGCCAGTCGGCCTCGTCCAGGGCATGCACGCTGGTCACCACGCCCATGTCGTAACGGGCCGAAACCAGACGATCGCCCTGGGCCTTGAGTACCCGGCAGATGTCCGCCGGCCCGACCACCGGCCGCTGGGGATCGGACAGGCCCAGGGCGGTGTTGCCGTCCATGACCAGCCGCACACGGCTGCGCGGGTGCACCGCCTGGATGCGGGTGAAGACCTCCTGCGGCGTGTAGTAGCGGAAAAAGACCGGGCCGATCCGGAAGCACCTCCACAAAGACGCCATGAACCGCCCGGAAACGTTGAGCGTCCGTCCGCCCAGCTCGATGCCGCTGAACATCCGACGCGTCGAAGCCGCGCCCCTGCGGGTCTCCCCCCAAAGCGGCTTGATCGCCCCGATGGGGGTGTGCACGGTTTCCAGTTGTTCCAGTCGCTCCGCGAGTGTCGCCACCATGCCAGGATCTCCTTATCATCCGGTGTCGTCCTGAACCGCCCCCCGGCGATCTCCAGCCGCCCGAGGCCCTCGCAGTCAAGTGTGACCGGGGGGTATGACAGGGTGTGTCGTACCCCGCGAGTTTTTTCTGGAATCTGTTAGGGGTTATCGGGCCCGGCGAATGCCGGGATCGGCCGGACCAAGGGCCTCAAGCTCGGCGTCCAGGCGGCCGTCGCAGAGGCGATGGATGGCTTGGAACATGGGGCCTCGATCCGCGATTCAGGCTTGATACAGGCGGGCGGCCGACAGCAGATCCTCGCGGATTTCGTCTCTAAGTGACTTAGGAGAAAGGATTTCCGCGCAGTCCCCGAAGCTCTTGATCCATCCCTTGAACACGCCGAGCTCAGCTAGACGGAAAGTCGCCACGACGCTGTCGGGGTATCCGGAGGCCGACTCGAACAACGTGGGTTCAGGCGTGGGCCATTCGAGCTTCTGGCTCTTGTGCCAGACCCGCTCGCTGACCAGATCGACGGCCTTGCCGGTGAACCGCACCCGGATGGTGATCGGCCGATCCGGGCTGGTGACGATTCCGAAGCTGTTTTCGAAGTGCCGGCGGATGTCGATGTCCGGCCGTCTGAAGGTCTGTCGGGTCGGTTCCAGGCTGGTGATCCGCAGGACCTTCAGGATGCGGATGGCCTTGCTGCGGTGCGAGTACCCCAGCACGAACAGGTTGCCGTCGAACAGCACCAGCCCGTAGGGGTCGAACTTCGTGACGTAGGGCCGGCGGTCCGGCTGCCAGACCGGGCGGTAACCGAGGCTGACGGTGGTGCGGTTGCCGGCCGCCTCGATCAGCGCCCGGATGGTCGGTGCATGCCCGGCGTGGTCGGCCTGGCCGAAGCGGGGGATGTAGGTCAGCACGTCCACGTCGGCGAAAAAGTCCAGGGCCCTGCGGTGCAGGCTGCTGCGGACCTTCTCGATGGCCGACTGGATCCCCTCGGCCAGGTGCGTGCCGGCGACCGGTTCGAACATCCGCCCGGCCAGGGCCAGGGACAGGGCCTCCGTGCAGTTGAGCACCAGGGCCCCGGAGCGGAGCATGTCGTGGGGCAGCTTCCACAGACGCCGGCCGTACTCGTCCTCGATGTGATCCAGGGGAAAGCCGACTTCGTCCAGGGTCTCGAAATCGCGCTGGATGGTCCGTTTACTGACGCCCAGTTCCTCGGCCAGCTCGGCCAGGGTCACGCCCTCGCCGCGCTTCTGCAGCAGGTTGAGCAGCTTCCAGGCGCGAAGCAACTGATCGCCACGGGCCACGGGGTATCTCCGACAACGATTCCGGCGGCATTATATCGGCGCGGGTGAAACTTGAAACCCGCCCGGCGCCGGACCGGCCGGTCGCCCGGCGGCACGGCCCCGACACCCGGCGTGATTCCCGCAGGCCCGTGCCGGGAGGGGCGGATTATGGTACAAGACCGGCTGCGGTGGGGGCCGGACCGGTCGGGAGGACGAGACATGAAAGCTTCAGGTCTGCTGTGGCTGGTGGTGCTCGCCTGCCGGGTATGGCCCGCGGCGGCCGACAGCGTTGCGAGAACCGACGACGCGCGTTGGAGGCCCCTGCCGCACACCGACTTCGACTTCCGCCCCCGGCCGCCGGGAGACCTGGAGCAGTGGCGGAGCCGGGCCGAAGCCCTGCGGACGCAGGTGCGTTTCGCGGCCGGGCTGATTCCCGAGCCGGATCGGGCGCCGCTGGACGCCCGGATCTTCGGCCGGCTGGAACGGCCCGGCTACACCGTCGAGAAAGTGCTGTTCGAGAGCCGCCCCGGGCTGTACGTGACCGGCAATCTCTACCGGCCCGCGGGCCCTGCCGCGCGGCATCCGGCGGTCGCCTGCCCGCACGGCCACTGGCCGCGAGGCCGGCTGAACCACGACGACCGGGGCTCGGTGCCGGCACGCTGCATCGCCCTGGCGCGGCTGGGGGCGGTGGTGTTCTCCTGGGACATGATCGGCTACAACGACAGCGGCCGGCAGTTCGACCACCGCGACGGGACCTTTCTCGAACCGGCCCTGGCCCTGTGGGGCATCGGGCCGCTGGCGATGCAGACGGTCAACAGCGTCGCGGCGATGGATTTCCTGCAATCCCTGCCGGACGTCGATCCCGGGCGGATCGGGGCCACCGGCGGCTCCGGCGGCGGCACCCAGACGTTCATCCTCTCGGCGGTGGACGACCGCGTTCAGGTGGCCGCGCCGGTCAACATGATCTCGCACCTCATGCAGGGCGGCTGCATCTGCGAGAACGCCCCCCTGCTGCGCATCGACACGCAGAACATGGAGATCGGGGCCCTGTTCGCCCCGCGTCCGCTGCTGCTGGTCAGCGCCAGCGGCGACTGGACGAAGGACACGCCGCAGGTGGAGTTCCCGTTCATCCGCGGCGTTTACGGCCTGTTCGGCGCCGCCGACCGCGTGGCCAACGTGCACATCGACGCCGAGCACAACTACAACCGCGCCAGCCGCGAGGCGATGCTGCGCTTCTTCGCCCGGCACCTGCTGAACCGCCCCGACGCCGACGCGGTCACCGAGGGCGACATCCACGTCGAGGCCGACGCCGACCTGCTGGTCTTCGCGGACACCGAGCCGCCGGCGGACATGCCCCGCCTGCCGGCGCTGATCGAGCGGTTCAAGGCCGAAGACCGGCAGCGCGTCGCGGCCCTGGGTGCCGGCGGCCAGTCCGGGCTCGCCAGGCTCGTCGCCCTGGCACGCCTGGGCGTGTCGCAGGCCGCCGGATCAGGGTTTCCGGAGGCCGGCGACATCCGACGCATCGCCCCCGCCCCGGGCGCCGATTCCGCCGCGGTCGAGGCCCGCAGCGGGGAACTGCTGGGCCGTGGCGGGCGGCAGGTTCCGCTGGTCCGCCTGTCCAGCTTCCTCTCCTCGATCACCAACCGGGTGTTCATCCTCGTGCACCCCGACGGCCTGGCCTTCGCCGAGGCGGGCCGGGAGTGGATCCGGCCGCTGCTGGTTCGCGGTCGGCACGTGGTGGTCGTCGAGCCTTTCGGGTTCGGCGGGTCGAAGCGCCCCGTTCCCGCGACCAGGCCGCAGTTCTACGACAAGTTCTTCACCACCTTCAACCGCACCGACGCGGCCGAGGCCGTCTATGACCTGCTGACCGTGCTGGGCGCTGAAATCGCCACGCCCGGAGTCGACAGGATCGACATCGCGGCTTTCGGACCGACCGGCCCGATGGCACTGGCGGCCCTGGCGTTGCTGCCGGAGAAGCTGCCCGAACGCCTGACCGTCAGGGCGGTCGTGGATCTGGGCGGCTTCGACGACGGCACGGATGACGACTACCTGGCCCGGCTGTTCCTGCCGAACCTGCGGCGCGTGGGCGGATTGCCGGCGGTGGCGGCCGCGGCCGCACAGGGCTGCGACCTGCGGCTGGTCGGCACGGCCGGCCGGACCGACTTCTCGTGGGCGGTCCAGGCCGCGAAACTGGCCCGGCGGAACTTTGTTGCCGCCGCCGGGCCGGCCGACATCGTCACGCTCCTGGAGGCGGTGGCTGCCGACTGACGCAACGGCCGGCGTCGCGGGGCTCCGATCCCCCCGGTTTGCGGGCCGGTGGCGCCCGGCGGCTTGTCCGTGCCGGCGCAGGATTCCGGGCCGTCTCCGTGCTCCGCAGGCCGGCACCGTGCTCCGCGGACTGCCGGAGTGCAGGAAACGCCTCATTGGCGCGCACCGGCGGCGGCGGACCGGTCGCGGTTGGCCCGCCGGCGGCCGCC
>CAZSYS010000354.1:0-4651 GCA_964611365.1 uncultured Planctomycetales bacterium
GCCGGCCGCTACGGCGCTGCGCGACGCCGATGTGCGACCATGTTCGACGGCCGGCGGGGGCGCCGGGCCGTGGAGCTGAACCGGAACGCCCGGCGGATCAGGCCCGGCGGTACAGGCCGCCGGCGACGATGCGGTCGGCCACGGCATCGGGCACCAGGAAGCGGATCGAACGCCCCTCGCGCACCCGCCGACGGATGTCGGTGGCTGAAATGTCGATCCGCGGCGTGGGGATGATGTCCTCCTCCAGGCGGCGGACGTGCTCGGCCGACAGCACGCGGCGCAGCGGGGTGGTGTCCGGGCGGTCGTAGCCGGGGCGGACGGCGGTGACGATCCGGCAGAGGCTCACCAGCTCGGCGGTGCGGTACCAGGCGGCCAGTTCGCTGAGCGTGTCGGCCCCGATCAGCCAGAACAGCGGAACCTCATCGCCGAGGCGCCGGCGGAACGCACGGACGGTGAGCACGGTGTAGCTGGGGCCTTCGCGGCGCAGCTCGATGTCATCCACCTCGAACCCGGGTTCTCCGGCCGTGGCGGCCCGGGCCATCTCCAGGCGGTCTGCGGGGCTGGCCAGCTCCTCGCCGGACTTGTGCGGCGGGTTGGCCGAGGGGATGAGCACCACCCGCCCGACCCCGAGGTGTTCGGCCGCCGCCCGCGCGACGATCAGGTGCCCGATGTGGATCGGGTTGAACGTTCCGCCGAAGAGCACCACGCCCTGGGCCGCCATCCGGTCTGCCGCCTGTTCCGCCACCGCCTGCCGCGGGTTGTGCGCGCATGGATGACTATACTCCCCGGCCGCACTCCGCAACAGAGCCCCGGGAGGCAGGCGGTCACGGCCCGGCCGGCGCGGGCTCGTAATCCACCACCATGCCGCCGATCTGCGGGCGGGGCGCGACCCGGTCAAACAGTACGCCGATCCGCTTCCAGCGAGGGCAGGGATGTGCGCCCGCCGAGGTCTGTGGTGCGGGCCGGTGTTCGGCGAGGCGGTACTCGTGGGCGCTGCCGAACCAGAAGACCAGGAACCATCCGGACATCCGCTGGACGCGCCGCACCTCGCCGGCCTGGGGCGAAAGCCACATGTAGCAGGTCCAGTTGAACACCAGCACCCAGGGCATCTCCACGGTGAGGTCCACGCGGACCCGCAGGCAATCCCGGAACAGGCCGGCCGGACAGGTGACGTCCTCGACACCCTCCAGCCGGGCGACGCGTCGGAGCGTTCCGGAGGCCTGCGGGCGTCCGAGGGCGTCGTAATAGGTCAGGCCGGTGGCCGCCTCGGACGGTTCGCCCCACTGCAGGTCGTCGGGGATCGGGGCGAGGGCTTCGTCCAGCGATACATAGATGTGCGGGGCGTAGCGCCGGCCGCCGCCCCATCCGGCGGTGCCGGTTCGATCCGTCCCCGACGGCTGCGAGGCCGGCTGAGCCAGGATGACGGCGATGGGCTGGAGGGGCCGCCAGACGAGGATGCCCTCGGTCATCCGCCCGGGCAGGTCTCGCCGGACGTAGGTGCCGACCGGGCGGTCCGGCTGCTCGGGCAGTTCCTGCCGTTCGTAAATCCACCGTCCGCAGCGGGCGGCGCGGAGGCTCTCGACCAGGGTGGACGGCCGGGGCGGCGGCTGGACGCTGAGGTGTTCGGCCGTGGGCCTCCAGGGGCCGACGCAGCCGGCGGCCGCCAGCAGTGCAAACGACGCCAGGACGATGCCGCCTGGCGCGGGTGTGGGTCGTCTGCGGCTCATCGGCTCACGCATCCGACAGCGCCCGGCGTGCCTGGCGTACGAAGGCGTCCATCCGCGCCGGATCCTTGCGGCCGGGGGCGTCGGCGCGTTCGACGCCGGAGGACACGTCAACGGCCCAGGGACGGACCTGGCGGACGGCCTCGGCCACGTTCTCGGGCGTGAGGCCTCCGGCGAGGATGATCGGCGGCCAGCCGCGCATATGCCCGGCGGCCTGCTCGGCGGCGATCATCGGCCAGGCCAGCGTCCGCCCGGTGCCGCCCTCGCGTCCGGGCGCCCAGGCATCGAGCACCACGGCGGCGGGGGTGAAGCCGGACTCCGGCCCGACGAGCGATCCGGCGTCGCGCAGGATCCGGGCTTCGCGCACCGCGATGGCGGGGATGGGCTTCAGCCCGTCGCGGGCGAGGGCTGCCAGGGCGGCGGGGGTCAGGTCGCCGTAGAGCTGCACGTGCGAGACCCAGAATTCGCCCAGCAGTTCCAGCAGGGCGTCGGGCACGCGTCCTTCCTCCAGCCGCACCAGGGCCACCGGTGTGACCAGCGGGGGCAGGGCCGCCAGCAGATCGGCGGCCCGGACCGGGTCGAGGCACCGCGGCCCGCCGACGAAGTTGAAGCCGACGGCGTCCGCGCCGGCCTCGGCGGCCGCCCGCAGGTCCTCCGGGCACGTGATTCCGCAGATCTTGACCCGCACGCCATGCGCCCTTTTTGACAAGCCCGCCGGCGGGCCTACAATCCGCACTGACCCGACCGGCGGTGTCAGCATACGAAGCGGGCCGTGCCGTGCCAAGCTCAAGTCCCGGGCGGCACGCGGTCGGCGCTTCGCCGGCCGGTCCGAGTCGAGGGAATGCGATTGCAGGTCATCCCCGCCGAGAGCCGGAGCAGTGCGTGTCCGTCGAGGTCGTTGCCGCATGCCGCGAGGGGACGTGTCGCCGGGGCACGTCTGGCCGGGGCACTGGTCGCCGTGGGCGCGGTGATGTTCAGCGGCTGCGCTGCCGGGGGCGGCGGATCGACCGGCGACCGCTTCGGGCGGACGTACTACATCGACGGCGCGGGCAACTGGGGCTACGGCGTGGCCGACGTGTACAACGGCCTGCGGGCCGCCGGCTACCGGGGCAGCATCATCAACTACCGCTGGTCGCCGACCTTCAACCCGGCGCTGGACCAGACCATCGGCCGGCCGGTCGCCCGGCAGAAGGGCGTGGAACTCGGCCGGGAGATCACCGCCTACCTGCAGCGTTACCCCGACGTTCAGGTGAACATCATCTGTCTTTCGGCGGGCACGGGCGTGGGAGTCTGGGCCTGCGAGAGTCTCGCGCCGCCGGCGACCGTCCACAGCCTGGTGATGCTGGGCTCGAGCATCGCCTCGAACTACGACATGCGCAAGGCGCTGGCGAACATCTCCGGCGGCGTCTACGTCTACCACTCGCAGGCCGACGGCATTCTTCAGGGGCCGGTGCGCACGCTGGGCACCATCGACGGGCAGATGGGCGTGGACGCGGCGGGCCTGGTGGGGCTGCGCCCGCCGGGCGGCGCCCAGGGCAAGATCCACAACATCCGCTGGTCCTCCAGGTACGAGCGTTACGGCTGGACCGGGGCCCACACGGACGCCACCAGCGAGCCCTTCGTCCGGGCCGTCCTGGCCCAGCACATTCTGCCGCCGGCGGCGCCGGCTCCCGCGGTCAGCAGCGCGGCGGCGACCCGCACCCGGACCGGCGGTTGAGCTCCTGGCGGGCCAGGATCTCGATCGTGCGGAGGCGGTCCTTGTAGGCGTTATGGCGATTGACCTGGGCGACCGGCAGGGCCGCGTCGGTGTTGCCCTCCCAGCGGCGGCACAGGTAGGTCGGTTCGTAGATCCGCCCCAGCGCGTAGGTGCGCGTGATCCGCAGCCCGGCGGCATAGTCCTCGCCGTAGCTGACGTCCGGAAGCGGATGTCTGCGGAGCACCGCGGTGTCGAAGGCCCGCGGCGCGCCCAGCCCGTTGACCCGCAGCAGGTTGTTGTGCCCGTTCTCGGGCGTCCACTCGCGGTGATCGACCAGGCCGGGGGGCAGCTCGTTGAGCCGGAAGTCCACCACCCGGTACGAGCCGACGACCATCGCGTAAGGCCCGCGCCGCAGCTCGGCCACGACTCTGGCCAGGGCGTCGGGGCCGTCGTAGAGGTCGTCGGAGTCCAGCTGCACGGCGTAGCGGCCGCAGTGCGGCGAGAACACCGCCTCGTTCCAGCACCCGCCGATGCCCAGGTCGACGGCCTGCGGGATGATGTGGACCACGCGCCGGTCCCGGGCCGCCAGATCCCGGAGGATCGCGGTGGTGCCGTCGGTCGAGTGGTTGTCGACCACGATCACGTTGAAGGGGAACGCCGTCTGCTGGGTGAGCACGCTGTTCACCGCGTCGGCGACGGTCTTTTCGCGGTTGCGGACGGGGATCACCACGCTGGCCTCGACGGGAAAGGAGTCCCGGCACGGGGGCGCCAGCTCGCCGCGGGGCGGCAGCCAGGCGCCGATGCGCTTCAGGTGGGCGGTCACCGCCTGCTCCATCTCCGCCTGCACGGCGGCGTTGCGCGGATCGACGTAGGCGAAGTGCTGGTCGGGGCCCGCCGGCCCGGCGGCATCGACGCAGCAGAGGTATTCCGGGATGTGCACCAAGGGGTGTGCCACCGAGATCCGCAGCCGCAGGTCGTATCGGCCGGCCCAGGAGCTTTCTCCCAGCGGGCCCCAGGCCTCCAACACCCGGTGGACCGCCGCCATCGAAACCAGCTGCAGCGGACCGAAGTCGAAATCGCTGCGGACGCCGCCGAGCTGGCAGTCGATGGCCGGGTGATCGGCCGTGCCGGAGGCGGTGCGGCGCCGGTGGTCGGCGTAGACCATGCCCGCCCCGCTCCCGGCGGCGACGTCGAACTCATAGGTGAGCCGGTCGTTCTCCCAGGTCGTCTC
>CAZSYS010000355.1:0-4636 GCA_964611365.1 uncultured Planctomycetales bacterium
GGGCTGGCGGGAGCCGGGCCGGGCGGGCTGCAGGCCGAAGCCCCGGCGACGGCCACCTCACCGGCCACCTCGCCGGCCGAGCGGACGTTCTATGTTCCCGAGAATCCGGCCTACACCATCGTGGACAGCGCCGCCGACTCGCTGCGCTTCACCCTGACGCGCTGCATGACCACGTACCGGGGTCATGCCTGCTGCACCTCTTCGTTCGTGGACCCTGAGGGGGCGATCATGGGCTGGCACGACTTCGGGCCGCTGGAGGGTCCGGGCTGGGCGGCCAACGCCGTCGGCGGGGCCTTCGAGCTGATCGGCTGGGCCCGGTTCACCGGCCGGCCGGAGATGGAGCGGACGGCGCTGTCGCTGCTGGACCACGTGCTGAAGGACGGCTTCATCGACACCTCCGGCGGTCTGATCCGCGGCTACCGGCACATCCCGCGCGACGAGCTGGTGCTGAACTTCAAGCACAACAGCGACTGGTTCTGCCCGGGTTCGACGGCCAGGGTGGCGGTGCAGATGCTGCAGTGCGCGGACCTGGACGACCGGCGGCGCGGGCGGCTGCAGGCCGCGGCCCTGGGATACGCCCGCTGGCTGGACGAGCACCTGCGCCCGCTGCCGGGCGGATGGTTTCCGCGTCGCTGTACGCCGTCGGGCGCCCACTATCCCCAGGCGGCCGATGGCGGCGCGGACCGCCTCTTCGACGCCAGCGCCGACGGGCTGTTCATCCTGCAGCTCTGGGCCGAGCTGACCGCCCGGGGACTGGCCGACTACCGGGCCAGGCTCGCCGGCGGCGTGAAGGTGTTCATGGAGGCCGGAGGGATTTACGGCAGCATCAACCACGACACCTGCGACGCTCACGAGAACGTGGCCTACTCCTGCGCGTTCCGCATCCTGCGCCGGGCGTCCCAGGTGCTGGGCGACGCCGAGCCGGCCCGGTTCGCGCACCGGCGGGTGCTGCCGAGCCTGGACCGCTTCAAGATGCACGAGGACCGCAACGGCGTGGCCACCCGGGGGCTGCTGTGGATGGAGCAGAGCTGGGACACGGCCTATCTGTGGGAGAATGCCGAGGCGGCGATGGCGTACTTTGAGGCCGCCACCGACACCGGGCGGACGGACCAGCTGCTGGACGGCCTGACGATCCTGCGGGCGGCCGCGAAACACCACTACGGCCCGCACGGCTTCCTGACCGAGGGCGTGGACTGGAACAACCACGTCGGCCGGGAGCACCACATCGACGGCGCGGAATTCGGGGCGATCCGCTACACCGAGCCGTTGCTCAACAACCAGCACATCGTCGAACCGACGCTGTACTACCTGACCCGCCACGCCCGCCGCCGGCAGGAGGACGGCCGGCAGGTCTGGCGCGACCTGGAGGGCAACGTGCTGCTGCGGCTGGAGGCCTGACGGGTGCGCCGCTCGGGCGGTTCCCCGCGGTTCATGAGGCCGGCCGGTGGCTCTCGTAGGCCCACTGGAGCCATTGCAGGGCGAGCTTCATGTCGGCGGGGTCCACGGTGGGACCGCCCCAGAGTCGGAAGCCCGGCGGGGCGTCGCGATAGGATCCGCTGTCGTGAACCGCGCCCTCGGCGTCCATGGCGGCGCTGACCTTCTTGCAGAAGGCCGCCTGCTCCTCGGGGGTGACGGCCTTGAACCAGCCGGCGACGACCTTGAGGCAGATCGAGGTGCTGGAGCGGATCGCCGGCTCGGCCGGCAGGAAGTCGATCCAGTCGTGGGCCGCGACGAAGTCCTCGACGACCCTGAGATTGTCGCGGCTGCGGGCGATGAGGGCTTCCAGTCCGCGCTTCTGGCCGTGGACCAGGTCGCGGCCCCACTTGAGGGCGTCGATGTAGTCCTCGACGGCGATCATCGAGGGCGTGTTGATGGTGTCGCCCTCGAAGATGCCGGCGATCAGCTTGCCGCCCTTGGTCAGGCGGAAGATCTTGGGCATCGGCCAGGGCGGGGTGTAGCTCTCCAGCCGCTGCACCGCCCGCGGCGAAAGCACCAGCATGCCGTGGGCGGCCTCGCCGCCGAGGCACTTCTGCCACGACCAGGTGACCACGTCCAGCCGGGGCCACGGCAGCGGCATCGCGAAGACCGCGCTGGTGGCGTCGCAGAGCGTCAGGCCCTGGCGGTCGGCGGGGATCTCGAAGTCGTCGGGCATCTTGACCCCGCTGGTGGTGCCGTTCCAGGTGAAGACCACGTCGGTGTTCCAGTCCACCTCCTTGAGGTCGGGGATCTGGCCGTAGGGGGCCTTCATCACCTTGACGTCCTTGAGCTTGAGCTGTTTGGTGATGTCGGTGACCCAGCCTTCGCCGAAGCTTTCCCAGGCCATGGCGGTCACCGGCCGGGCGCCCAGCAGGCTCCACATGGCGCATTCGAAGGCTCCGGTATCGCTGCCGGGCAGGATGCCGACGAGGTAGTCGTCGGGGATGCCGGCCACCTGGCGGCTCAGGTCGATGGCCTCCTTGAGACGCGCCTTGCCCGGCTTGGCCCGATGCGACCGGCCGACCAGGGCCGACGACAGCGCGCCAATGGTCCATCCGGGGCGTTTGCAGGTCGGGCCGGAACTGAAATGCGGCGAGGCGGGCTTAGCGTTGGGCTTTTCCACGTGAACGATCTCCTGCTTGTCCTGAGACCGGCGAATCCCTCAGCGAACTTCGAATCCGCCCTGACTGTAAATCCACCCGCGGCGGCTTCGGCAGAACCGCTCGGGCAGGCGTGAAGAGCCTCGCGACTTGCGGTGCGCCGAAGGGAACGGTCAATGTACCCCGAAGCCGTCGGCCAGGCAAGACGGAAAGCCGTCCGGTGAATGCGGAGGACCGTTCCCCCGTCTTCGGTGCCGGTGCATCGGCCCCGGTCCCGGGGCGGGAGTTCGCTGGACGCCGCCTCGGCGCCCCAGGGTGATTCGCGGGCTATTGAGCCGCCGCAGCCTTGGGCGCCAGGGCGTAGATCTCGACGCGGCGGTTGGCCTGGCGCGACGCGGCGCTGTCATTGGGCGCCGTGGGGCGGCTCTCTCCCCACCCGCAGGCGGCCATCAGGTTTCCGGCCCCCATCTTCCTGAGGTTGCGCACCACGGTGAGGGCCCGCTGACAGCTCAGCTCGTAGTTGTCCTCCCACTTGCTGTACTTGATCGGCTCGTTGTCGGTATGCCCGAACACGAAGATCTCGTGGTCGGGATACTTCGACTTGATGGTATCGGCCACGCTCTGGAGCGTCTTGCGGCCCGCCGCACGCAGATCCCGCTTGCCGGAGTCGAACAGGACCGTGCCCTCGATGGAGGTCATGGCTCCGCCGGGGAAAGCGGTCCAGCCGGGCGAAGCGTCCTGTCCCTTGGCCAGCTGGTCGCGCAGCCGGTCGATCTCGCTCTGGAGGCGCAGGGCGTCCTCCTTGCAGGCGTTGAGATCCCCCTGGCACTGGGCCAGCTGATCCTCCAGTTCGCGGATGCGGGCCTGGGCCCGATCGCCGGCCTGATCCTGCGTGACCAGCCCCTGGTCCTTCTCCGCGCAGCCCGCGGCCAGCAGGAACATGCCGCCGGCGAGCAGCATGCCGGTGACGATACGACTGCTTCTCATGGCTGGACTCCTTCGATCCGGGTGGTCCGTGAAGCCGGTTTCAACGACGAGGCCTCTGCACACCGCCGGGGCGATGTGACCGGGCTCCATGCCCCGGGCAGACTCCTCTCTTTGCCCCGGGGCGACGCCCTGCGGGGCAATGCCGCGATAGCATATCCCCGGGCGACCACGTCGGCAACCTCCCCTGCCGGCAGCTTTGCCCGGCCGGGCCGGCGCGGTCACATGCCCGATGCACGGTCCAGCAGCGTCCGCAGGTTCAGGTACTCCAGAATCCGGTCCTGAAACAGCACCACCACCAGGAAACCCAGCGCCAGCCAGGGGCCGTAAGGCAGGGCCCGGGCCTGGCGGCGCAGACGGATCACCACCAGGGCCAGCAAAGCCAGCGGTGCGGCCGCGAAGAACCCCAGAAACGCCACCACCCACCCGGCGACCGCGCCGGTGGCCGCGAGGATGTGCACGTCGCCCATGCCCAGGGCCTCCCGCCCGAACGCCAGCGTGAAGAAGATCCGGGCGAACCAGGCCACCGCCCCACCGAGGATCCAGCCGCAGAGCCCGGTGGCCAGCCCCAGCAGCGGCTGCCAGCTCCAGGCCTGTACGGGCCGGGCGTGCAGCCAGGACTCGCAGGCCTGCCCGAGGGCCGGCCAGCGGATCAGGGCCATCTGGGCCGCGACGGCCAGGATGATGGCCGGGCTGATGACCAGCATCTCGATGGCCGCGATCCGGCGGGCACCGCCGGCCTCGGCCTCGATGGTCTCCAGGATCGAGGCGTCCTCCTCGGGGTGCGGGTGGCCGGCCGCCAGGGCCAGGGCGGCAAAAAGCACCGCGGCGCCGGCCAGCAGCCGGATCGCGCCGTAATCGGTGGCTTCGCCGGGCTCGAGGATGCGGCCGTCGGGGGTGTAGGTCAGCAGCGAGGAGGCCACGGGGCGCATGTCCGGGTGCCACTGCATTGCGACGGCGTAGGCCGCAACCAGCAGCAGCGGCGGCACGATCCACCAGGCGGCAAGGGCCCCCGTCGGACCTGGCCGTGCGGTCGTCGAATCGTCCGCGCCTGCGGCCGCGGCCGGGGCGACAGG
>CAZSYS010000356.1:0-4633 GCA_964611365.1 uncultured Planctomycetales bacterium
TCGGTCAGGTGGGAAGTGGAGAGCGCCGGGTCGAATTGCTGGTCGCGGGGGTCCGGGAGCGGATCGCGGCCGCGGGGCCGTGCGAGATCGACTACGTCGAGATCGTCGATGCCGAGGACCTCCGCCCGGTGGCGACGGTTTCCGGGCGGTGCCTGCTGGCGGCGGCGGTGCGGATCGGCGGGGTCCGGCTGATCGACAACATGCCGTTGGACGCGGTCTGTCGGCCTCAGTAGGATGAGCCGGCGCGGGATGAGCCCGGCCGCGACGCGGAGGCCGACCGCCGGGGTGCGGTCCGTGGCCCAGCCGGCTTTTGCAGTCGGGAAGATGTCCGGCTTCCTCAAGGGACTGCGGTCGTAAGGTTGTGAGGCGATGTGGCCGACGCTGTTCAAGATTCCCTGGCTTGAGCTTCCGATCCGCAGCTACGGGCTGATGCTGATGATCGGCTTTCTGGGCGGCACCTGGTGGGCGGCGCGGCGTGCCGCCCGGACCAAGTGCGATCCGGACCTGGTGATCAACCTCGGCTTTGCGGCGCTGGTCTCCAGCGTGGTGGGCGCCCGGGCGTTCTACGTCATCCACTACTGGGATCGGAGTTTCGCGGGGCGGGGGTTTCGGGCGGTGATCGACATTACCGCCGGCGGGATGGAGTTCTACGGCGGCCTGATCGGGGCGATGGTCGCGGTCGTGGCGTATCTGGCGATCAAGCGGGCGTCGTTCCGGCTCTATCTGGACATCGTGACGCCGTCGCTGATGTTCGGCATGGGGATGGCCCGGATCGGCTGTTTTCTGAACGGCTGCTGCTGGGGCGGGGCCTGCGGGCCGGAACTGGCCTGGGGAGTCCGTTTCCCGTACGCCAGTCCGGCCTTTCACCGGCAGTGGGAGGACCGGCAGGTGACCGTGCCGGCCGAACTGATCGTGGTGTTCCGGGACGGCGCGCCGGCGCTGCTGCCCCGGGATTTCCCGGAGGAGGTTCCCGAGCCGCTGCGCCGGGCGGAGCGGGAGCTGGAGGCCGCCGAGCGTGCCTTGGCCGGAGCGGCCGGCCACGGGGCGGAGGCCGGAGAGCTGGAGCGGCTCACGCAGGCGCGCGACCGGGCCCGGAAGGCGTGGCGCGAGCAGCTGCGCCCGGGGGCTCTGTCGGACAACCAGGCGAGGATCTTCGACGTGACCCACGCTTCGCTGGCGGCCAGGGCCCGGCGGCCGTCGCATCGCACGCAGCCGGTGCATCCGGCGCAGCTGTACGCCTCGGCCGGCGGCTTTCTGCTGGCCTGGCTGCTGAACGCGCTGTTCTACCGTCGCAGGCGGCACGGCCTCGTTTTCGGCGTGCTGTTTCTCACCTACCCGCTGATGCGGATCGTGGAGGAGATCGTCCGGGTGGACAACCCCCACGACGCCGCCGGCCTGACCGCCTCGCAGTTCGTCAGCCTGCTGCTGCTGGCAATGGGAGCCGCCTGGATGATCGCCATCCACCGCCTGCCGCTGCGTTCGCCGAAGGCGATTCCGTTCAAACCGCCGTGGGAACAGGCCAGGTCCCGCAGAAAGTGACGCACGCCATGCGTTCGCCGGATCTTGCGATCCTCCGGAGCCTCCGCCGGGCGGTGCGGCCTTGCCTGACCGGCCCGTGCGCGACGGCACTGCTGGCCGGTTGTGCCGGTCTCCTGCCGCCGGTGGACGGGGATCTGGTGCTGTCGTTCAACATCGAGGCCGGCCGTCTGCTGCCGGCGGCGGGGGAGCCGGTCTTCCAGGAGGCCGACCTGTTCGACGCCGTGGCCGGAAAAACCGGGTCGCATGCTCCGACCCTCGTCGCCCTGGACGACGGCGAACTGCTGGCGGCCTGGTACTCCTACAGCGGTCCGCACGAGCTCGACGGATCGGCGCTGTACACCGCGCGGCGGCCTCCGGGAGGGCCGTGGAGCCGGCCCGAGCTGCACCTGGACCGCCCCGGCGGCGAGGGGAACCCGGTGCTCTACGCCGAGGGCGACCGGGTCTGGCTGTTCCAGGCGGTGACGCCCCTGCGATGGAGCAGCGCCCACATCGAGCTGCAGTGCAGCCTTGACCGGGGCCACACCTGGACGCCCCCGCGGGTGGTCAGCGACCGCACGGGCTCCAACGTGCGTTTTCCGCCGGTTCGCACGCCGGAGGGCGTTCTGCTGCTGCCGGCGTACGACGATCTGATCCGCCAGTCGCTGTTCTACGAATCCGCCGACGGCGAAAGCTGGCGGCTGCGTTCGTGGGTGCACACGGATGAACCCTGGGCCAACGGACAGCCCTCGATCGCAAGGCTGCCGGGTGGCCGGCTGCTGGCCGTGATGCGGAACTTCGGAGCCGGCTGGCTGTGGGCCGCCGCCTCGGACGACGACGGGCGGAGCTGGAGCCGCCCGATCGACGCGGGGTTCCCCAACCCCGATGCCCCCGCGGCGCTGCTGGGGCTGGGCGAGGACCGGCTGCTGCTGGTGTTCAATGACAGCCCTTCCGAGCGGATCCGGTTGACCGCGGCATTGTCGGCCGACGGCGGCCTCAGCTGGCCGCACCGGCGCGTGCTCGCCGAGGGACCCGGACCGGTCGCCTATCCGGCGGCTGCGCGGGCCCCGGACGGCACGATCCACGTGGTGTGGTCTCAGCAGCGGCTGACGATCCGCCACGCGGCCTTTAACCAGGCATGGATTCTGGCGGACGGGTCAGCGGGGCAGGAGCAGGGGCAGGGGGGGTAAGACTGCAGGCGGGCTCGCGTTGACCTCGCCGGGCCTGGCCGGTAGCCTCGTTCGACCATGGAAGCGAGTTCGACCTTGAACCCGGCGCGGCCGCTGAGTTTCGTGGAGAAGTGTCGCGTGCTGGCCGCGGCTGCGGCGGCGGTGCTGCTGCTCAATCCTGTCGGGTGGGCGGTGGTCGCGCCGGCCGATCCGGACATGGGCATCACCTTCGTGCTCCTGGGGGCCCACGGGCTGGGTGCCTGGCCGGCACTGACCGTGCTGGCCGTGGTGGCCGGGGTGATCGGAACGGCGGTGGCGGGTCGGCGGCTGCCGGAAGCCGGGGTTTTCGCGGCCGCCGTGGGGCTTGCGGCGTTGGCCCTTCGGGGCGGCTCGATGCGGATGCTGCTGGCCTACCAGGTGACGCCGGATCCTGCCTCGCGGCGTGCCTTCATGTGGGCCATGGCCCTGGACACGCTGATGTGGACCGCCCTGATGCTGGTGGTGTGGGTGGCGGCGATGCTGGTATGGCGCTGGCTGTGGTCGGCCCCCGAGGGGGGAGACGCGGCGGCGTCGCCGCCGGCGGCCCGCGGAGGCGGCAAGGACGCTCCGACCGCGGCGGCGGCCTGGTCGCGGACGCCGTGGTCGGGCTGGCCGGCGCTGGCGGTGACCGGTCTGGTGGGGCTGTTCGTGATCTGGACGACAATCGCGCGAACGCCGGTGGCGGCGATTGCCCGCGGGCAGGTGATCGCCTCGATTGCCGGCGGGCTGTACCTGGGGGCGATGGCGGGCCGGTATTTCACGGGCATCGACCGGGCGGTGTGGTATGTCGCGGCGGCGCCGGCGGTCGCGCTGGTCGGCTGGCTGCTGGGCTACCTGGCCGGCGACATGAGCTGGGCCCAGGCCGGCGGCTACAAGTTCTACGCCCTGCTGGCGATCACTCCGCCGCACAACCTTGCCCGGGCACTGCCGGTGGAGTATGTGGCCGTGGGGGTCGCGGCGGCGTTGTGCGGCTTCTGGGGCGGCGAGCGCATCGAGCAGGCGGCCCAGGAGGCGGTCTGATGCAGCTGCCGCGGGTCCCCTCCGCCGAGAGCTGGACCGCGCTGCGGCGCCGGATGCTGCGGGAAACGGAGATCTTCCTGGAGGAAGGGCTCCGGCGCGGCGACGCCCAGTACGTGATTCCGGCGATCCGCGTGGGCGCCGGGACGTTTCCGGCGGGCCTGGCGGAGGCCTTCTGGTCGCGTGTGCTGGGGACCTCGCAGGCCGGCGGGCGCGCGGGGGAGGATGCGGCATGGCGGCGAGAATCGACGAGCAGCAGGTCCGGCATATCGCCCACCTGGCGCGGCTGCGTCCGACCGACGAGGAAGTCCGGCTGTTCAGCGAGCAGCTTTCGCACATCCTGGCCTACGTCGAGCAGCTCAACGAACTGGACACCGCGGACGTGCCGCCGACGGCGCACGCCCTGCCGGTGCATAACGTCTTTCGCGATGACCTCCCCGGCGATCCGCTTCCGGTCGAACAGGCTCTGGCCAACGCGCCGCACCGCGACGGCGACTTCTTCGCCCTGCCCAAGGTTCTCGAACAGGACAGTGCCTGAGCCGGCCGGCCGGCTCCATGCCCCGGGCCCGGCCGGTCGCCACGAGCCCCACAGGGCCAAAAGCGCTTCGCTTCGCATCACTCATCGCGCCGCCCGGCGTTCTTCAGGCCGAAGGCCCGCAAGTCAGCAGCCGGCGGCGACGCCGCCGGTTTGCGGCCGGCCAACACCATCCCTACGGGGCTGAAAGCCTCGCACCTCCCCTTCATGGATGACCCGGACACCGCCATGACGGCCAATGCGGGAGGGCCAAGGAAAGACACCTGCAGATTCGGTCCCGCCCTTGGCGGCCTGGAGGGCGAGCCGTCGCGGTCGGCACCGCGAAGCGCGGTAGCGGCCGGCGCCCCCCCCCGCCCCC